>JBAYRM010000001.1:0-62855 GCA_041676665.1 Trueperaceae bacterium
GCCTGGCGGCAACGCCGCCGTGGCGGGCCAGACGGGGCCCCTGGATCCGCTCGCCACGGCCGAAGGGCGGGGACTGGCGGCGTCGCCAGACGGCGTGGGCGCAGGCACCGGCGCCCCAGCGCAACCGCGGCGCCCGCCGCTGGCAACGCGGCGCGACCAGCCGCTGGCCGTGCTGGTCGACAACGTGGGCGGCTACCCGCAGCACGGACTGCGCGAGGCCAGCATGATCGTCGAGATGCCGGTGGAAGGCGGACTCACTCGCCTCATGCCCATCTACGACCGCACCGACCCCGTGCGCGTGGGCCCCGTACGCAGCGCGCGCGACTACTTCGTGCAGCTCGCGCAGCGCAGCAACGCTGTGCTGGTGCACGACGGCGGCTCGCCCGGCGCCATGATTGCCATCAGCGCGGCCGAAGTGCCGACCCTCAACGCCTACACCAGCGGCCAGCTCTTCGCGCGGGCCAACGACCGCAGCGCGCCTTACAACCTGTACAGCGTGGGCACCGACCTGCGCACCGCCGTCAGCCGCCTGCTGCCCGGTGCAGACCGCATCGTGACCAGCCAGGTGCACGCACCCGCGCTGGACGCCGAAACGGTGACCGAAGTCCAGGTGCGCTACAGCGGCGCCTACACGTCGGGCTTCAGGTACGACGAACGCCTCGGCGCCTACCGCTGGATCCGCGATGGCGAGCCCGCCGTGCACCCAGACGACCAGATCGTGCTCATGGACGCCGTGCTGGTCGGTCACGTGACCGCCGTGACCATCCCAGGTGACACCGCTGGCCGCCTGTACATCCCGCTTGAGGGCGGAGCTGCGACGCTCTACCTCGAGGGAGTAGCCGAGCGCGGCACCTGGGAGCTGGCCGACGGGGTGGGCCTCAGGTTCCGCACCAGCGCGGGCGACCTGGTCGACCTGGCGCCGTTCCGCACCTGGGCGCTGCTCACGCCCACCTACGACTCACGAACCGAGAACTGAACGCGCCAGGGGGGCGCAGAGCCTCAACCCTTGGGCATTATCTCGTCGAAGAAGTTGCCGTGCATCTTCAGGCGGTAGCTGTCGGCCCTTAGCTCGACCTCGAGCCACGCGTACTCGCCCAGGTGGCCGTTCGTGTCGAGCAGCAACGCGCGGCCCTGCGAGGCCACGTTAACGCCGCCGCGTACGGGCGTGTGGCCGTACACGCCGAGCCTGTACGGGGTGCCCTCGAAGAAGTCGCGATCCTCCTGCAGCCAGCGGCGCCGGTTCTCCAGGTAGAACGACTGGTCGAACGTGTTGTGCTCCTTAAGCGGGCCCACGTGAGCCAGGTGCAGCTCGTCGATCGCCAGCTCGTAAGGCCAGGTGAGGATCCATTCGCGCAGGTCGTCGTCGAGCTCGTTGCCGTAGCCAGGCTTCCACTCGAGGTGCGAGACGTCGTCGGTGCGCAGCGGACCCTGGTCGGGTGACACGGCGTTGAAGTCGTGGTTACCCATGAGGATGGTCATGTTCTCGCCAGGCACACGGTCAGCGAACGCCTTGACCTCACGCAAGAAGCGCGTCTGGGCTATCTCGGCGCGCTCCAGGTGCCGCGGGTTGTACTCGTCGTAGCGGCGCACGTTTATCAGGTCGGCGTAACGCTGGCGGCTCTTGGGGTGCACCAGGTCACCGAGTAACACCAGCCTGGTGGTGTCGTCACGCAGCGCGTTGGTGGGGCGGTTCTGTTCGTCGGCCAGGCCAGCCTCTTGCAGCATGCGCCACAGTTTCTCGGCCTGAACGTGAATGTCGCCGATGACGACGAGACGCAAGGGTTGCTCCAGCTCTGCGGCTCCGGCTCAGCGGACGGCCGTCGTCTCCAGTATGGGGAGAGGGTCAACAGGATCGCCGTCCACGCGCACCTCGAAGTGAAGGTGGGGGCCCGTGGAGTTGCCGGTGCTGCCAACACGCGCTAACAGTTGACCGACCTGCACCGCTGTGCCCTCGTCCACCAGAAGCTCGGACGCGTGCGCGTAGTAGTAGTCGGTGTTGCCGTTCGTAACAATCACGAGGTAACCGTAGCCGCCCCGCCATCCTGAGTGAGTGACCGTGCCCGACACCGCGGCCACGATGGGGTCGCCGGTGTCGCCATCGATGTCGAGGCCAGTGTGGAAGTTAGAACCGCTGACCCTGAGCTGCCGGTAACCGAACCGCGAGGTGATAACACCGACCAGCGGCCACACCATTGGAGCGCCGGCGGCGTCGGACAGGATGGGCGTCGGTACGGCCGCGCGGGTGGCCTTGACCTCGGCGCCCGGCACGATGCGCAGGCGCTGACCCACTTGCAGGCGGTCAGAGGTGAGGCTGTTGGCGCTCATGATGGCCGAAACGTTGCTGTCGTAACGCAGCGCGATGCCCCACAGGGTGTCGTTAGCTGCCACCACCACTTCGACCGGCGCGGGACCGCCGACGTCGACGTCGCTGGCCGCGTAACGCCCGGGGATCACCAGGCGGTCGCCGACCCTGAGGGTGGCGTCGCGGTCGATGCCGTTGGCCAGGGCGATTTCGTCGATGGTGGCGTCGTAGCGGCGGGAGAGTACCCACAGGGAATCGCCCACCCCCAACACTACCTCAAGGGGTTCAGGGGCGGTCTCGCCCGGCGCCAGCACCAGCTCCTGGCCGGGATGGATGAGCGTGCCGTCGAGGTCGTTATAAGCGATGAGCGACTCGACCGTTACTCCGTGGCGCAACGCGATCTCGTAAAGGGTATCGCCGGGGCGCACGGTCACGGTGGCGGGCTCCGCGCTGGCTTCGGCGTCGCCGCCGGGCAGTATGAGCGTCTGACCCACCTTTAGCAGGTCGGAAGTGAGGCCGTTCAGTTGGCGCAGCGTCTCTACGTCGGTGCCGTGTTTCTGAGCCAGACCCCACAACGATTCGCCTTGCTGCACGGTGATCGTCTTGGCGAACGCCCCTGCACAGAGGCACAAGACGAGGGTTCCGGTGAGGGCGCGTAGTAGGGCTGGAAAGGGCATCGCTAGCAAATGTACCAGAGATGCGTCTACCGCGAACAGGAAAAAACTGGCATCTGGACCGCCGCGAAATACAACGGCGGACAGATCACCAGTTAGCGAAGCGAGCGGCGGCTGTTAGTCGCGCGGGTCGAGCACCATCTCCCGGGCCAGTCGGCCCCCGAGTTCTATCTGGATGAAGCAGAACAGCTCGGTGTCGATAGCCGTAGAAGTGCCGTGCAGGAGCTTCTGTTCGAGTCTGGCCGCTTCGACAATCAGTAGCGGGGTCGGTAGGGCAGTTAGTTTGTCTAGCATCCGCGCACTCCCTAAGAGATCGCCGGTGCGCCTGGGGCTCGAGCCTGCAGCCGGGCGCGCTTAGCGGCTAGTAGGCGCCGCCGTTCCGTGTCGTTGCCGGAAGTTAGCAACTCGCCTCTTACGGGAATCTCACCCGTGCAGGAGCGCTTTCAGCCCGCCGTGACGCGCGTGCCGCCGCCGGCCAGGGCGCGCGCAACGCCCTCGGGGTCGCGGCCGTCGGCCACCACCGCGAACGGCGCGCCGTGATCAAGCGCGGCGAGGGCGGCCTCCACCTTGGGGATCATGCCGCCAGCGATTCGGCCGTCGGCCAGCCTCTCCAGCGCCTCGCTGCGGGTCAGCTCGCTGATCAGGCTGTGCGGTCGATCGGGGTGCTCCAGCACGCCGGGGACATTGGTGAGGAACACCACGCCCTCAGAAAGCGCGCCCGCCACGGCGCCAGCCACCTCGTCTGCGTTGACGTTGAGGAGGCCGCCGTCCTCACCTACGGCGAGGCACGCCACGACCGGCACCAGACCCGCCGCCCGCAATGCGCCAATGACGTGCGGCTCGACGCGCGTCATGCGGCCCACCCGCCCTAGCCCCGCGCGCTGCGCTGCGTGCAGCAGCCCGGCGTCGCGGCCCGTTAGCCCGACGGCGGGACCTATCTCCTGAGCCAGCTGCTTGCCCAGCAGGGTGAGCACGCTCTCGATGACATCGAGGCTTTCCTCGGTCGTGACCCGCAGGCCGCGCTCGAAGCGGTGCTCTAACCCGGCGGCGTCCAGCGCGGCTTGGATGAAAGGCCCTCCGCCGTGTACGACCACGGGCGGCTCGCCCCCAGCAGTAGCGTCGTAAAGCGCCGCGGCTGCCCGCTGCCGCGTTGCTGCGTCCGTCATGGCGTTGCCGCCGTACTTGATGACCATGCTCACGGGACTAGTCTATGTAAACCGCGCTAGCGCGGGGGCGGTTACGCTTGGGTTCACTTGCGTCAACCGTAGGCTCTCGCGGAGGGGACGATAAAAAGCATGGCGAACGAAACGAACGGGGCCCGCTCCGGCCCGGACGAACTCGTGTTCGGCACGGACGGCTGGCGCGACGTGATAGCCGAGCGCTTCACCTTCGCGAACGTGGCGCGCGCGGCGCAGGCGTACGCCAATACCCTGAACGCCGCCGGCGGGCGCACCGTGGTGGTCGGGCACGACACGCGCTTCCTGGGCGAGCGTTTCGCGCGGCGCGTGGCCGAGGTGCTGGCGGCTAACGGCCTCAACGTGCACCTCTCGCAGGGGTACCTGCCAACACCGGCGCTGTCGTTCGCAGTGCGGCACCTGGGCGCCGACGGCGGCGTCATGCTGACCGCGTCGCATAACCCCTCCATCTGGAACGGCTTCAAACTGAAGGGCGCCTACGGCGGCTCGGCCAGCGACGCCACCTACCGTAGCGTCGCTCTGGCCACCCAGCAGGTTGACCACGCCGACGTGGCGCAGTCAGGGTCGGCGCGGCGCGGCATAGAGAGCCTGGACATCAGCCACGACTATTACGCAGCGCTCGCTGCGCTGGTGAACGTCGAAGCGCTTGGGCGCTTCAGTGCGCCCATCTTGCACGACGCCATGGGCGGCGCCGCGGCCGGCTGGCTGGCGGGCTTCTTCCGCTACGTGGGACTGCCCGACGCCGTGGTGGAGATGCGCGGCCGGCCCGACCCCATGTTCTACGGCGTGCACCCGGAACCTATCGCGCTGAACCTGGCGGCCACCGCTGAGCGCATGACGGCCCAGGCGGGCACCCCGCAGTTCGCCGTAGCCACCGACGGTGACGGCGACCGGCTCGGGGTGGTGCTGCCGGGCGGCGCGTTCTTCAACTCGCACCAGATCTTCGCGGTGCTTATAGATCAGCTGCAGCGTGCAGGCGGGCGCGGCGCGGTGGTGAAGACGTTCACCGTCAGCCGCGTGGTCGAGCGCCTGGCTGCCAGTCGCGCTCTGCCCGTGCTCGAGACGAAAGTTGGGTTCAAGTACGTGGCAGACGCCATGCTGGCCGGCGACGTGATGATTGGGGGCGAGGAGTCTGGCGGCATCGGCGTCAGCGCGCACCTGCCCGAGCGCGACGCCCTGGCGAACGCGCTGCTCCTCATGCAGGCGGTGGCCGAGAGCGGCGAGAGCCTGACGCAGCGCTTCGCCCAGATCGAGCGCGAGACCGATTGGCGCCACGCTTACGACCGTCTCGACCTGACCCTCACGTCGAACGAGCAGAAGGAGCGCGCCCTGGCCGCGGCGGGGGAGGCCGCTCAGCTAGCCGGGCGCCAGGTGACCAGCGTGGAGCGCCTCGACGGCGTGAAGCTGAACCTAGAAGGCAACGCCTGGCTGCTGGTGAGACCCAGCGGTACGGAGCCGCTGCTGCGGATCTACTGCGAGGCGCCGGACGAGGCGGCGGTGGCCGCCATCCTGGCAGCCGCCAGGCGGCTGGCCACAGGGGAGTAACGCCGGGGTCCTAGCCGCTGGCGCCCGCCGCTTCGAGGCAGGGGCGTTAGAGCGAGCGAAACTCCTTCGGGCTGTGCGACAACACCTCGTGGCCGTCCGCGGTCACGACCGCCAGGTCCTCGATCCTCAGGCCGGTGAAGCCCGGGAAGTAGACGCCTGGCTCCACGGTCACAACCATGCCGGGTCGCAAGACGTCCTCGCTGCGGCTGGAGAGGCGCGGCCCCTCGTGAATGACGAGACCGGTGCCGTGGCCCAGGCTGTGACTGAACTGCTCCGCCATGCCGTGGCTGGCGAGGATGTCGCGCGCCACCTTGTCGACCTCGCGACCGGACTTGCCGGGCCCAACGGCGGCCAGCGCGGCCTTCTGAGCCTCAAGCACGGCGTCGAACAGGCGCCGCTCTTCGGCGCCGACAGCGCCGATGGCCACCGTGCGGGTCATGTCGGCGTGGTAACCGTTGACCACCGCGCCGAAGTCAAGCGTCACCAGGTCGCCCGCCTCCAGCTTCTTCTGCGAGGCCGTACCGTGCGGCATGGCGCCCCGCACGCCGCTGGCCACGATGATCTCGAAGGCGCTGCCGTCGGCTCCGGCTAAGCGCATGGAGCGCTCGAGTTCCAGCGCCACCTCGACCTCGGTCACGCCGGGCCGCATCATGGCCACAGCTGCTTCGAACGCCAGGTCCGTGATGCGGGCGGCTTCACGCAGCTGACTTATCTCGCTCTCGCTCTTAACGAGCCGCAGAGGCGTGAACAGGCCCTCGGTGACCACCGGGTCGTAACCCAGGCGGCCGGCCAGCGCCTTGTACTGGCTGAGGTTCATGGCGTCGCCTTCGACCGCTAGCCTGGCGCCGCCAGCGCGCTCGGCGGCGGCTTCGTGCAGGCCCGCGACTATCTCGAACGGCAAAGCGGACTGCTCCTGCGCCTGAGCGGTGTAGCGCCCGTCGGTGAGGAGCAGCGCGTCTGCCTGCCGCACCAGCACCACCGCGTCTTCCGGTGTGCCGAAGTCGGACACGTAGCGCACGTTAGCGGGGGTGGTCACCAGCAGCGCTTCGGCGCCGGTGGCCGCCAGGGCATCGCGCAGGCGCCCGAGGCGCTCGGCCACCACGTTGGCGGCGCTCACGCTGCCGCCGTGGCGCTCTCGATGGCCAGCAGGTCCGCCACCTCGAGGCTGGCGCCGCCGATCAGGCCGCCGTTCACGTCGGGCTTGGCTAACAGCTCCGCCGCGTTGCCGGGCTTCATGCTGCCGCCGTACAGCACGCGCACGCTACTGGCGTGCTCGGGCAGGTGGCTCTTCAGAGCCTGCCGGATGGCGTGGCTCATCTCCTGAGCGTCCTCGGCGGTGGCGGTCAGGCCGGTGCCGATGGCCCACACGGGCTCGTACGCTACGACCAGGGCGTCGGCGGTGGGCGGCTTCACGCCGGCCAGCGAGCCCGCCAGCTGCGCGAGCACCACCTCGGTGGCGCGGCCCGCGTCGCGTTCCTCGCGGTTCTCGCCTACGCACACTATGGGGGTCAGGCCGTGCGCCAGCGCCTGGCGCGCCTTGGCGGCCACGGTAGCGTCGTCCTCAGCGTGGTACTGGCGGCGCTCCGAGTGCCCAACTATGACGTACCGCACGCCCAGGTCGGCCAGCATGGCGGCCGCTACTTCGCCGGTGTAGGCGCCAGCCTCGTGCGCGCTGACGTCCTGCGCACCCAAGCTGACCGGCCAGCCGAAAGCGGCCTCGGCCATGCCCGGTAAGTGTGTGAACGGAACGCATAACAGCAGCTCGCTGCGGTCAGCTTGCTGCGGTAGCGCGTCGAGTTCGTTGAGCAGCCCCTGCAGCCACGAAACGCTTTCGCTGGGGAGGCGGTTCATCTTCCAGTTGCCGGCTATTAGCGGCTTGATAGCGTTGGTTCCCATGGCCCCAAGATACCGCGAGGGTGCAGCCGGACAGTAACCGGCGGCAAGGTAACGAAACCGCCGGCACGCTTGAAGCAGCGTGCCGGCGGCTGGTTGGCTGAAAGGCTCGGGCTCAGGTGTTTAGGCTCGCACGCCCTTGTCTACCGGCTCGACCGGCCGCTTGCGGCGGCTGGGCGCCTTCTTCTCACCCGAACCGCTGGGGCCCTTAGAGCCGGCGGCTTCCAGGGCGGCCATGCCGCCCACCAGCGCCACGTCTAGCACCTGGTCGAGGTCCTCGACCGCGTGCGTTTGCAGACCCTTGGTGAGGTGCGCCGCGATGTCCTTCATGTCGGCCTCGTTCTTGGTGGGGTAGACGATGTGCTTGATACCGGCCCGCTTGGCGCCGAGGATCTTCTCCTTGAGGCCGCCGATGGGCAGCACGCGGCCGCGCAGGGTTATCTCGCCGGTCATGCTGACGTCCTTGCGCACCGGCACGCCGGTCAGCGCGCTGATGAGCGAGGTGGCCAGCACGATGCCAGCGCTGGGGCCCTCCTTGGGGGTGGCGCCCGCCGGGATGTGGATGTGGATCTCGGACTCGTCGAGCAGCGCCTTGTCGATGCCGAAGCGCTCGGCGTTGGCCTTGGCGTAGGTCAGGGCGGCGCGCGCCGACTCCTTCATGACGTCGCCCAGCTGACCCGTGAGGACCAGGCCGGCCTTGCCGGGAGTGACCGAGGTCTCTACGAACAGGATGTCGCCACCGACCGGGGTGTAGTACATGCCGGTCGCCACGCCCACCAGGTCCTCCTCGGCCTCCGCCTCGGGGGTGAAGCGCTCGGCGCCCAGGTACTTCTCGATGCCGCGCTCTGTGATGCGGATGCGTTTAGCGTCGCCGTCGGCGATGGTGCGGGCCGCCTTGCGGGCCACGGTGCCGATGATGCGCTCGAGGTTGCGAACCCCCGCCTCGCGCGTGTACGAGGTGATGATGCGCGACAGGGCGCCGTCGGTGAAGGTGACCTGCTTGGGCGCCAGGCCGTTCTCGTGCAGCTGGCGCGGCAGCAGGTAGCGCTTGGCGATCTCGAGCTTCTCCTGCTCGATGTAGCTGGAGAACTCCAGGTTCTCCATGCGGTCGAACAGCGCCTCGGGTATCTGCTGCGCGTAGTTGGCGGTGGCGATGAACAGCACCTCAGAGAGGTCGAACGGTACGCCCAGGTAGTGGTCCACGAAGCTGTAGTTCTGCGCGGGGTCGAGCACCTCGAGCAGCGCGCTCGAGGGATCGCCCTGGTAGGAGACACCCAGCTTGTCGACCTCGTCGAGGAGGAAGACGGGGTTCTTGGTGCCGGCCTGGCGGATGCCCTGGATGATGCGGCCCGGCATGGAGCCGATGTAGGTGCGGCGGTGGCCGCGGATGTCGGACTCGTCGCGTGCGCCGCCCAGGCTGATGCGCACGTACTCGCGGCCCAGCGCCTTGGCGATGGACTTGGCGATACTCGTTTTACCAACGCCCGGCGGGCCGGTGAACAGCAGGATGGGGCCGCGGTTCACGTCGGCCTGGTCGAGCTCGCCCTTCTTGGCGCGCTCGCTCTTGAGCTTGCGCACGGCCAGGTACTCGATGACGCGGTCCTTGACCTTCTCCAGGCCGTAGTGGTCTTCGTCGAGGACCTCGGCAGCCTGAGTGATGTCGAGGCTGTCTTCGGAGCGCTCGTTCCAGGGCAGCTCGGTGATGGTGGTGAGGTAGGTGCGGATGACGGACGCTTCCGCCGAGTCGGGGTGCATGCGCGCCAGGCGGTTCAGCTCGCGCTGCGCTTCCTTCATGACGGCTTCCGGCAGTTCGAGGGCCTCGAGCTTCTCCTGGAAGGCCGCCACTTCGTCGTCCTCGTCATCGCCGCCGGAGAGTTCCTTCTGGAGCGCTTTTATCTGCTCGCGCAGGAAGTACTCGCGCTGGTTGCGGTCGATCTCTTCCTTGACCTCGCGCTGCAGGCGGCGCTGCGTTTCCTGCAGTTCGATCTCGGTGTCTATGAGCAGCAGCACGTGCCGAATGCGGGCGGCCACGGTGGGCGCCTCCAGCACTGCCTGCTTGTCGGCCAGCCGGAAGTCGAGGTGGTATGCCACGTAATCGGCGAACTGACCGGGGTCCTCGAGGTTCATGACGAACTGCGCCACCTCGGACTGGACGCTGCGGCTGCCGCTGTCGATGAGTTCGCGGAACTTCTCGCGCAGCTCTCTGAAGGCGGCCTCCAGTTCGACGGCGTCGCCTTCTGGTATCTCTAGCGGCTCGACGGTGGCCTCGATGAGGCCGCCTTCCTGCTCGTACTGGACCACTTTCACGCGCGCGAACGCCCGGACCAGCATCTGGATGGTGCCGTCGGGGTTCTTCTTCATGCGCATGATGTTGCAGGCGGTGCCGACCTCGTACAGGTCGTCGATACCCGGCTCCTCGACGTCGCGGTCGCGTTGGCTGACGATGACGATGGTGCGGTCGCGGTCGAGCGCGGCGTTGATGGCGCGGATGCTAACGGGGCGGCCAGCGTCTATGGGCATGACCATGGTGGGGTAGAGCACCGACCCGCGCACAGGGCAGACGGGGATGCTTTGAGTGAAGTCTGCTTGGTTCACGGCGTCTGCCATGGGACACTCCTAAGCCCGACTGGGGGCGATTGAGGGGCGGAACTGGCCGCGGGGCGCACGCTGACAGCGTAGCCGACCGCGGGCCATAACGGCGTGGTAGTGGGCCGGCTACTACCTGGCGTTGAGCGTAAGGGTGCTACGCGGAGAGGTGCGGATGCGGGAACTTGAGCCGACATTGCTCAAGTTTACTAGGTGCAATGAGCGCAGCATGGCTCCTGGGGCACCAAGCGGGGGAGCTACAAGGCCTAAGCGTAGCGGTGATTGTAACCGACGACGGCCGCCGGGCAAGGTGTTCCGGTGTGGTAGCGTTCTCCGTCATGAAGAGAGTCGTTAAGTCCCTGCAGGACGCCGTAGAGAAGGCCGTAACCGGCCTGGGAGTGGCGCAGCCACAGGTGCTTATCCAGGAGGTGCCCGAAGGTAAACCGGGCGACTTCGGCACGCCGGTCGCGTTCACGCTTGCGAAGGCTCTGCGCCAGCCGCCAGCTCAGATAGCCGAGCGCCTGGTAGCCGCGCTGGAGCTTCCCGAAGGTGTGCGCAGCGCGGAGGCGGTTGGTCCCTACATCAACTTCGTAGTGAACGCCGAGGCGTTCGTGCGGCAGGTCGCCCAAAGCCCGGCCCGCCCCGAAGCCGAGCGCCTGAAGGTGGTGGTGGAGCACACCAGCGTGAACCCCAACAAGGAAGCGCACGTGGGCCACCTGCGCAACATCGTGCTGGGCGACGCCACCGCCCGCCTACTGAACGCCGTAGGGCACGACGTTGAGGTACAGAACTACATCGACGACACGGGTCGGCAGGCCGCCGAGAGCCTCTTCGCGGTGACCTACTTCCAGGCGCGCTACGACGCCAGCGCCGGCGCGCGCAAGTACGACCACTGGCTGGGCGAGCTGTACGTGAGGCTCGGACAGGCTAAGGAGACCGACGGCGAGGCTATCGAGCGCGGCGTCACGCAGATCATGCACCGCCTGGAGCGCGGTGAGCTGCGCGGCGAGGTCGAGCGCGTGCTGCGCGCCCAGCTCGAGACCTACCACTCGCTCGGAGTCGAGTACGACCTGCTGGTGTGGGAGTCCGACATCGTGAACGGCGGCCTGCTGCATAAGGGCCTCGAGGTCATGGAGTCCAGCCCCTACGTCTCTAAGCCCACCGAAGGAAAGTTCGCCGGCGCCACGGTCATGGACGTCTCCGAGTTCCTGCCTGGGCTGGAGGAGCCGCTCGTGGTGCTGGTGCGCTCGGGCGGCGCCGCCATGTACGTGACCAAGGACATCGGTTACCAGTTCTGGAAGGTCGGCATCTTCGAAGGCCTGAGCTTCGAGCGCTTCTCACAGCAGCCCAGCGGCAAGCCGCTGTACACCTCCAGCCCGCAAGGCGAGCTCAGGCCCGACGGCCGCACCTTCGCGCACGGCGAGGAGATCATCAACGTGATCGACGTGCGCCAGAGCCACCCGCAGACCATCGTCCGCACCGCGCTGGCGCTGTCGGACACGCCGGAGGGCAAGGCGGCGTACGAGAACAGCCACCACCTCGCCTACGAGGTCGTGACCCTGGAGGGGCAGGCCATGAGCGGCCGCAAGGGCATCACGCTCTCGATCGACGAGGTGACAGAGGAGGCCGTGCGCCGCGCCCGCGCCGTGGTGGAGGAGAAGAACCCCGACCTTGCTGCCATAGACACCGTGGCGCGGCAGGTGGGGGTGGGCGCGCTGCGGTTCGGCATGCTCAAGAACGAGGCCCGCAAGGTAATCGACTTCCGCTGGGAGCAGGCGCTCTCACTGGCCGGCGACAGCGCACCTTACGTGCAGTACGCCCACGCCCGCGCCTGCAGCATCCTTAGGGCGGCCCGCGCCGAGGGCATCGACCTGGACGCGGCCCGGGCGGGCGCCGACTTCGCTGAGTTAGGCGAGCTGGAAGTGCGCCTGGCGCGCGCCGTTGGCCGCTTCGCGACGGTCGTAGAGGGCGCAGCGGCTGACCTGGCCCCCCACCAGGTAGCGCAGTACGCGCTGGACCTAGCCACCGCCTGGAACGGTTACTACAACCACAAGGGGGCGGACGGCCGGCCCGACACGCAAGTCCTGCGCTCTAAGGCGGGCCTGCGCGAGGCGCGCCTGCTGCTGGTAGACAGCGTGCGCCGCACCCTGGCCGACACGCTTGGCCTGCTCGGCATCGGTGCACCTGAAGAGATGTAGCCGCCCCCACCGTTTGGCGCAAGCACCAGCGTCGGGCGAACGTACGAGTGCCCCGAAGGCGCCGCCGCTGTCTGCTACTTTGCAGCCAGGAGGTGTGCGAATGGCGATCGTTAAGGTAATCGAGCTGATGGCGCAATCGGAAAAGGGCTGGGAGGACGCGACCCAGGTGGCCCTGAAAGAGGCCGCCCGCACCGTCCGCAAAATCAAGTCGATCTACGTCAAGGAGTTCAAGGCCATCGTCGAGAACGACGAGATCACCAACTACAGGGTGAACGTGAAGGTGTCGTTCGAGGTCAGCTAGGCGCCTCGCCTTGCGGGCCGAACAGCGTAGCTACGGTGGTGGCCAGGCCCGCATCGTCGAGGTGCCTGTAAGCGTGCACGAAGGTGCGCAGCCGGTAGCGCCGCACCAGGCCATCTAGGAAGCTCGCCGACTCGTACGGCGATAACCTCGTTCCGCTCGCTAACCTGACGGCGTTGCCGCGCTCGTCCAGGAGCCCGAGTTCGTTAAGCGCGGCCATAAGGTGCTCGCACTTGGCGGGAGCGTAGGGCAGGGCGTGCCCCCGCCTGATGGCCTGCAGGCCGCGGCGCAACTCCGACACCGTTGGCAGCTGTAAGGCCTCGGCCTCGATGGCGGCCACAGCCCGGGCGGGCAGGTCCAGGGTCACGGGCGGTCCGGCTGTAAGGCTCTCCAGCGCCGCGACGCTGTCGCCGGGCGGCAGCTCGCGCAGCACGGCGCCTCGCGCCAGCGGGTCGCCGTGGCGCCTGACCACTGGCTCGGCCGCTGGTCCGGCGGCTGTTCCGACTGCGGGCTCCACCGCCGCCACGCTGAGCAGCGCCAACGGCTCCGCCGAGCGCACCGCCTCGGCCACGAACTCGAGGCTCTTCGTGCCCTGCCACTCGGACTCGTTCAACGTGACGGCGGCGTTGACCGTGCTGCCCGGCGCCAGCTCGGCCGCCAACTGCCCCTTACGCCACGCCACGCCCTTGACGCCGTTTATCCGCAGTTGCAGCGTGTTACCGCCCTGCCCCACGGCGCGTGCACCGTCGAGGCGGTCGGTGAGGGCGAACAGCGGCGCCGGATGCCCCTCCCCGTAAGGCTCCAGGTCCGTGATGGCGCGCCACAGGCCGTCGTTAAGCTCGTCAGCGGTGACGACAGCGTCGGCGATCACCGTGGGCGTGGGCCGCGGGTAGCGCGAAACGTAATCGTAGATGGCCGAGCGGAAGGCGCCGAAGGCGCTCATGTCGAGGGCGAAGCCCGCCGCCTGCTGGTGCCCGCCGTAACGCTGCAGGTGAGCAGCGGCTGCGCGCAGGCCGCCCACTGCGGAGATACCGGGGGTGGAGCGCACCGAACCCTTGCCGTCGGCCGCGATGTAAACGGGCAGGTAGAACGTCTCGAGCAGTTTGCTGGCGACGATGCCCATGACGCCGGGGTGCCAGCCCGGGTCCTCCAGCACCAGAGCGGGGGCCTCCGGGTCGGCCTTGCCGAGCGCCTCGCTGAACATGGCGTCCTGGATCTGGCGCCTCTCCGCGTTGCGGGCGTCTAGGTACACGGCGAGCTCGCTCGCGCGCCGCTCCGACAGGGTGGTCAGCAGCTCGAGGCCGAGGTCCGCCTCGCCGAGCCGCCCAGCCGCGTTGAGGCGCGGCGCCAGCACGAAGGCGACCTGACGCGCCGTGACCTCGTTACCGAGCCGCGCCTGGTTCACGCTGGCGCGTACGCCGGGCCAGCGCGAACCAGCCAGCCGCCTCAGGCCCTCGCGGATCAAGGCGCGGTTCTCGCCCAGAAGCGGCGCCACGTCGGCGATCGTTCCCAGCGTTGCCAGGTCCGCGTAGTCAAGGGGCGCGGCTTCGCCCAGGTGCTCACGCAGCGCCCACAGCAGGTGGAACGCAACGCCAGCACCGGTGAGTTCCGGCAGGCCGCGCTGCGCCAGGGGGGAGAGGCCCGGGTGCACCACCAGGCAGTCCGGCAGCTCGTCGCCCGGCGTGTGATGGTCGGTCACGATGACCTCCACGCCCAAGCGCTGAAGTTCGGCTACCTCGCTCAGGTTGCTGATGCCGCAGTCCACGGTCACGAACAGATCGGCGCGTTCGGCATGTTCGGGTACGCGCTGCGGGTTAACACCGTAGCCGTCGGTCAACCGGTTGGGTACGAAGGCCGCCACGTCGGCGCCGAGCTCGCGCAGCCCCAGCACCAGGATGGCCGTGCCGCTGATACCGTCGGCGTCGTAATCGCCGTGGATGAGGACGCGCTTGCGCTCGCGGATAGCCAGCGCCAGGCGCTCCGCGGCCTGCTTGAGGGCAGGGTTGGGACTAAGCACGAGCGGCGGCGTGAGGTGGTCCGGCGCCGCGTCGTGCAGCCCCCGCGACCAGAGCAGCGCCGCTAGCGCTGGCGGCACCTGCAGCGAGCGGGCCAAGGCCGCCACGGCGGCGGGTGGCGCAGGCGGCCGCACCGTCCAGCGCAGCGCGGGCGGCGCGGACACCGTGGCGGGAACTCGTGAGCTCATGATCTAACCGGTGTAACTGGTGTCGGCGCCAAAGGGCGCGGCCACGAACGCTTGCCTGGCATCAACCAGCTTCGTCCTCGGCCGCGTCGTATGACCCGTCGTACGTACCACTGGCCGCGGCGTAAGGGTCGTGCTGCGCTGCGCGGTCAGGTATCACCGGGTAGGCGGGGTCCTGGTACGTGACGCCCGCAGCCGGCACGCTCGGGGCAGGTGTGAGCTCGGCCAGGCGTTTCTCAAGGCGCTTGACCTCGCGCCCCCGGCGCCAGGCCAGAAGCCGCGAGGGCAGCCAGCCGCTAAGGAAACCCACGATCAGCGCCAGAACCACGATGTACGAAACGGGTAGGGGCGGGATGAACACGGAGAGCCAAGGCAACCCGACCAGCACCGGGTTGGCAGTGTGGAACAGGAGCAGGTAGAGGACCAGCAGAACCAGCAGAACGATCCCGACTATCCGTCCGACTTTCACGACTACCTCCGGGTTGGAGTGTACCGCAGCCCGGCGCCGCGGCGTCCGCCCCTGCCCTGTGCGCTTGCGCTCGTGAGGTTACAAGTGGGCCGGCGCCGCTGCACTACAATCGGAGTTCGTGAGTGACGCAGGAACACAGGCCAGAGTTGCCACGACCGCTACAGCCCCCGACGCGCAGGCGCCCGTGAAGGTTCTGGCGGCCATGTCGGGTGGCGTCGATTCATCGGTGGCCACCGCACTGCTCACGGACCAGGGCTTCGAAGTGGTGGGCAGCATGCTGCGCTTCTGGCCCGACGACCGCCCCACCGGCGCGTTCGACCTGTGCTGCAGCCCCGACGCGGCTTACGACGCCAGGCGCGTGGCCGACAAGCTCGACGTACCGTTCTACCTGCTGGACTTCCGCGACACGTTCCAACAGATCGTCATAGACCCCTTCGTGCCGGGCTATACCGCCGGCGAGACGCCCAACCCGTGCGTGTGGTGCAACCGCCACATCAAGTTCGGCGCCTTCGTAGAAAGGGCTCAGGCGCTAGGTTGCGAGTTCATGGCCAGCGGGCACTTCGTGCGCCGCGTCGACGGTCCGCACGGCCCCGAGCTGCATAGGGGCCGCGACGACGACAAGGACCAGACCTACTTCCTGTGGGCCCTGCCGCGGCGCATCCTGCCGTACCTGCTGTTCCCGCTGGGCGACATGACCAAGGCCGAGGTGCGCGCCATGGCCGCGGAGCGGGGCCTGCGCACCGCCGAGAAGAAGAGCTCGTCCGGGCTGTGCTTCGTGCCCACCACCGTGAAGGACTACCTGGACCAGGCCGCCAAGGCTCAACCCGGCCAGGTCCTCGACGCCGCCGACGACTACAGCGTTGCCGGGGAGCACCGAGGCGTCATGTACTACACCATCGGGCAGAAGAAGGGCCTCGGGCTCAAGCGTTCGCACCTGGAGCGCTACGTCATCGAGCTCAGGGCCGACACCAACGAGGTCGTGGTCGGCACGCGCGACATGTGCCACTGGACCGGCCTCGAGGCGAGCCGCAGCAACTTCCTGGTAGCCGACGAGCTACTGCCCTCCAGAGTGCAGGCGCAGGTGCGCTACCGGCAGAAGCCCGAAGCTGCCACCCTCACGCTGCTGCCTGACCAGCGCTTCCGCCTCGACTTCGACGACCCGCAGTTCGCCGTGGCCGTTGGCCAGAGCGCGGTCATCTACGACGACGAGCGGCTGTTGGGCGGCGGGGTAATAGCCACGCGCCACGCATGACTTTCTCGCTTCTGTAAAGGGCCTCTTGCGCTACAATCTCGTTAGGAGGTCCAACCGTGGGAAGCCTCATCGTCTTAGCCATCCTGGTCGCGTTGGTTCTGTACGCGGTCTCGATCTACAACCGGATAATCACGTACGAGAAGCGCTACCAGAACGCCTGGAGCCAGATCGACGTGCAACTCAAGCGGCGCGCCGACCTGGTCCCCAACCTGGTGGAAACCGTCAAGGGTTACGCGGCGCACGAGAGCCAGGTGTTCGAGGAAGTGGCCCGCTCGCGTCAGGCCATGATGAACGCGCAGTCCGTCAACGAGTCGGCCGAAGCCGCCAACATGATGTCGGCCGCGCTGGGGCGCCTGTTCGCTATCGCCGAGAACTACCCGCAGCTGAGGGCCAACGAGAACTTCCTGCTGCTGCAGGAGGAGCTGTCGGGCGTTGAGAACAAGATCGCTTACGCGCGGCAGTTCTACAACGACGCCGTCATGCAGTTCAACACCCTCATCGAGACCGTGCCGGCCGTCTTCATCGCCGGTCCCATGGGCAAGAAGGCCGCCGTGTTCCTGCAGATCCCCGAGGGCGACCGCGAGGTACCGCAGGTCTCGTTCGGCGCCTCCACCGGCGCTTCGGAAGCGTAAGAGCTGGCTTCTCCGAGCTTGCAGGCAAGCGCGCGTGAACCGCTGAGCCCAACAGAGTGAGTGACCAGAGGCAACGCCTACCTGACCAGTTCACCGAACCTGGTACGGGTAGGCGTATCAACTTGCTTGACTACAAGGCCGCCAACATGCGCGGTTCGTGGTTCCTGGCGCTCTTCACCATGGCGCTGCTGGTGGCCACCGGTTACCTGCTGGCGCAAGTAACCGACCCGTCAGCCGCGGTGTTCTTCGTGGGCATGGGCTTGCTGATAGGCGTGGGTCAGGCCGTGGCCGGCTTCTGGTTCTCCGACAAGATCGCCTTGGCCGCTTCTGGCGCCAGGCCCGCCACCGTGGAAGAGCACCGCTACCTCGTGAACGTGTCGGAGGCTGTGGCCATCGGCGCGGGCGTGCCCATGCCCAAGGTCTACGTGATCGACTCGCCGGCACCTAACGCGTTCGCCACCGGCCGCGACCCGCAGCACTCGACCATCGCGGTGACCACGGGCCTGCTGCAACTGCTGGACCGGCAGGAGCTGGAAGGCGTGGTGGCGCACGAGATGGCGCACATCCGCAATTACGACATCCGCTTCATGGCGATGCTGGTGGCCACCCTCGGCGCCCTGCTCGTGCTGCGCGACCTGGTGCTGCGCTGGTCGTTCTTCGGCGGTTTCGGTGGCAGCAGCCGGCGCTCCTCACGCCGTGACTCCAGCGGCGGCAAAGGACAGGGGATCGCCATGATCCTCCTGCTGGTCCTGCTGGTGCTCGGGCCGATCCTGGGTGCACTGGCCCGCATGGCCGTCAGCCGCAAACGCGAGTACCTGGCCGACGCAGCGGGCGCGTTCATTACGCGCAACCCGGAAGGCCTGGCGCGCGCCCTGGAGAAACTGGCGAACTACCACGGGCAGCCCCTCGAAGTGAGCGAAGGGGTGCGCAGCCTGTTCTTCGTGAACCCCCAGATGAACCTCAACGCCGTGGGCCTCATGGCAACGCACCCACCGATAGACGAGCGCATCAGGCGACTGCGGAGCATGTGACGGCGCCGCTGTCCGGTGCCCGTTGCACGCGGGGCGCCGGACCGAGCAGCCGGCGCCCGACAGAACGCCTACTCCTTGGGGTGATGAGCCACCAGGGTGGCGATGTACTGCGCCCGCGTGTCTAGCCCCAGCTTGGTGAGGATGTTCGAAACGTGGGCGTTAACCGTCTTCTGTGTGACCCGCAGGCTTTCGGCCGCCGCCGCCGTGTCGTAACCCGTTACCAGCAACCTGGTCACGCGCAATTCCATGTAGGTGAGCCCCGACCGCCACTGGTACACCTTCATGGCAGAGGCCGCGGCGTAGATGCCCGTGATCAAGGCGTTGGCGTCGTGCGCCTCGACCACCGCGCTGACGTGGAAGGCCGCCAGCATGTCTAGGTAGGCAGGATGAGTGGCCTGGGTCACGACCACAGTCCGCGCGCGCTCGACGCTGTTCATGAGGTCTAACTGGCTGATGGCCCACGTGAGCGGGAAGTCGAGCAGCACGTGAGCGTAGTTGCCGTTGGTCCAGTTATCGGCACTGGTGTCGACCTTGTCGATGACCGGCTTGACGAGCGTCGTGAAACCGATGTCGGCCGTGAGGATCTTGATGCCAGTATCCGTACTCATGTCCTGCTCCTTCGCGGCTGGGTCTCGGAGCCGACGGGCCCCGGGTTACCCCACGTGCCTGGTTGGGGTGTCCCATGTTGCGAGCAGCAAGGTTACGGTTCGGTTGCAGCCGGAGCTCGGTGTCCGCACCGGCTCCGGCGGTAAGAGTACTCGGCCAGGACGCAAGAAGCGCACCTGGCGACTGGGACTGCAGCGGGGCCCAGGACGGGCCGGCACAGGCTGGTTCAACGGGTTCAGGTAGGCGCTGATTCAAGCTCGCGGCGAGGCCCGCCGCAGCGGCAGCCGGGTCAGCCGCGCGGGTCCCACAGGTCGCGCATCGCGTCGCCCAGCAGGCTGAAGCCGAGCACCGTCCACACGATGGCGAGTCCCGGCACCAGGGCCGGCCACGGGCTCATGGCCATGAAGCTCTGGCTCTCGCGCAGCATGTTGCCCCAGCTGGGAACGTCGGGCGGCGTGCCGAGACCTAAGAAGCTAAGAGCCGCTTCTGCCAGCACCGCGACCGCCAGGCTCAGGCTGGCCTGCACGATGAGGGGTCCAAGCGCGTTAGGCATCACGTGCCTAAGCAGGATGCGCCCGGAACCCATGCCCAGGGCCCGGCCGGCTTCCACGAACTCGCGCTCCTTGATGGTGAGCACGCTAGCGCGCACGATCCGCGCGAAAATTGGCACGGTCGCGATACCGATGGCCGACATGGCCGTCAGGGTGCCGGGCTGGAACACGGCCGCTAAGAGAAGGGCCATGAGGATGGCGGGGAAGGCGTACGCAACGTCTACGAGGCGCATGATGACCTCGTCTATGAACCCCCCGAGGTAACCGGCCAGCGCGCCCAGCAGACTGCCGACCGTTAGCGCTATTCCGACGGCGGTGAAGCCCACGTAAAGAGCCGAACGGGCACCCAATAGAACGCGCGCGAGCAGGTCGCGACCGAAGTGGTCGGTTCCCAGCGGGTGCGCCGCGGTGGGAGCGCTGAGCTGCGCCGCGAAGTTCATGGCCTGCGGATCGTAGGGCAGCCACACGAAGCTCAGCAGGGCGGCCAGCACCAGCACGCCTATGAGGAACACGCCCAGGTAGAGGTTCAGGCGACCCAAGGTCAGGCGCCGCAGCGTCACGGCGCTCATGAGTAGCGGATCCGCGGGTCTAGGAGACCGTACGAGATGTCGACGATGAAGCCGAGCGCCACGATGGTGGCGGCGTAGACCAGGATCTCTCCCTGCAGGAGGGGGAAGTCGCGGGTGCCGATAGCCGTGAGGGCCAGGCGTCCCAGCCCGGGCAGCGCGAAGACCTGCTCGATGACGATGGAGCCGATGAACACGTTGGAGAGCGACAGGCCCAGGATGGTGATGATGGTGACCATGGCGTTGCGCAGCGCGTGCTTGAACACGACGCCCCGCGGCGCCACACCCTTAGCGCGCGCCGTGCGCACGAAGTCCTGGTTGAGCACCTCGAGCATGGCCGCGCGCGTCATGCGCGTCATCACGGCGGCCTGACCAAGCGCTAGCGCTAACACTGGCAGCGCCAGGCTGCGCGCCCAGGCTGTCGGGTCCTCACCGAACGGGGTGAAGCCGCCAGCTGGCAGCAACCTCCGCTCAACGGCGAAGAACAGGATGAACAGGAGCCCGAGCCAGAAGCTCGGCACCGCCGCACCGAGCTGCGACAGCGACGTGACCAGAGGGTCCCACACCGTGCCCTTGCGCACGGCGGCGAAGATGCCGAGGGGGATGGCTATGAGGCACGCCAGGAGCGCCGCGCCGATAGAGAGCGGCACGCTAACGCGTAAGCGGTCCGCGATGAGCGGACCGACTGGGCGCTGGTAGTTGATGCTCTCACCGAAATCGCCGCGCGCCACGCCACCGAGCCACTGCACGTAACGCTGCACCGGAGGCACATCGAGGCCCAGCTTGCGCGAGAGCACCTCGCGCGCCTCCGGCGTGGCGTTGATGCCGAGGATGATGGCGGCGGGATCGCCCGGCACGGCGAGCAGGGCCGAGAAGACGACCATGCTCGCCAGCAGGACACTAAGCAGCGCTGTGAGGAAGCGCCTGACTACGAATCCGAGCATGCAGGGCGGACCGAACTACATCAGTTGGTCTTGTACACCCCGGTCACGTCGATGGCGGGCGTGGGCTGGTCCTGCCAGAAGCCGTAAACGTTCTGGCGGGCGGCCACGAGGTAGGGCGGGGAGAAGACCCACACGTTCACCGCGTCGTTGGCGATGATCTGTGCGATCTGCTGGTAGGCGGCCGTTTCGGCCTCGGCGCTGGTGGCGGCTTCGGCTTCGGCCAGCAGCTCGCGCACGCGCGGGTTGTCGTACTGGTAGTAGTAGTCGGGGTTGCCGTACACGTTGATGTCGCGCGGCTCAGAGTGACCGATGATGGTCATGTCGTAATCGGCTCCCAGCAGGATGCGCTGGATCCAGGTGCCCCACTCGACCACGCTGAGTTCGACGTTGATGCCGACGGCGCGGAGCTGCTGGGCGATGACCTCGCCAGCTCGGCGCTCGGTCTGGTACGGCTCGGGCAGTTCGAAGTGAATGGTGAAGCCGTCCGCGTAGCCCGCCTCGGCCAGCAGTTCGCGGGCGCGCTGCGGATCGTAAGGGTAGGTCTGCGACAGGTCGATGTAGTACGGCTCGGCCGGGCTCATGTGGCTGCCGATCACCGTGCCGAGGCCGAAGTTGGCGCCGTTGACGATGGTGTCCTTGTCGATGGCCAGCGTGATGGCCTGACGCACGCGCAGGTCATCCAGCGGCGCACGCGAGTTGTTCATGGCCAGCGTGATCTCGGTGGTGGCCGTGCCCTCGGTACCCTTGAGCTCCGGGTTGGAGGCGACCTGCAGGTACTGCTCGGGCTGCAGGGCTACGCCGATAAGGTCGATGTCGCCCGACTGCAGCGCCGCGAAGCGCGTGTTGGCGTCGGAGATGATGCGGAACACGGCGCGGTCGAGGTAAGGAACGCCGGCGATGTAGTAATCCTCGAAGCGCTCCAGTACGACCTGGCTGCCCTCGGTGTAAGACACGAACTTGAACGGCCCGGTGCCGATGGGCTCGGAACGCTGCGTTTCGGCCTTGGCGGCGGGATAGATGATCGAGTCGGGCCGGGCGAGGTTGTAGAGCAGGCCGCGGCTCGGCTGGCTCAGCTGGAACACGACGGTGTTCGCGGCGGGCGAGGTGACGCTCTCGATGGAGGCGTAGTAAGCCGGGTTGGTGTGGCCCGACTCGGTGTCCATGGCGCGCTCGAACTTGGCGATCACGTCGTCGACCGTGAGGTCGGTGCCGTCGTGGAACTTGACGCCGCTACGCAGGTTGAAGGTCCAGGTCAGACCGTCGTCGCTGGTCGTGAAGGTCTCAGCCAGGGCAGGCACGATGTTGCCGCTAGCGTCGAAGCGCACGAGTCCCTCGTACACGTTGTGGTACATGACGCGCGGGATCTCCTGCGAGGTGGAGATGGTGGGGTCCCAGCCGGGCGGGTCAGCTGTGATGGCCACAGTGACCGTGCCGCCGTAAACCGGTTGCGGGTCCTGCGCGGACGCGGTGCCAACCAGCAAGCCCAGCGCCAGCAGCAGGGCGAGGGCCAGCTTGAGAGCGGGGGTGCGTGAAGCCGATTCGGACATGCGTTCCTCCTGGGTACGGTTATCGACCGGTGTCGACCGGTTGGGCGAGAGGTTTGTTAGCGGCGGACCGTGCCGGTCCGTCATCCGTTGGGTGACGCCAGATAGGTTACCGCAGCGGCGGCGTACAGGCGTGCCGAAGCGACGGTCTCGGAGAGCCTCACGAACTCGTCGACCTGATGCGGGATCTCGCGGTCGCCGGGCCCGATGGTAACGACCGGTATGTCCTTCCACGCCCACAGGAACGTGCCGTCGGTGGCGCCCGGCACGCCGCCGTAACGCGGCGCCTCGCCCAGCACGGGCTGGTACACGGACTCGAGCGCGCGCACCAGCGGGTCGTCTGCCTGGGTCTCGGTCCAGGGGCGCGACTCGAACACGTCGATGTCGAACTTGAGCCTGTCGGTACCGGCTTCGAGCCGCGCCGCTACGGCTCGCAGTTCAGCCTCGATGTCGTCATGTGACTGGCCCGGCACGGTTCGAATGTCGAGCGCCATGTACGCCTGCTCGGGCATCACGTTCAGCTGCGCCTCGCCGGCGGCGGGCGCCCGCGTGACAGTTGGGGTGATCCAGGGGAGACCCAGGTACGGGTGCTCGCCCAGGCGCTCCTGTTCGCGCCGCTCGAAGTCGCGCAGCGCCACCACGAAGTCGGCCAGGCCCCTGACGGGGTTAACACCGGCGTAAGGCATGGCTCCGTGGCTCATGACGCCGGTAACGTGCACGTTGACGCGCATGGCGCCCTTCTGGAAGAGGCAGATCTCGTTCTCTTCGGGCTCCGCTACGATGGCGCCCGTTACTTCGTCGGCCCAGCCGTTGGTGATGAAGCTCTTGATGCCGAGCATCATGCCTTCCTCGTCGACGACTATGCCGAGGCGGATGCGGCCCGCGAGGTTCGGCGCGGTCGCCATGACCGCCTCGAGCGCAGCGATGCTGGCCGCCACGCCGGCTTTCATGTCGGCCGAGCCGCGGCCGTGCAGCACGTCACCGTTAATGCGGCCCTCGAAGGGCGGCACCTGCCACTTGCCCGGGTCGCCTTCGGTGACCACGTCGGTGTGGCCCTCGAACATCAGGGTCCGGTGGCGCTCCGGGTCGAAGGAACTGCCCGCCCAGTCACAGATGACGTTGGGTCGCCCCGGCGCCACTTCCTCGAGGATCGGGTCCAGTCCCAGAGAGCGTAGTTGCTCGGCCACGTAATGAGCGGCGGCCGTCTCGTTGGTGCCCGCCTCCAGGTCGAAGACGCTGCGAATGCGGACCAGGCCCTGCGCTAGCTCTGCCACCCGCGCCGGATCTACCGCCGCCGCGGCGCGTTCAGCCAGGTCGGTTGGGAACGCCTTTTCGCCTGCCACGCCTGCCCCTCTCAGAGGGGCGGCGTGAAGCGGCCGTCCTGCGCCGTCCAGCCGCCGTCGACGTACAGCAGGGAGCCGGTCACGAAGCTAGCCGCGTCCGACACCAGGAAGATGACCGCGCCCACCAGCTCGCTGGGTTGTGACCAGCGGCCCAGGGCGCTCTTCTCGGCGTAAGCCCGGTACCACTCGGGCTGCGCCTTGATCTGCTCGGTTAGCGGCGTCTCGACCACACCTGGCGCGACAGCGTTGGCGCGCACGCCCTTCTGCCCGAGCTCTGAGGCTAGGGCGCGGATCATCTGCAGCGTGCCCGCCTTGGTGGCGGCGTACACGCCCTGGCCCGGCTCCACCACCTGCGAGCGGATGCTGGAGAAGAACACCATGCTGCCCTTGCCCTGCGCGGCCATGACCTCGCCCGCCTCCTTCATGACGTTGAAGCTGCCCTTCAGGTTGACGTTGATCACGCGGTCGAACTCCTGGCCCGTGATGTCGGTCAGGCGCTTGCGCACGTTGATGGACGGGGTGCACACCAACCCGTCGAGCGTTGGCAGCGAGCGCACCAGGGTGCGTACCTGCGCTTCGTCGGTGATGTCGACCTGCGCAGCGCTGGCCTGGTAACCCGCGGCAGTGAGGTCGGCCACGGCCGCTTGCGCGGCGCCGAGGTCCGTGTCGGCGACCGTTACGGCGGCGCCGAAGTCGGCCAGGCCCTTGGCGGTGGCGCGCCCGATGCCGGAGCCGCCCCCTATGACGAGCATGTTGCGCCCGTTCAGGTCGAAGAGGTCTCGGTAGTTCACGGTGGTGTCCTTTCGCTCCTGACGGTGGTCAGGCGAGAGTGCGGAGTTAGCCAGGAGGCTATCACCCGTTACAGCTCCTCGTCGTCGGTCGGGGGCCAACTGCCGCCCAGTCTGAGCCACGCCTCCACCATGTCGGCCGGCACTTGCGCCGTGAACGTCATGGCCTCGTTGTCGGCGGGATGAGGCACGGTGAGCCTGAACGCGTGCAGCGCCTGCCTGCCGATGCTGCCCGACGCTCGCCCGTACACCTCGTCGCCGAGGATGGGGGCGCCCAGGTGCGCCAGGTGCACGCGGATCTGGTGCGTGCGGCCGGTATGCGGCCGGGCTTTCACCAGCGCGTAGCCGGGCAGCGCGGCGATGACCCTGAAGCGGGTGGTGGCGCTCTTGGGGTTCTCGCCACCCACGGTCATCGACTGGCGCTTGACAGGGTGCCGGCCGATGGGCGCGTCGACCGTAACGTTGTCTTCGATCAGGCCCACGGTTATGGCCACGTACTCCTTCTCCGTGAAGCGCTTCTTGAACGAGTTGGAGAGGTGCCGGTGCGCGGCGTCGTTCTTAGCCACCACCATGACGCCCGACGTGTCCTTGTCGAGGCGGTGCACGATGCCGGGCCGGTAAGCCTCGTCGGCCGGGTCCTGCGTGCCCTCCTTAGAGAGCGGCATGCGGCCCAGCAGCGCGTTGACGACCGTGCCGGAGCGCAGGGTGGCCGTTGGGTGAGCCACCATGCCTGGCGGCTTATTGATCGCCGCCAGGTCCTGGTCCTGATAGATAACGTCCAGGTCCAGATCCTCGGGCTCCACGTGGTGCGGTCGCGGTGGCGGCAGGATCACCGACACCGTTTCGGTGCCCGCCAGCTTGGTGGAGGCCTTACCCACCGGGCGGCCGTCCACGGTGACGTAACCCTCGCTCACCAGCTCCTTAGCGAACGTGCGTGAGAGCTCCAGCGCCATGGCGATAGCCACGTCGAGCCTCTCGCCTGCAGGTGCGTCGAAGGTGCGGAACTCCACCCGGCCAGTCTAGCGCCCCTCTCTGAGCACCGTCCTGCAGCGCTATACTGCCCCGGTTATGGAACGAGACGCAGTCATCGCCCTCGACGCCATGGGCGGCGAGAACATGCCGCAGGCAGCGGTGGAGGGCGCCATCAAGGCGCACCTGGCCGGCACCCGCGTGGTGCTCGTAGGCGACGAAGGCGTACTGAGGCCCGAGCTGGCGCGCCTGGGTGGGCTCGACCTCGAGATAGTGCACGCCTCAGACGTCATCTCGATGGACGAGAACGCCACCGACGTCAGGCGCCGGCGCGACTCGAGCGTCATGGTGGGCATGCGGCTCGTGAAGGACGGGCGCGCGCACGCCTGCGTTTCTATGGGTCACTCCGGCGCCACCATGGCCGCCGCCCTGTTGGTGCTAGGCCGCATCTCCGGTGTCGATCGACCGGCCATCCTCGCCAACGTGCCCACGTCGAACGGCTTCCTGGCGCTGCTCGACGCGGGCGCCAACGCGGACTGCCGGCCCGAGTGGCTGCAGCAGTTCGCGCTCATGGGCAGCGCGTACGTGGAGCGCGTGTGGGGCGTACAGCGCCCGAAGGTCGGCCTCATGTCGATAGGCGAGGAGCCGCATAAGGGCAACGAGCTCACGCGCGCCGCGCACGTCCTGCTGGCAGAGACCAGCGGCCTCGACTTCTACGGCAACGTCGAGGGGCGTGACCTCTTCAGCGGCGTCGTCGACGTGGTCGTTACCGACGGCTTCACGGGCAACGTCATCCTGAAGCTGGCCGAAGGCGAGGCGCGCGCCATCTTCGGCTGGGTGCGGGCCGCGCTCGAGAGCGACCTGCGCTCGAAGATCGGCGGCTTGCTGGCGCGCCCAGCACTGCGGAGCCTGGGCGCCCGCATGGACCCGGCCGAGTACGGGGCGCAGCCGCTACTCGGCGTGAACGGTTACGCCTTCATCGGCCACGGCAGCGCCGACGCCCGCGCGGTGGCCAGCGCCATCCGCACGGCGCAGGGGGCGGTGCGCTCGAAGGCGCTCGATCAGCTGGTCACGGCGCTGGCGGAGGGTCAGCAGCCCGCACCCAACTGATCGCGCCGATACGGCGCCCGCTGGGGGCCAGCGGCAGGGTCAGCTCAGGCACCTCGAAGGGCGTGGCGGCCAGCGGATCGCCGGAAGCGCCGCCCGTGTACAGGTCGACCACCACCACCGCGCCATCTTGCAACAGGTAGGCGAACGCCCTGAAGGCGTCGATCGTGGCGCCCGCGGCGGCGTAGTTGAGGCGGTCGGTGTCCGGCGCGTCGTCGGCCAGGCTCGTGTGAACCTCCACCTGCGAGGCGCCCAGCACCAGCGCGTGGTCGCTCCGGTTGAGCGGGTCGACCACCAGCTGGCGCCCGTTGCCGAGGGCTGGCACCGGGCCCAGCTGCGAGCGGTTGGCCGGCACGCTCAGGTCGGCTCCCACCAGCTGCGAGTTCGTGAGGGCCACCAGCACCGAGCCGCGGCCGGCCATGGCGACCAGCTCGTTCGGGTCCGCCGCCAACAGCTGGCCCGCGTACCAGTTCGAGGTGGCGTTCTCGAAGTCGACCTCGAACACCTGCGCCGAGGTGGTGCCAGCCACCAGGAAGAAGCCGCGCTCGTCGTCCTGCCGCTGGTCCGTGTACGGTGCAACTGCCAGGACCGGGTCTGGCGTGTTCACCTGCAGCGAGGTGGCGCTGCCCGCCTGCGTATCGACCAGCCACACGACCGGGAACTCGCTGGAGGCGGGCACGCAGTGCGCCGGGACGTCGAGCACCAGCAGCCAGCGTCCGCTGCGGCTACTCTGCAGCGCGCTGGGGCAGATGACGCTGTTGGTGGTCTGCTCCGCGGGCAGTATCCCCCCGCCGCCCGGCTCCACCAGCACCAGTTCTGTGCCCACTTCTGCGAAGCCAACCGGATCGGTCAGGTCGATGTTGGCGACGTCGAAGCGGTGCAGGTACGCGCTCACCGCCGTGCCAGCAACGGAGCGCGCCAGCACCCAGGCGGTGTCGCGCCCCAGCTCGCGGGCGGTGACGTCGATCGAGACGGCCGGAGCGCGCAGCGTGCGCAGGCTATCGGGCACGAAGCTCATGCGGTCGTCTAAGGCGGTGCCGTCACGCCGGTCCTCCACCAGCGCCAGTTGCGGGGTGGCGCCCTGGACCGTGCCCACGATCAGCAGCGTGGCGGACTGCTCCTCACGCGTGCCGGTGCAGGCGGAGGCCAGCAGTGTCAGCAGCGTCAGAAGGGCGAAGGTACGTGTGCGGTGGCCGAATGCGCCGCGTCTGCTCATGGTTCTCTCCTGGGGATGATCCAGCCCGTGTCGAAGATGTGGCCCAGCCCCTGATCGGCGCCCGGCGTGGTGAGGGTAATGGCCACGGCGCCAGTGCGGCTGTTCCAGGAGCCGTAAAGCGCCCAGCAGCAGCGGTTCCAGGCCACCACGAAGGTCGGCTGCAGGTTGAAGGCGGGCTGGCTGGCGTCGTTACCGGTCAGGTCCCACACGTCCGTGATGACGGCGCCCACGTAAAGCGTATCCAGCGGGCGCACCACCAGCGCTACTTCCTGGAGGCTGAGGCGACCGCTCACGACCTCCTGCGCCGCGGCCGAGTAGAGCCCGCTGTAGCCCACAGTGCCCTGCAGGCCCACTCGATCGTAAATGTCGACCCCGAAGCGCACGTTGGCGCGCCTGAGGAACGTACTGGGCTGCGCGTCGTCCTGCCACATGAGCTCGGCGAAGCCGTCTACGCTGAAGCGCACGGGACCCGCCGCGCGGTCCGTTAGTAGCACCCGGCCAGTGAGTAGCGAGTTGCGAAAGCCGTAGGTGGTGGGCGAGGAGCCCAGGGCCGGGTCGAGGCGGGTGCTGTAACGCACCTGCCAGGTCGGGCTGCCGCGCAGCGGTGCCTCCTCGATGGTGAACGACAGGTTGCGGGCGTAAGGGGCAGGCTGCGGCAGGCCCAGCCAGCCGGTCGGTAGCCACATGAGCCCGTCGGCCTGCGCCGCCACCACCCCGGGCCACGCCAGCCGCAACTGACTGCGTGCCAGCTGGCCAGTTGGCAGCGACAGCCGCTGCGACGCGTCGAACTGCAGCGGACCCGCAGTAACGGCCGCCGCCACCTCGAACGCGCTGGCGCGGTCCAGGTCCAGGTCGTGGGCGTACTTGACGGCCAGGCCCGGTACGCGGTCGTCGTGCCGCAAGGTCCCCAGCGTGAGGCGCAGGTTCAGGTCGTCCCAGTGATCCGGCGGCTCTCCGGCCTCCGGTGGGGCGGGGAAGTAGCGGTAGGCGGTCTCGGCCGACAGCTCGACGATGTTGGTCAGGCCCGCCGTGGCTGCGGCGCTGGTGCTGGTGGTGTCGCGCGGCACGCCCGTCACGCGGTCCGGCCTGACGGCCAGGTCGTGAGAGTGCAGGACGTCGAGCTCGGAGTAGAGCCTGCCGCGGGTGCGCAGCACGAGCCGGGCGTCGAGGCTGCCGGGATCGCCGGTGTTGGGGTCGTACTCGTTGCGCAGCGTGAGCGTGATCCAGTTCAGGTTGTGAAGCAGCGTCGCGGTGCTCACGAGCGGCAGCCAGCCGACCTCGCCAGGGTTGCGGTCATCGAAGAACACGTAACCGCCGGTCTGCTCCAGGCGGAGCCAGGCTGTGGGGTCGAGACGCAACTGGCTGCGCACGTCGGTGCGGCTGCGGTACGGCAGCAGGTCGAAGCGGAACGGCGTCTCGCCCTCGCGCACGTTGCGCGTGAAGGTCAGCGACAGGCTGCCCGTGCGGCCGAACGCCTGCCGCGCGGTCACGGCGGTGAGCCACTCCACCTGGCGTTCGGCGGTCGAGTAGTAGTAACCCGTGAAGAAGGTGCGTCCCTCCAGCGTGAAGCCGCTCCAGAACGGCAGCGGCGCGAGCGTGATCGTGTGCCCCAGCGTCGCCCGGCCTGCGGTCGCTGTGGGCCGCATGGCGGCCGAACGGTTGAGGCTGTTGCTGACGTCCTGGAAGGCGCCCAGGTCGACAAGGAAGCGCTCTAAGCGCACAGCGCCGAGGTTCAGGCTGCGCAGGTCATCCGGCTCGAGCTGAACGCGCGACAGCGTCTGTAGCGGCACGGAACGCCCAGCGTAGCTGGGGCTGCGCACCAGGCCCGGCTCTAGGTCCACGAACACCTGAGCGCTGTAACGCCCGCGCCAGCCTTCGACTACGGCCTCGTGAGCGAGGCTGGCCTCCCACATCGAGGGGCGGCGCGCGTCGTTGCGCTCCACCAGCAGCGTGGTCCTGGGTGGACCAAGCACCTCCTCGTCGGCGTAGACCAGCCTGACCTGGAACTGCTGCTCCGTGCGCCCCGCCGTGGTCTGGAACGCCGGCGTGAAATCGAACGTGAAGCTGCCCTTGCCCGTGTCCGTGTAGAAGCGGTGCTGAAGGAAGCCGCCCACGTAGCTGCGCAGCACGGCGCCGCCCAGGAAGAAGTCGCCCGCGCCGGAGCCGCCCGGCAGCACGTCGGCGTAGTAGCGCACGCCCACGTCGCCGTACGAGTCGGCGCCCACCACGTAAGGCCAGCTGAGCGTGATGCGCGCCCGCTGCGTGGCCGTGCCCGTGACCCACTCCAGGCGCGGCTGGCGGTCCTGCGGCCCGATCGGCAGCACCATGATGGGCAGGCTCAGCACGGCGGCCGCGCGCACCAGCACGGTCACCTCGTAAGCCACGATCCGGTCGCCCGGGTATATCTCCAGCGTTTCGGCCTCGAAGCCGTAATCCTCGATGTCCTGACCGCAGCGGGTGCAGGGGCTGAACTGCCCCATGGCTACGCGGATGAGGCCAGGCACGCGGCTGGCGCGGTCGCCCTGCACGGTGACCGCGTCGGAGATGATTAGCACGTCGTCGCCTGCGAAGCTCTCGTCCCTCAGGTCGATGACCAGGTCGTGCGCCTCGACCACCTCGCCCCCCGACGTGTAGCGGCCGAAGCCGATGACCCGCACGAGCCGGTTGGTGAGGTCGACCTCTACGTGGTCTGCCTCCAGCAGCGAATCGTCGATACTTACGCGCATGCCCTCGCCCTGCAGGACGTAAAGCTGCACCTCGGTGCCGTCCGGCAGGGTAATGGTCCTGATCTCCAGCCGGCTGTTCGGGTCGTTGGCCGCGTCGATACCGATGCGCGCGGCCAGCGCGCCCTGTCCCGCCAGCAAAAGCGCCAGTAACGCCAGCAGAGCCGCCCAGCGCAGCCGTGATGACCCTGCGCGCCCGGGCATCTCAGCGCCTCCAGATGAGCGCCAGTAGACCTCCGCCCGCTGCTAAGTACAGCGCCACGGGCAGCCAGCCAGCCACGTAGGCGGGCAGTGTGCCCTGGGCGCCCATCAGCTTCGACACGCTCCAGGTGGCGTAGTACACGAACGTCATCAGCAGCACGGCCACGAAGCCGAGTTGCGCGCCGCGCCTGAACGTGTAGAGGCCGACGGCGGCGGCGAAGAGCGCGAAGGCGGTGGCGGCCAGCGGTTCTGCCAGCTTGCGGTGCAGGGCGGTCCACTCGGCGGGCTTCGGCGAGCCCGGATCGACCCGTAGCCGGCCCAGCAGTTCACGCAGCGGCAGGTAGGCGAGGTCGGTGGCAGTTGGGCTGCGCGCGGTGAGGCCGCGGACCGGTAACGTGGCGGTTTCTGCGCGGAAGTCGAGCGTTAGGCGCGCGTCGCGCAGCACCCTGAAACCTATGTCCGACAGGTGCCATACGCCGGCGGCGTGGTCCGGTACGCCCAGTTCCGCCTGCAGCAGCTCGCGCGGGCCGGACGCCGAGCCTGGTGTGATGACCGTGACTTCGCGGAACTCGCCGGCCTGTCCGACCTCGCCGATGAAGATGCTGCGCCCCAGCGCGTCCTCGAAGAACGAGCCTTGCTGCACGATGGTCTCTGGTGAGATGAGGAGGATGTCGCGCTCGACTTGCGCCGCGCGCTCCTCGCTCCACGGCACCACTAGTTCGTTGTTGAGGAGCGCCAGCGCGCTTACTCCAAGGCCGAGAACCAGCAGCGGCGCTACGAAGCGCTTGGGTCCGATACCGGCCAGCAGGGCGGCTTTGATCTCGCCGTCTTGCCCCAGGCGGGTAAGCGACAGCAGGGCGGCGAACAGCAGCGCGAGCGGCAGGCCCGGACCGATGGCGCTGGGCAGTTTGTAGAGAAGGTAGCGCGCTACCAGCGCGACCGGCGCGCCGCGGGCGAGCACGTCGGCCAGCACGTCGAGCAGGAAGTAGAGCAGCAGTAGCAGTACCAGCGTGACCAGGCCCGCGGCCAGCAGCGGCAGGGTCTCCCTGATCAGGTAGCGGCCCCAGCGGGTCATGAGGAGAGGGTCCTCCAGGCCAGGACCAGAGCACCAACTCCGGCCAGCGCGGGCGTGAGCCAGGCGGCCAGCACGGGTAGCAGGGCGCCGGTATCGAAGAGGTTGCCCGCCAGCACCCATAGCGCCCAGAAGCCCACCAGCAGGACGATGGTCCAGGCGAAACCGGCCGCGCGGCCGCGCACCCTGAGAGCGATAGCGCCGGCGAAGGTGGCGAAGATGGCGGCGCTGAAAGCGTCGGCCAGGCGCCTATGCAGGCTGAAGGTCAGCTCGCGCACATCGCCGCCGGCGCTCCTCACCTGCCTGAGCTGCTGAAGCAGGCGGTCAAGCGGCAGCTGCGCGGCCCTAACCAGTGTGTCGGCGGGCGAGGCCTCCAGCATGAACGCGAAGGTGGCGTCGTCGCTGGCTACCGGCTGCTCGCCGGGCCGGCTGGTCTCGGTGCGGGTCAGCGACCAGGTGCGCGCGTCCGAGTCCCAGCGGCCGGACGGTGAGGTCACGAGGGTGCCGTCCTGCAGCGAGATGAGCACGCCCTCTAGGTTCGCGAGGGTTGGCTGCCCGTCGACGGCGCGGACGCGTGACGCGAAGAAGATGTCGCCGCCTATCTGGTAGGCGGCGTTCAGTTGCAGGGCGGCGGGCGGCCTGGCGTAAACGTAGGCGTCGATGCGGCGCTGGTACGCCTCCTCGCCCCGTGGCTCCAGAAAGCCGTTGTTGAGAAGCGTGATCAGGCCTACCACCAGACCGAAACCGATGAGCGGCGTCAGCAGCGCACGCGGCGGCACCCCTAGCGAGTACGCCGCCTTGAGCTCGGAGTCCTTGGCCATGCGGCCGCCCGTTAGCAGCACCGCGAACACCACCCCGACGGGCAGCGCCAGGTGCAGGAACCATGGCAGCCTGTAAAGCAGGAGCAGCAGGACGTCGGTCACGGAGGCGCCCTGCTCGATGAGGAAGCGCGCCAGTACGCTTAGCTGGTCAATGGACAGCAGGAGGCAGATGGCACCGACCCCAAGCGGGTAGAGGCCGGCCGTCTCTCGTAACAGCGCGTGGGGTAGGCGTTTTGCCACTGGCGCAGTATACCGGCCGCTTGTGAGCGGAAGTTGGCGGATGTGCGTGCTGGCCGCGACTTCGGCTGCCGTTTGGGTAGTTCGTTACCTCAACGCCACCGGCTGTCAGGGGTACGATATCCAGCGTGACTGGCACCCTCGGGCTTTTCTCCCTCGTCGACCTCTTCCAGCTGCTGGCCGCTGCCCGCAGGACGGGGCGGTTGTCGATCGAGCATCCCGTAACTGGCGCACGCATCTACTTCGACCGTGGCCAGGTCATCCACGCCGAGTTCGGTGAACTGGCGGGTGAGGACGCCGTCTACACGCTGTTCGCCGACGAGCGTGGCGCGTTCGAGTTCCGCCTGGGCCTGCCGAGCCCCGCTAAGAGCATCTCGGTCGGCACAGAGAACCTGGTGCTGGAAGCAATGCGCCGACTGGACGAGGTGAACAAGGGCCAGACCCCGCGCCCGGGCGCTCCGGGCGGCGGCGGAGTGCACATCTCGTCTGAGGCCGTGCCTGCAGTGCCCGAGGTGGTGGAGGGCGAACAGCGTGAGTTCGCGCTCAACCCCGAGGAGCTGGCGGTCATGAGTCAGGTCGACGGTCACCGCACCGTGGGCCGCATCGCCGCCAACCTGGGGCTGGAGCTGGACGACGTGCGGGTGGTGTGCGAGCGCCTCGTGCGCACCGGCGTGCTCAAGCTCCAGAACAGGCGCGCGCGCACGGCCAGGCTCGTGACCAGGCTCACTCGCAAGCGCCTCGCGCCGCAGGTGGTCGGCATAGATGTGAGCATCCTCAACGCGTGGGAGAAGGTGCTGGGAGCGCCGGTAGACGAGGTGGCGTGCCGGCGCGATAACGGCAGCGTGCTCCTCTTCGAGGTGGCGCCCATGGAGGGCGTTGGCCCGTACCTCGAACTGAGCCGCGACACGCTGGTGCGCGCCAACCTGCGCGTCGAGCAGACGCTACTGGTGCGCCCGGTTACGGACCCGACTTGAGCGGGGCACCCGAGAACCTGGCGGCAGAGTCGCCGTTCCTGGCCTGGCGCACGCTGCCGTTCCCGACCGACTGGGCGGGGCAGTTCCGCGAGTCCGGCCCGCTGGTCGTGGAGGTGGGCTTCGGCGACGGCCGCTTCACAGTGAGGCGCGCTCAGGCGGAGCCCGAAACGAGGTTCGTGGGTCTCGAGGTGTCGTCCGGCAGCTTGCAGAGGGCGCTGGGGCGCGTCAAGCGCACGGGCGTCACCAACGTGCGGCTCATCAAGTCGGGCGCCCACGTGGCGCTGCGGCAGCTCTTCGGCCCAGGGAGCGTGGACGCCATGGTGGTCAACTTCCCGTGCCCGTGGCCTAAGGAGAAGCACGCCCGTCACCGCCTGCTGCAGCGCGGGTTCCTGGAGCTGGCTGCGGCGCGCCTGCGGCCCGGAGGCGAGCTGCGCCTGGCAACGGATCACCCTGAGTACCTGGAGTTCGCGTTAGAGCAGGCCGCTGAGTCAACGCTGTACGAGGCCACCTGGCCGGAACCGCCGGCCGACGTGTTCGAGACGAAGTACGCCCTAAAATGGCGTGAGCAGGGCAAACCCCTGCACTACGTTGTGTTCCGCCGCAACCCGGTGGAGCCGCCACAGTTCCTCGCCTGGGAGAGACCCGAAGCCATGCCTCACGCACTGTTCAGTGGCCGCCTGCCGGCCAGCGCCCCCTTCGAGAAGCGCGTTCTGCGCTACGGCCACGGCCACGTGATCCTCCACGAGCTGGCCACTGTGGTGGCGGGCGAGGACGGGGCGGGCCGCTGGCTGGTTCGCACCACCGTCGACGAGCCAGACATCCGGCAGCAACTTCTGGTGGTCGCGCAGCAGCGTAGCCCGGACGAGGTCATCGTGCGGCTCGAAACGTTCGGCGATCCCCTAATTACCCCCACCACTCGCGGCGCTGTGCACGCGGTCACGGACTGGCTGGAGGGCGCCACCAGCCTCAGCGTCACGGCCCGCAACTACTGAGCTGGCGCAGGCGAACGGTAGGAGGACGCGAGGCAGTCATGAACGAGCTACCCCAAGCAGGAACCCTAGCCGCCTGGCGCGCCGCTAAAGACGACTACCTGGTCAACCACCGCACCTCACCCCTTTACGGGGAGGAGGGCTTCGCGGGCCTCAGCTACTTCCCGGAGTCCGACGCGCTTAGGGTCGTGGCGCAGGTGGAGAGACCCGCCGAGCCCGAGCCCGTGATGCTCGCCACCAGTAGCGGCGACGAGCGCCTGTACCTCACCTACGCCGTGGCGCGCTTCGAGTTGAACGGCGTGCCGCAGAGCCTGGTGCTTTACGCCACACCCGACGCGCCTAACGGGCCGCGGCTGTTCGTGCCGTTCCGGGACGCCACGTCCGGGCGCCTCACCTACGGTGCGGGCCGCTACCTCGAGGTGACGCTCGAGCACGAGGGGCAACACGGTCCGGTGCTGCTCGACTTCAACTACGCCTACCACCCGTACTGCGCGTACGTGGAGGGGTACAGCTGCCCGTTCCCGCCGGCGAGTAACTGGCTCGAGCAGCCTGTGCGGGCGGGCGAGCGGCTGGCCGAACCGGTCGGCGACGCGGACCCCGAGTGAGCAGCGCGGGCACCAGTCGCTACTTCACGGCTGAGCTGCCGGTGGTGCACGGCTTCAGCACCCGCCATGGCGGCGTTAGCGGCCAGGCGTTCGGCACACTTAACCTGGGGCTAAGCTCCGGCGACGACGCCGCCGCCGTGGAGCGCAACCGCGACCTACTGCTGGCGGACCTGGGCTTTGACCGCGCTGCCGTGTGCGCCTTTCACCAGGTGCACGGCAGCCGCGTTCTGAACGGCGAACCGAGCTGGTTCTCCGAGCAGGCCGACGCTGCCGTTACGAACGACCCAGACACGCTGCTGGTCGTGAGCGTGGCGGACTGCCTGCCCGTGCTTGTGCACGACCCCGTTACCGGCGCCGTGGGCGCCGCGCACTGCGGTTGGCGTGGCACGGTGGCTGGCCTCGCGGGCGAGGTGGTGCAGCGCATGACGCAAGAGTTCGGGAGCCAGCCCGAGCACCTCAAGGTGCTGCTTGGACCCGCGGTGGCAGGTGAGTGCTATCAGGTGGGCGCCGAAGTGGTCGAACGGTTCACGAAGGCCGGTTTTCCCGCCGCGGTGGCTTGGCCCGACGCTGTGCCTGGCAAGTACCGGCTCGACATCAAGAGGGCCAACCGCTGGTTGCTCGAACAGCAGGGCGTGCCGGCGGGCGCCATCGTCGACACCGGTCTCTGCACCCACTGTGAGCCTGAACGCTTCTACAGCTACCGCCGCGACGCCGGCGTGACCGGTCGCCACTGGGCCTTCATCAGCCCAAGGGCGCGCTGAACCTGCCTGCGCGGTGCCCCGCCTGGCCCCAGCCTGAACGGCCCGGGCGCGGCGCGGCTGATAGCATGTTGGCCATGTTCTCCGTCGCCGATACGAGCTCGTGCCGCGCCCCCCTCGAGGGACGGCGGTGACCAGTCTGTCGGCTGGTCTGCGCACCGAGCCAGCGGAGCTGGCGCGGCGCCTGGCCGCTGCCGAGCCGCGGGGGCTCGAGATCGCGGGCTTCAGACGCGCCAGCGTGCTCGTGCCCCTGCTGTACGGGCCCGAAGGCGTCGAGCTGCTGTTCACCGTGCGCGCTGCGCGGCTCAAGAGCCACGCGGGCGAGATCGCCTTCCCCGGCGGCCGGCTGGACCCAGGCGAGACCCATGTGCAGGCGGCCCTGCGGGAGACCGAGGAGGAAGTGGGCCTCAGGGTCTCAGAGGAGCAGGTGCTGGGGCGCCTCTCCGATCACCCGTCGCCCGCGGGCTACGTAGCCACGCCGTTCGTGGCCCACGTGCCCTGGCCTCAGGAGCTCACCCTCAACCCCACCGAGGTCGATGCCGTGTTCACCGTGCCGCTAACGGAACTGGCCGCCATCGAGCCTCAAACGCGCGTGGCCGAGCTGGCGCGCTACAGGCGGCTTCTCTACTCCTACCCGTGGGGCGAGTACCTCATCTGGGGCTTCACCGGCAACGTCGTGCGCGACCTGCTGGAGGTCCTCGCGGGCGAGGCGTCATCGCGTCACGATCCGTTCGACCCGGAGTAAGGTAGCTCTGTGTCCGCAGAGCACGAACGGGGCGACCCGAGACCTCCAGCCAAGCCCGGTAAACCGCGTGAACTCACCGTTACCAGGGGCGAGGAGCGCTTCCCGTACTCCGCCGGAGCTGTAGTCGAGGCGTTGCAGAGCGCGGGCGTGCCAACAGAAGACGCTATGAACATCACCCGCGACGTGGAGCGCAGGCTGCGCAACAGGTCGCTCAAGGAAGTGGAGCTCGAGGCGCTGCGAGGGCTGCTGGCGACCGAGGTGCGCTCCACCACCAGTGATGATGCCGCCAGGCGCTTCCTCAAGCAGACGCCACCGTTCGTGCCTCTCCTGGTGGGCCCGCGCGGCAAGGTCCTGACCCGGCGGCGGCTGACGTCCAGTCTCGAGAAGGTAGGGCTCGGCTTCAAGGAAGCCAACGTCGTGGCGCTGCAGGTAGAGCAGGGCATCCGCGCCGACGGGCTGGAGCGGATCCAGCGCGACGAGCTGGCGCGCCGCGTGGCGCTCATCCTGGAGGGGCGCTTCGGGCGCGACGTGCGCCTGCGCTACGAGATGATCACCTCGGCCGCGTTCGAGCTGCGCGTGCACGAGCCCGGCGGCGACACGCTGCCGTACTCGCGCGGCATCCTGGCGCAGTCGCTCACCGCCATCGGCCTCACGCCGGAGCTCTCGCACAACATCGCGAAACGGGTCGAGACGGCGCTGTACGCCACGAACGCCACCGTGGTGCAGCGCGACCAGGTGCGCGACCAGGTCGTCAGCCTGCTGAGGCGTGAGGCGGGCGACGAGTTCGCCCAGCGCTACCTGATGATGCGGCAGACGCGCCGGCGCGATAAACCTCTGGTGGTGCTGTTCGGCGGCGCGCCCGGGGTAGGGAAGTCGGCCATCGCCAGCGAGGTGGGTTACCGCCTGGGCGTGCCGCGCATCGTGTCGACCGACAGCGTGCGGCAGGCCCTCAGGTCGCTCATCGGGCCCGATCTCAGCCCCGTCCTGCACGCCAGCACCTACGAGGCTTGGCGCGCCGAGCTGCTGCCTGACGAGCGCGAAACGGCGACCCCCGAACGCATGCGGGTACTGAGAGGCTTCCTCGCTCAGGTCAACCAGCTGAAACCCGCCCTCACGGCGATCGTGCAGCGCAACATCTACGAGGCCACCTCCATCGTCATGGAGGGCGTGCAGCTCATACCCGGCGTTTCGCCGGCGCTGCACGTGGAGGGCGCTACCGTGATTTCTATCGTGCTCAGCGTGGAGGACGAGGACGACCACCTCAAGCACTTCGCTACGCGCGAGGGGCAGACCGGTAACCAGCGGGGCCAGCAGAACTACCTGGCGCACTTCGAAGAGATCCGGATCTTGCAGCAGTACGTGACCGATCAGGCGCTGGAGCACCGCGTCCCGGTAGTGGAGGCCAGCGACTTCGACCGTGCCGTTGAGCGCTGCGTAGATCACGTGCTGGACCTGCTTATGCTCGAGCAGCGCCGCCGCCTGGAAGCCGCCGAGAACGCGCAGCCGAGTGCATGAAGAATGTTATCGCCCGGACCCCGCGGGCAACATAAACTGCCGCGAGGAGATCCATGGCAACCCCCGCTATCGCATCTGACGCCCTGACCAAGAGCTACGGCACACGCACGGTAGTCGACGACTTCACGTTCAGGGTGAACCCCGGTGAGGTCTACGCGCTGGTGGGTCCAAACGGCGCCGGCAAGACCACGGTCATCCGTTTGGTTGCCGGCCTGGCGTTCCCAACCAGCGGCGAGGTCCGCATCCTGGGTGAGGACCCGCAGCAGACCCCTTCGGTCCGGCGCGAACTCGGCGCCGTGGTAGAGGCGCCAGCCGCCTTCTACCCGTACCTGACGGGCCGCGCCAACCTGCGGCTACATGCCGACCTGGCCGGCGGCGTCGAGCGCGGGCGCATCGACGAGGTCCTCAGGCTGATGGAGCTGCACGACGCGGCCGATCGCAAGGTGGGAGTGTACAGCCTGGGTATGCGGCAGCGCCTCGGCGTGGCCGCCGCCATCCTCACCAGGCCCAAGGTGCTGATCCTCGACGAGCCGGCCAGCGGTATGGATCCCCTGAGCCTGCACCTGGTGCATTCCGTTTTGCGCAAGTCCGCCGAGGAGGGCACGGCCGTCCTGCTCTCGACGCACCACCTCGACGAGGTCGTGGCCTACTGCACGCGCGTCGCCATTCTGGAGGAGGGGGTGCTGATCGACGAGGTCAACTTGTTCGACCGGCGCGAACGCTTCCGCATGAGGGTCACCGACCTTAGCTGCGGCGTGCGCGCTTTGGAGGCGCAGCCCGAGCTGGTGACTCACGCCACCATCCGCGGCACTGAACTGGTGTTCATCCCCCGCACGCACGAGGACCTCGGTTCGGTCAGCGGCGTTCTGGCAGCCGCCGGCGTGGGAGTTCTGGAGATGAACCGCGACGTGTTCGACCTCAGGGCCTACTACCGCGAACGGGTGAGCGCTGAGCGCGCCCGGCGCACCGGCGTGGCGCCAGCCACGAACGACAGCGGTTACGGAGGCGCGGCATGATCAGCACGCTGCTGCGTATGGAGTTCGCCAAGATCTGGCGCCTGACCAGCGTGCGCTTCGGGCTCGCTCTGCTGTTGGTCTTCCCGCTGCTGTGGGCGTACGCGCCCGGCATCTTCGAGGTTTACGGCTTCTTCCTCGTGTCCGGTTTCCAGGTGCCCGCGCTCTCGCTACTGTCGTCCATGCAGTTCCTGCTACCCCTGCTGGTGGCGATATCCGCAGCCGAACTGCTGGGCACAGAGATCTCCAACGGCACCCTGCCCACCATCCTTTTGCGGCCAGTGACCAGACCCAACTGGCTGGCGGCCAAGCTCATCGTCATCGCCATCTACCCGTTCGTGATGCTCTTGGTGTTCCTGCTGGCCTCGCTGGCGGCTGGCATCCCGTTCGGTTTCGGCGGTTTCTTCGGTGGCACCGGGCTGGGTGAAGCCGGGCTGCTAGGGCAGGGCATGCTCACCCCAGGCGCTGCATTAGGCGAGGTGGTGCGCGGTTACCTGCTGGCCGCCCTGGCGCTGGTTCCCATCGGCATGCTGGCGCTACTGTTCACGGTGGTGTTCATGAACGCCGCTGGCGGTGCGCTCGCCACACTCGCCTCACTTATCTTCATGCAACTGTTGGTGGTGTTCCCGGCCATCGAACCGTTCCTGCTAACCACCCAGCTCAACGCGTACGCCGCGCCGGGCTCGGAGGTGGCGTGGGTGGTGGCCCTCATCGCGCTATATGGAGCGCTGTTCGCAGCGCTCGCGGTGGTCCTGTTCGAGCGGAAGGACTTCTAGCGTGACGCCGCCATTGCGGCGGGCGCGTGGCGTCACGCCACTCGCCGTGCTGGTGGCGGTCCTCTCGCTCCTCCTCACGCTCGGCCACTACGGCGCGGCGCAGCAGATCAGCTACACGGTTCAAGTGGTGGCCCTCTCCGACCTGGACTCCGCCACAGACGTGCAGACCGACCTGCTGCGACAAGGGTTCCCCGCTTACGTGGTGCGCTCCACCTCGTCGCAGGGCGACGTGTTCCGCGTGCGCGTGGGAGCCTTCGCCAACCGCCAGGCTGCGCTGCTGTACGCCGAGGCCATGCCCATGGTGGCCGGCGGTCAGCCCGTACCCGCACTGGCGGAGGGCATACCCGCTGGCATCACACCGGTGACGCCCAGGCTGGTGCTGTCGCAGGACGTTACCGGCCTCGACACGCGCCTCCTGCGTGTGGGGGGCAACATCGCGCTCAGGACCCAACAGCGCACGCCGCTGCTGCCAGCCGAGTACGCCATTCTTTCCGGCGGCACGGTGGAGCGCGTGCGGGCCTGGAACCTGAGCGTGGACGAGAACGGCGCCAGGGTGATAGTGCGCGACATGACGCTGTGGCCCGACACGTGGCAGGAGGAGTCAGGCGAGGTGCTCGACGGCTACCAGAGCACCCTGGTGAACCTGGTGGCGGAGCGCCTGGGGCTGGACCCAGCCACCGTGCGGGCGGCCCGCTACGGCACCACCGCCGGTGCGCCGCGCCTGATAGTCGTCGAGCGCGTAGTGCCCGGTTCGGCTGAAGGTCCTGAGCTCATCGGGCTGGGCCTGCCCGTTTCGGGCATGACGCCGGCGGGACCTCTGCAGTACCTGGGCGTGCAGCCTACCGACCTGCCAGCGCTGCCGGACGGCGTTCGAGTAGATCTGGTCAGCGGCACGGTAGTCGGTGAGCTCGCGGTGGCGCCCGCCGACGGGACGGAGTCGGAAACCGAACCGGAAACCGAGCCGGACACGGACACCGAATCGGACACTGAACCAGAACCCGAGCCTGAACCCGAGCCTCAATCCGAGCCCGGCGCGGGCGGGGAAGACGCTTCGGGGGAGTCCGCCACTGCGCCGCAAACAGCGGTTCCGCCGGCAGCACCGCCACCACCTGTGGCCTCCGGGGCGGTGCAGGGTGAGGGCTGGGTGGCGGAGCCCGATGGTCCGTTCGTGCGCCTGACCGTGTCGTCGCCGGTCGCGGGCGCCGGCGCAATAACCTGGCGCGCTGCGCTGGGTACCCCGCTATGGAGCGGCGAGGGTTACCTGCTGGCTCACGTTGGGAAGAGCGTGCTCATATACGACTTCCTCCCGCGCGATTAGGCGCGGGAGGAAGATGGACTCGGTAGTTCTGCGGCCGCTAGCTGGCGGCTGAGTTCGGCTCAGCTGGCCGCCACCGCAGCCTCTGCGGGTTGTGCTTCCTTCGGTACAGGCGGTACGCCCTCCTCCACGAGCCACTTCTCGGCCATCATGGCCGCTCGTGTGCCCGCCCCGACGGAAGTGGAGAGCTGCCGGTAGATCTCGTCGGCCACGTCGCCGGCTGCGAACACACCCGGGACGTTGGTGAACACCTCGTTCTCCACTGCCACGTAGCCGGTGGGCCCCAGCTCGACGAACCCCTTCAGGTAGTCGGTGTTGGGCACGTGGCCCACGTACACGAACACGCCGTCGGTGGGGAGGAAGCCCTCCTCGCCCGTTTGCACGTTCTGGGTCTTGATGCCCTTGACCACGCCGTCGTCGCCCACGATCTCGGTGGCCACCGTGTGCCACATGAACTCCATCTTGGGGTTAGCGAAGGCGCGTTGCTGCGCGGCCTGGTTGGCGCGCAGCTCGCCGCGCCTATGGATCACCGTGACCTTGGAGGCGAACTTGGTGAGGAACGCGCCCTCTTCGACGGCGGCGTCGCCGCCGCCCACCACCACGACCTCGCGGCCCCGGTAGAAGAAGCCGTCGCACGTGGCGCAGGTCGAGACACCGCGCCCGTAGAGCTCGTCCTCGCCGGGCACACCCAGCAGGCGCGGGTTGGCGCCGGTGGCGATTATGACCGCGCTGGCGTGGTAGTTGGCCTCGAGGCCCGCCACCATGAAACCGCCCTCCGGCAGGCGGCTGATGGACGCGACCTCGTCCATGACGATGCTGGCTCCGAAGCGCTCGGCCTGGGCCACCAGGCGTGCCGATAGTTCTGAACCGCTAACAGGTTCGGGGAAACCGGGGTAGTTCTCGACCTCTTCCGTCTGTGCTATCTGACCACCCGGTACGGCCTTCTCGATGATTATGCTGCTCAGGTCCGAGCGGCCCGTGTATATGCCGGCGGTGAGCCCAGCTGGGCCACCACCGATTATTACGACGTCGTGGCGATGAGTTTTCTTAGGCATCCGTGCCTCCATACGTACGAGTTTATAGGAGGTAATTGGGTGTAAGAGTAGGGCTGGAGACTCCCTCCGCCGGGTCGGTCAGGCGGCGCGAAGCTACGTGGATTTACTCACAGGGCCGGTGTGGGCGGAGAAATGTCATACGGACGACGAGGGGTTGCTGATACTTTGCGAGTCGGAAGAGTTAGGGATGCCGGAGGGTGGCTGTTGGGCGGGGTAGGGAACCCCACCCGGCGGCGAACGAGTCTCACCGGGCCCAGAAGGAGACGTATCCACGCATGTCGTCACCAACCAACACGTCCCCAGGGCTACCAGCACCTGCTGTGACCGATCGGCGTTCGCCCCACGAACCTCAAAATGCGGACAGCTTTAAGGCTGAGCACGGCCAAGCGGCGGGCTCCGTCGCCAGCGCTGCTGCGGGCGTGTTCGATGACCGCAGCGTCATCGAGGCCACCTCGCGGCTGTTCACGCACGAGAGCTTCTGCCTGACCGACCTCAGGCAGGTCGGGCATCCGGTCATTCATGCCAGCCCCGAACTGGCGGCGCTCACACGCTACGCGGCGAACGACATAGTGGGCAGGAACCTCGGCTTCCTCATGAAGAACGACACCGACCAGGAGGGCGAGAGGGCGCTGCGGGAAGCCGTGGCTGAAGGGCGGCCGGCTACTGCGCTGGTGCGCTCGTGGCGCGCCGACGGCGGTCTCTTCTGGAGCGAGCAGCGTCATTACCCCATCCAGGACAACACCGGCGCCGTGAGCCACCTGCTTACGGTCATGCGCGACGTCAGCGACCAGGTTCACGCGCAGAGCGCGCAGGCCGCCAACCAGGAACTCAGCGACTCGCTGGAAGGCGATGGACGCTTCTTCAGTTACGCGCTGCTGCTCCATGACGACGGCCGCAACGAGCTCATCTGGGTGTCTGACGCGTGGCGTCACCTCACGGGCTACGACCTAGAGGGCGTTGTAGCGAGCGGCATGGAGGGCTTCACGCACGTGGAGGACCGCCAGCGCCTGCAGCAACGCATGATCGCCTTGCGGGAGTCCGACAAGCGGGTCGACCAGTACCGCCTCGTCACGCATGGCGGCAAGGTCATCTGGGTGGAGGACTTCGCAACGCGCCGCTGGCGCAGCGACGAAGCCGGCATCACGGCCGTTTACGGCATGATGAAAGACGTGACGCAGTCCAAGCAGCGCGCCACCGAACTCTGGCGCCTGGCGCACGTAGACGCGCTGACCGGCTTGCCCAACGCGCAGCTGCTGGAGGACCGCATCCAGCAGGCGCTGCTGCATGGGCGCCGTAACGGCACGCATGTGGCGCTGGCGATCCTCGATCTGGACCACTTCCGCTTCGTGGAGCGCACCTTCAGTCAGCGTCACGGCGAGCGGTTGATCATCGAGGTCGCGCGCCGCCTGCGGCGCGCCGTGCGCCGCACCGACACGCTGGCCCGCTTCGGTCCGGACGCGTTCGCGCTGCTCATCTGCGACCTGCCCAACGAGCGTGCCGCCCTGCCGGTCCTCGAGAAGGCGCTGGCCGCCGTGCACGAGCACTACTCGGACGGCACTCTCACCCTGAAGCTCTCCGCCACGGTGGGCGTCGATATGCCTGGTAACGGCGTCAGGGCCCAGGGCGTGGTGGTCAGGCGCGCAAGCGAGGCGCTGGCGCGCGCCAAGGAGGCTGAGCGTGGCGGTTTCCGCTTCTACGACGACGGCCTGAACGCCAAGATGCGCAGCCGGCTGGCGCTAGAGGGCGAACTGCGCCGCGCGCTGGTGGAGGACCAGTTCGTTCTGCACTATCAGCCGCGCGTTCAGCTCGACAGTGGGGCCATCAACTCGGTCGAGGCTCTGGTCCGCTGGGGCCACCCGGTCAAAGGGCTCCTCAGGCCCGCGGATTTCGTGCCCCTGATAGAGGAGGCGCAGCTCGGCTCGCAGCTGTTCCAGTGGACGCTAGAACGCGCCTGCCGCCAGGCGAAAAGGTGGCAGAAGCAGCGTTCGCCGCGGCGCGTGGCTGTGAACGTGAGCCCCAGCGCCCTGTCCAGTGGTGAGATAACGCGCCAGATTCAGGACGCGCTGGGTCGCTACGACCTGCATCCGGGACTGTTAGAGCTCGAGATCAGCGAGCGCACCGGGCAGGAGACGCTGGAGGCGGCCGCCGCGGAGCTTTCGGAGGTTCGCTCGATGGGCGTCCACGTGGCGCTGGACGACTTCGGCATCGCTCACTCGTCGTTGACGCAGCTGAGGGGCCTGCCGCTAGACGGACTGAAGATCGACCGCAGCTTCATCTCGCGGCTGGGCGCGAACACAGGGGTGGAGGAGATCGAGCTTCTGCGGGCCATCATCGCGCTCGGCAAGAGCCTCAGGTTGCGCGTTACGGCCGAAGGCATCGAGACCAAGGAACAGAACAGCCTGCTGCGGCGCCTGAACTGCGACGATGGTCAAGGGTTCCTGTATAGTCACCCGGTACCTGCGGAGTACGTACCTGCGTTCGCCTGAGCGCCTAGCCTGCTCCCGCTCATCTTGTGCACGTGCGCTGGGCGCCGCTCACTGCGGCGCCGGCGTGTTCTCATTGGAGTCCTGATGCAAGCCAACCCCCTTCTGTCAACCGATTTCGAGATCCCGTTCGACCGTATTCAAGCGCAGCACGTGGTGCCGGGTCTGCGCGCTGCTTTGGCGGTCGCCGAGCAGCGCCTCGAGGCCATGGCCGAGACCGCTGCCGGTAGCGCGCCGGTCACGTACGAGAGCAGCCTCGGCGCCCTCGACGAGCTCGCCGAGGGCTTGTATAGACCGTTCGGTCTGGTAGGCCATCTCAACGGCGTCGTCAACTCCCCCGAACTGCGTGCGGCCTTCAACGAGGTTCAGCCCGAGGTGGTGGCGTTCTTCGCCAGACTGTGGACCGACCAGCGCGTCTGGAGCGTGCTGAAACGCTTCGCGGAGTCAGCCGAGGGCAAGGCGCTCACGGGCGTGGCCGAGCGCCACCTGCACAAGACCATGGAGCAGTTCCGCCGGGCGGGCGCCGACCTAGACGAAGCCGGGCGCAAGCGCGTAGAGGAGTTGAAGGTCGAGCTGGCCCGCCTCTCGACGCGCTTCTCTGAGAACGTCCTCGACGACACCAACGCCTTCGAGCTGCTGTTAGACGACGAGGAGCAGCTGGCCGGCCTGCCAGACAGCGCGCGCCGCCGCGCCCGCGCCTCTGCCGAGGCCAAGCAGCAGGCGGGCTACCGCTTCACGCTGCAGGCTCCCTCGTACATGCCGTTCATGAAGTACTCCGAGCAACGGGGCCTGCGCCGCCACATGTACGAGGCCTACTTCTCGGTCGGCGGCGAGGGCCCCCACGACAACCGGCCCCTGGTGCGCCAGATCCTCGCCAAGCGCCGCGAAGTCGCCAGCGTCCTCGGTTACGCCGACTTCGCCGACCTGCAGACCGAACCGAGGATGATCGGCTCGGGCGCCAACGCCGCCGCCTTCACCACCGAACTCACCGCCAAGACGACCGAGCACTTCGTGCGCGAGGTCGAGGAACTGGCCGAGTTCGCGGCGCGCGAGCTGGGCATACACGAGCTGCAGCCGTGGGACCTGGCCTTCGTGAGCGAGAAGCTGCGCATGGCGCGCTTCGACATCGACGAGGAGGAGCTGCGTCCCTACTTCCCGCTGCCGGGCGTGCTCAAAGGCCTGTTCGACCTCACCGAGCGCCTCTTCGGCGTGAACGTGAAGCGCGTCGACGGCGTACCTGTCTGGCATGAGGACGTGGAGGTCTACCACCTAACGCACGAGGACGGCACGTTCCTCGGCTCGTTCTACGCGGACTGGTTCCCGCGCGAGAGCAAGCGCGGCGGCGCCTGGATGAACGGACTCGTTACCGGCGGACCCAGCGCTAACGGCTTCGAGCCGCACGTCGGCATCGTGGCCGCCAACTTCAGCACCCCCGAGGGCAGCGGACCAGCGCTCCTCACGCACGACGAGGTCGAAACGGTGTTCCACGAGTTCGGGCACCTGCTGCACCACCTCGTTTCGCGCGTGCCCATCAAGACGCGCAGCAGCATGAACGTGCCGTGGGACTTCGTCGAGCTGCCGAGCCAGATCATGGAGAACTGGACGTGGGAGAAGCAGGCGCTGGACCTGTTCGCACGCCACGTAGACACCGGCGCGACCATCCCGACCGAGCTGTTCGCACGCCTGGAGAGTACGCGCACCTTCGGTGGCGCCATCGCCCAGATGCGCCAGCTGGCGTTCGGTACGGTGGACCTGGCGCTGCACCGCGACTACGACCCGGGGTCAGACGTCGACCCCCTCGACTTCGCCAAGGGCATCATCGCCCCGTTCGAGGTGCGGCCCGAGTTCGCAAGCGGCAACCGCCTCACGCGCTTCACGCACGTCTTCGCAGGCGGCTATGCCGCCGGGTACTACAGCTACAAGTGGAGCGAGGTGCTGGACGCCGACGCCTTCAGCCGCTTCCAGGCCGAAGGGATCTTCAACCCCGACACGGGCCGTGACTTCGCCGACAAGGTCCTGGCCAAGGGCGACGGCGCCGACTCGGCGCAGCTGTTCCGCGACTTCATGGGTAGAGACCCGCAGCTCGACGCACTGATCCGGCGCAACCTGGGCGCAGAACCGACAGACGCCATCCCCGTTTAGCGCGCGCTTGCGGCCTAAAGCGCCAAGTGGCGCGCGTGGTAGAGCAGCAGCGCCAGCTGGGTGCCGCGGTCGTACTCGGCCATGCCGCCCGCCTCACCCTGACTGCGCAGGTACAGGTCGTACGCCGCCGTGGCCCCGCGCGTGAGCCTGGCATCCTCGAACCGCCTGGTGGCCCGGTCGGCTGCCCGCACGTCCGCGTGGGCCGCGGCCGGCCACTGCGCCATGAACGCCTGCCGTTCGTTCGCCGGTAGCGCGGCGGCCATGGCGCCAGCCAGCCGCAGGGCCGCCGCGTAGACCACCCGCTGATCAGCACACTCGAGACCTGCCACCAGTCCCACCGCCTCCGCTTCGGCTTCGGCGGCGTAACCCGCGCTGTGTGCCAGCTCGTGCAGGGCTACCCCCAGCGCGCTGACCGGCGCCAGGCCCGCGTCGATGTGTGGCTCGAGCAGCCACGGCAGCGTTATGCCAGCGAAGCCGAAGCGCAGCATGAGTCCTGCGGGCAGCAACTTGACCCGCTGCGGCAGCGTGGCTGGTCTGTACTCCGAGCGCAGGTCGGAGGCCAGTTGCGCCACGCAGCGCGCCGCGCTGGCGGGCAGGTCGGCGCTGTCCGGAACGGCGTTAAGGGTTGGTGCCGGGCCGCCGCGCGACCAGGCGCTGCTACTAGCCAGCAGCTCTAGCACGCGCAGCTCCAGCCCGCCCCTGGCGTCCGCCGTGAGCGATTCGGGCGCCAGCCCCTCGCGCTCCGCCAGGCCCGGCAGCCGGTACGCCAGACCGAAAGTGAGCGAGAAGAGCAGCAGCAGTACCAGCCCCGCCGCAGCCCAGGTGGTCAGCACACCTCTAAGCGCCCGCCTGCCGGCCGCTGGTAACACGGCCAGCGGAACGCTCACCAGGAGGATCAGCAGCACACCGCTAACGGAGAAGCCGGCCGCGTCGACCACCGGGGCGGAAAGGGCGGACCACGCCGGCAGCAGCACGCCCAGGTAAACGCGCTCGACCAGCGCGCCTGGCCACGGCAGCAGCGCCAGCGCTACGCCCGCCAGGAACAGGGCGAGCGCCGCTCGCGTGGCGGCGCGCCTCACCTGCGCCACCCCTCGAGCGTGAGGAACTCTCCCAGCCCCAGCGACCACCAGCCGGAGCTGGCCGACGACAGCACCGTGCCGGGCAGCGGACCAGCATGGTGCAGCTGAACGGCGCGCGCCCCGAGGCGCGTGAACGCCAGGCGCGCGCCCGCGTCTGCCAGCGCTGCGCGCACGTACGGCAGCGTGCACGCCTGAGTGCGGTCCACGAACTGCAGGTGACCAACCTGCTGCTGCAGGCGCACCTCCAGCCAGGAGGCGGCGCAGTCCAGCAGCACGTGGTCCGGATCGGCCAGACCGCCGCCGGCACCGTTACGCGCGGCCGCCAGGCGACCGAACGCCGCCGCTGCGGTCGCTGCAGGGCTGCTGGTGCTGCCCTCAGCGTGAGGCTGCGGCACGACGACCACCAGGCGGTCATGGGGTGTGGGACCGTTCAGTCGGCCGGCGCCATCCTCGAGGTGATCGGCGAACAGCGTCAGACCGCCCTCGACCAGCCGGTACGCCGGCGCCGCAGCGGGCAGCCTAGCGCCGTACGCCGCCATGAGCGCCTCCTCCACCTCGTCCAGCGCTGCCTGCACGCGTCCTCGCTCCCTTTCCGAAAGCGTACTTAGCTCGTCCCTAAGCCTCAGCAGTTCAGAGCGGCGATCCTCCAGCGCGTCGAGGTCCGCGCCCGCAGGTGCCGGGGCGCCCGTGGCGCTAGACCCCACATGCTCGTGAGACTCTAGAGCCCCGTCCGCGCCGACCGCGGCCCCGGGTTGCGTTGGCTCTGGGCCGGTCAGCGCTGCATCAGGGCCCAGGCTCGCCGCGGCCGCGGCTGTCCCTTCGGCGGCCTGACTGCCGATGTAGTCGCTGACCGCGGCGAAGCGCGCGACCTGACCGTCCTGCAGTGTCCACACTTCGGTGGTCAGGTTGGCCGCGAGGCGGCGGTCGTGGGTGGCGAGCAGCAGCGCTGCGCCGCTACCGTCGAGCTTCTCCAGCAGTTGCGCCTCCAGCGCTTCCACCGCCGCCAGGTCCAGGTCGTTGGTAGGTTCGTCGAGCAGCCACACGTCCGCCTCCTCGGCCAGGCTCAACGCCAGCCCGGCGCGCGCCCGCTCACCGCCAGAAAGCTCAACTGGCAAGGCGGACCAGCGCTCCGGCGCCACGCCCGCGCCCGCCAGGAGTCGCCCGGCGCGCACGCTGCCGACCCGCTCGCTGGCCTGCTCCCACAGGCTCACCCCGTCAACCAGGCCGCGGTCCTCCTGACCGATGAGGCGCAGCTTCAGGCCCGGCAGGTAACGCAGCTCCGTGGTGGGGTCGCTGGAGGGGCGAGTTCCGGCCAGAAGTTCTAGGAGCGTGCTCTTGCCGCTACCGTTGGGGCCCAGCAGCGCCACTCGGTCGCCCCGCCTGACGCTAAGGTCGGCGCTGGCAACGACCGGCGGGCTCGACAAGGCGGTGGCCTCCAGCAGCACGGGCGCCCCCTGCCGCACCGTTGTGTCAGCCGTGGTCGCCAGGCGCGGCGGCGCCTCGACAGAAGCACGTGCCAGCGCACCTCCAAGCCGCAGGCGGCGCAGGTCGCGCTGCGCAGCGCGCTTGCGGGCGGCCGCTTTCTTGCCGAACGTCGCCAGCTCTGCAGCCATGACCTCCAGACGCTGCGCCTCCTTGTCGCGCTCCCTGGCGCGCCTGTCGGCCGCCGCGAGGGAGCCTAGGCGCCGCGCCCGCGCCTCGGAGTAGGGGGCGCGCTCCAGGTGTAAGCGGGCGGGCCCGTCACCCGGTAGCGAGGGCCTCTCCAGGAACGCTGTGAGCGTGGTCGCGTCGTCCAGTAGCGCCCGGTCGTGGCTCACCACCACCAGCGCGCCGCCCCACGCAGCCAGGCGGCGCGAGAGGCTCACCCGCGCCGCGAGGTCCAAGTGGTTAGTGGGCTCGTCCAGCAGAAGCAGGTCCGGGGCTGAGGCCAACGTGCCAGCCAGCGCAAGGCGCCGCCGCTCGCCCGCCGAGAGCTGGGCCACCTGCCGCCCGTCGTCGGCACCGGTGAAACCGACCAGCGCCAGCTCACGCCGCAGGGCGGCTTCGGCACCGAAACCGCCGGCACGCTCGAACTCGCTTTGCAGGCGCGCGTACTCGTCGGCCGGCGCCCCACTCAGGCCGAGCGACCGCTCGACCTGGCGCATGCGCGCCTCAAGCTCGCGAACGTCGCTCAGGTAGCGGCTGGCGGCATGCCACAACGTCTGGCCCTGCGGGATGGGTGGCGCTGACTGCGGCAGGTAGCCCACTCTGACGCCGGGCGCGCGCCACAGGCGGCCTGAGGCTGGCTCGACGGCTCCCGCCAGTGCGCGCAGCAGCGTCGACTTGCCGCTGCCGTTGGCGCCCACCAGCCCCACCCGGTCGCCCGCGCTGAGCCTTAAGCTCACGCCCTCCAGCAGCTCGGAGCCGCCAGCCAGAAGCGTGAGACGTTGGGCTACCAGTAGTTCCATTCGAAGGTCCACGGCAGAGTAGCTCGGGCTGCCTGCCGGTCATCTTAGCCGTGGGCGGGTCGCGGCGGCCGTCCGGGGAGTCGTGTGCGCCGCGGCCGCCGCTGCGGCAGGCAGCTATGCTCGGGCTGTGAAGCTGTTCACCGGCCGGGGAGCCAACCAGCCTTTCGACTGCGTAGTGTGCGGCGCAGTGGTGCCGCCGCTCGAGGCCGGGGGGTACCGCAACCACTGCCCGTTCTGCCTGCATTCGCTGCACGTCGACGTGAACCCGGGAGACCGCGCCAGTGACTGCGGCGGCGTGCTCGAGCCGGTGGGGGTGGAGCCCGGCAAGAAGGGCTGGGTGATCGTTCACCGCTGCCGCGAGTGCGGCGCCACCAGGCGTAACAGGGCGGCGCAGGATGACCCCGGCGTCAACGACGACTACGACGCCATTCTCGCCGTTTCGGCCGGCCGGCCGCCGCGCTGGTAGACTCGCGCAAAGGTCCGCCGCGGTGCCGCGCCGGTCAGTCCTAGGAGTGAACATGGCATACCAGACCATCGCCCTGCACGAGGAGGGCGGCGCCCTCCGGATCACGCTCGACCGCCCTGAGGTTCTCAACGCCCTGACCTTCGAGCTGCTCGGCGAGCTGGCGCACGCGCTGCGCGGCCCGGCCGCCGAGTCTGGGGTGAGGGCCGTGCTGATCACTGGCGCTGGCCGCGGCTTCTGCGCGGGCGCCGACCTGGCCAGCACCCCTCTGTCGGGCGACATCGGCGAGATCCTCGAGACCTCCTACCACCCCGTGGTTCACGCCATCGCCGAGCTGAACAAGCCGGTTATCGCGGGCGTGAACGGGGTGGCTGCCGGCGCCGGCCTCAGCCTGGCGCTCGCCTGCGACATGCGCTTCCTGGCGCAGAGCGCCTCGTTCGCGGTGGGGTTCACCGGCATCGGTCTCGTCATGGACGCTGGCGGCAGCTACTTCCTGCCACGCCTGGTGGGGGTTGGGCGCGCCATGGAACTGGCGCTCTCGAACCGCCGCGTGGGGGCCGAGGAGGCGCTGGCGCTGGGCCTCGGTGAGCGCATCCTGGAAGGCGACTTCGCCCAGCAGGTCTGGGTCGAGACGCTCAAACTAGCCCAGGGGCCCACGTTGGCCTACGGCCTACTGAAGCGCGAACTGCGCGCCAGCCTGAGTAACGGCCTCAGCGAGCAGCTGGCGCTGGAGGCCCGCTCGCAGGCGCGCGCCGCGACCTCGGCAGACGTGCGCGAGGGCATCACCGCGTTCATGGAGAAGCGCGGTCCGGAGTTCAAGGGTGAGTAGCGCCACGCTGGCGGGCTGCCCCTTCGAGCCTGGTTCGGAGGCAAGGCCGTGACCGCCGCCGGGCACGCCGACACGCTGTTCTACGGCTCGGTCATAACCATGGACCACACCAGGCCGCGAGCGGGCGCGGTAGCGGTGCGAGGCGGCAAGGTCCTGGCGGTCGGCAGTGCCGCCGAGCTGCACGGTTACGCCGGGCCCGGCACGCGCGTGGTGCAGCTGGAAGGGCGCACACTGATGCCGGGCTTCCACGACGCCCACGTGCACCTCACGGGCACCGGCGAGGAGCTGGACCATATCAACCTGTTCGACGCGGCCACGCTGGATGAGGCGCTCGCCCGCGTACGGCAGCGTGCTGCTGAGCTGGGACCGCGTGACTGGGTCAGGGGAGCCGGTTTCGCGCTGCACCGCTGGGGCCTCACCCGGATAACGCGAGCTGAGGCCGACGCGCTCGACGCCGCTGCCGGTGGCCGTCCCGTGCTGCTTGCCAGCCAGGATCACCACTCGACTTGGGCCAGCCGCTCGGCTCTGGCGCTGGCCGGGGTTGGCGCTCACACCACGGTTGCTGGCGGCGTCATCGAACTGGACGACGAGGGTGAACCCACGGGCCTGCTGCTCGAGGAGGCCCGCGACCTGGTCGACACTGCCCTGCCGCCCCCCGACGTGGCAACCATGGCGCGCTGGTTGGAGAAGGCGGCTGAGCATTTCGCGGCGTTAGGGGTTACGACTGTGCACCACATGGCCGCCGAGCCCGCCGCCTATTTCAGGCAGCTGGCTCTGGCCGCCTCCGACCCCGGTTACCCGCTCAGGGTGTGGGCCTGCGTGCCGCACGCTCAGATAGAGGCCGCTGCGGCCATAGGGCTGGCCACGGGGCAGGGCGGGCGCAACTTCACGGTCGGCGGCGCCAAGTTCTTCGTCGACGGCGCCCTCGGCAGCCGCACGGCCTGGATGCTCGAGCCTTACCTGGGCACCGCCACCACGGGCATCGTGGTAGACGGCCCCGAGGTGCTGGCCGAACGCGTGCCGCTAGCGCTGGCGGCTGGCCTGACGCCGGTCATACACGCCATCGGTGACGCGGCCACCCGCGCTGTGGTCGACGTGTACGAGGCCACCGCACCTCAGTGGCGTGCGGCGGGCCTGCGGCCGCGGCTGGAGCACGCCCAGCACATGCACGAGGACGACGTAAGCCGTGCGGGCGCCTTGGGTCTGGTCGCCTCCATGCAGCCCATACACCTGACGTTCGACGTTGACTCCATAGCCACGGAACTGGCCGATCGCCAAGCGCGCGCCTACCCCATGCGCTCGCTGGCGCGCGCGGGGGCGGTGCTGGCGTTCGGCTCCGACAGCCCTGTGGCGCCCCCTGACCCGTACGAGGGGCTGCGCGCGGCCGCGCGGCGCGCGGCCCCCAGCGGCCGGCGCCTCACGCCGACGGAAGCCGTGGGGCCCGACGAGGCGCTGAACGCCTACACCCGCGGCGCTGCGTACGCCGTTCACGCGGAGGACCGCTCGGGCATGCTGGCGCCCGGCTACGACGCCGACCTGGTGGTGCTGACGCACGACCCGACCGTGAGCCTGGATGGTTTGGCGGCGGTGGCCACCATGAAGGGTGGACGCTTCACGCACGGTGAGGACGCGCTGGGCTAACCGGGGGTAACCACCAGTTCGTGCACGCGTCCGCGCGGGCGGTTACCAGCGAGGTACAGAAGCGCCTCCGCCAGGGCCGCCGGGTCGATCCAGCGCGCCGGATCGGCTTTGGGCATAGCCGCGCGGTTACCTGGCGTGTCGATGGCTCCGGCTGGTATCAGCAACGCTACGTGCACTCCGTGCTTGGCGGCCTCAGAAGCCAGCGACCGCTGGAAGGCCGCCAGCGCGCCCTTGGAGGCGGCGTAGGCGGTCATGCCCGGAGCGGGAGCCGTTACTGCGTTGGCGCCTACGGCGGCCACGAACCCCGAAGCGCGGCTTTGCATGCCGGGTAGCAGCGCTGCGGTGGCGTTGACGGCGGTGCGCAGGTTGAGGTCCAGCATGTGCTCAAGCGCCTGCGCTCCGTGGGTCACCGGGCCGCCCATAGCGAAGCCGCCGGCCAGGTTGAGGAGCGCGCTGACCGGGCCCATGTCGGCCTCCAGACGCCCGAAGCTCGCGAGGCAGTCTTCGGGTGAGAGGAGGTCTATGCCGATGACGGCGACCTCGGTCCCCGCGGACGCGGCGGTGAGCTCTGCCACCAACGGGTCGAGGGCCGTTTCTCTGCCGGGACGGGATACCAGCGCCAGGCGGTAGCCAGCGGCGGCGAAAGCGTGCGCCACTGCGGGGGCCAGACCCCCGGTCGCGCCGGTGATGACGGCCAACGGTCGAGGACTGCTTTGGGGCATGCGCCACTCTACTGAAGGTGCCCTGCCTGGGGGTCCGCGCGAGGTTACTTAGGGCCGCCTGGCGGACCGGCCAAACTAGGCGAAAGTCCCGCCCAGAACGGCAAGAACCGTTTGACCGGGGGTAGCGTGGCGGGGTAAGATTAGCAGGTTGGGAGGCGCCCCATACGCGGCCTGTAGCGGCATCTAAGCCAGGTATCTGGCGAGCGCGGGGCACGGCGCCCGGCACGGAGGTTCAGTTGACTGTTCCAAACAAGAACAACGGCGATTACACCGCCGAGAACATCAAGGTGCTGCGCGGCCTGGAAGGCGTGCGTAAACGCCCCGCCATGTACGTGCAGGGCGGCACCGGCATCGACGGTTTCCACCAGCTCCTCACAGAGATCATCGACAACGCCATCGACGAATGCCTGGCCGGCTTCGCCGACACGGTCGAAGTCACACTCAACGCCGATGGCTCCGCCAGCGTGGCCGACAACGGCCGCGGCATCCCGGTCGACACCATGGAGCGCGAGGGCCGCCCCGCCATCGAGGTCATCTTCACCGAGCTGCACGCTGGCGGCAAGTTCGATTCCGGCGCCTACAAGGTGTCCGGCGGCCTGCACGGTGTGGGTAGCTCCGTGGTCAACGCCCTGTCGACCAAGTTCATCGCCGAAGTGTGGCGCGACGCCAAGCACTACCGCATAACCTTCGAGAACGGCGAGGTCATCGAGCCGCTCACCGTGGTCGGCAGCGTACCCAAGAAGCAGTCAGGTTCCAAGGTCACGTTCTACCCGGACCTGGCGGTGTTCAAGGACATCGAGGGCTACGACTACAGCCGCGTGCGCCGGCGCCTGCGCGAGCTGGCGTTCCTCACCGGCGGGGTCAAGATCGTTCTGAACGACGAGCGCGGCGGGACCACCAAGACCGAGACCTTCCACGAGAAGGGCGGCGTTGCGGCATTCGCTCAGAACCTGGCGCGTGAAGCCGAGCTCCTCTACGACAAGCCCGTTGAGATACGCGGCGTGGCCTCCGTGCAGACCGACCACGGCATGCACGACGTCGAGGTAGACGTGGGCCTTATCCACAACACCAACTACGGTCAGACCATCCTCACGTACGCCAACATGATCACCAACCGCGACGGCGGCACTCACCTCACGGGCTTCAAGATGGCGTACACGCGCGTCCTCAACAACTACGCCAAGAACAAGAACCTGCTCAAGAAGGGCGAGGCCGCCCCAACCGGCGACGACTTCCTCGAAGGCATCTCCTGCGTCATCTCCGTCAAGCTACCCGAGCCGCAGTTCGAGTCGCAGGCCAAGGTCAAGCTCCTCAACCCCGAAGCGCAGTCCGCCGTCAACAGCGTGGTGTACGAGAAGCTCACCGAGATCCTCGAAGAGAACCCGAAGATCGGCAAAGCCATCATCGACAAGGCCGCGCAGGCCGCCCGCGCCCGTGAAGCGGCGCGCAAAGCGCGCGACCTGGTGCGCCGCGCCAACCCCCTCGAGAACGACGACCTGCCCGGCAAGCTGGCCGACTGCCAATCGGAAGACCCCACGGTTAGCGAGATGTACATCGTGGAAGGCGACTCCGCGGGCGGCAGCGCCAAGCAGGGCCGCGAGCGGCGCTTCCAGGCCATCCTGCCGCTACGCGGCAAGATCCTCAACGTCGAGAAGGCCAACATCGGCAAGATCCTCAAGAACGCCGAAATCCGCGCCATGATCGCCGCTATCGGTGCGGGCGTGGAGGGTACCGGCGACGACGCCCACTTCAACCTGGAAGACGTCCGTTACCACCGGATCATCATCATGACGGACGCCGACGTCGACGGCTCGCACATCCGCACGCTGCTGCTCACGTTCTTCTACCGCTACATGCGCCCCCTCATCAACGCGGGCTACCTCTACATCGCCCAGCCGCCCCTCTACGGCGTGCGCGTGGGCCGGCAGCGCGAGATGCAGTACCTGTACGACGAGGCCGCCCTCACCCAGTTGCAGCGCGCCAACCGCGACAAGAAGATCGAGATCCAGCGCTTCAAGGGCCTCGGCGAGATGAACCCCGAGCAGCTGTGGGAGACCACCATGAACCCCGAAACGCGCGTGCTCAAGCGCGTCACGATAGAAGACGCCCTCGAAGCCGGCGACACCTTCGAGATCCTCATGGGCACCGAGGTGCCGCCGCGCCGCGAGTTCATCGAGACGCACGCTCACCTGGCCAACCTCGACATCTAAGCGTCACGCCCCGCCAAGCGGCCAGCGGTCCGCACCACATAACAGAGCGCCGCCGAACCATTCAAAAGGTTCGGCGGCGCTTCCTGATGGGCGTAGCCACGGCGCTCAGCGCCGGGCGCGAGCGTCAGTCCAGACCCGCCGCGGTGCGCAGGTCGTGAACCTCGGTCATGGTCAGCATCTGGCCGCGCAGCGCCTCGACCTCCGCGGAGGTGTAAGGCACGAAGTCCGGCGCCAGTGCGTCGTTACCCCAGGAGGTCATGACGTAGTTCGAGATCGACGCGATGGTGGCGTCATCCAGGTGCAGGTGCGGGGTCATGATGCCGTTGTAAGGCATGCCGTCCACCGTGATAGCGCCTTGCAACCCGAACAGGATCGTGGTCGGAATGAGGTCGCGGTCCGCCGCGTACACCTCAGGCGCGTGGCCCACCAGCGGCGGGAAGGCGCCCACGACGCCCATGCCGGTAGCCTGATGGCACGCCATGCAAGTACCCAGGAAGGCGGTCTCGCCGTCGGGCAGGACCTCGGCCGGCGCGGCCGACACGGGGGTCGGGTCCGCGGCCGGGGCGTCGGCGGCGGGCTCCGCAGTGGCGGGCTCCGCAGTGGCGGGTTCCGCAGCCGTGGGCTCCTCAGCAGCAGGTTCCGCAGCAGGCTCCGCGGCGGCGGGCTCTTCGGCCGCCGCGGGAGCGGCCGGGGCTGCGGGAGCGGCCGGCGCAGCTGCCGCCGTGCCGTAGAAGCCGGGGTTTTGCACGCCCCGCTCGGCTACCAGCTCGATGGCGCGGTTGATGTCGATGGTGGCGCGGTCGCCGTCAACCGAGTAACCGCTCAGGTCGTCGGTGGCGTTGGCCAGGTGCTGCTCGAACTGCGAGGTGTCCAGCGGCTGGAAGCGCCCCTGCGGCCTGGAGGACGCCAGGAACAGGAGCACCACGATGGCGGCGATCATGCCGACGGTGCCCAGCGCCACGGCCAGCCGGACCTGCTGAGGGCTGAACATGTACTGGCGCGTCTTCTGGAAGGGGGAGCGCTCAGGCATGATGCTCGGCCACCACCTTCACCAGCCGCGGGTCGTTGGCGGGCAGAACGTTGCGGGCTCCCAGCGCGCGGGCGTACAGCGCAACCCAGATGCCGACCATGCCGACCGTTAGCAGCACGTCGATCAGCGTGAGCTGCGCGCCGCTGCGCTGGAACTCCGGAGCGAGGATCCAGTAGATGTTCATGAGCTGCACCACGAGCGCCCACACGGCCACGATGCTGAGTGCGCGCCGGCGGCGCTTGACCCACCTGGAGAACAGGATCATGAACGGGGCGAAGAAGCCGAAGAAGAGGATGAACGCGCTGAAACCAACCCAGTCCGGGCCGAGGCGCGAGTAGTACCAGGTAGCCGTTTCCGACACGTTGTTCGACCACTGGATGATGAGCTGCGAGATGTGCGTGTAGGCCCAGAACATGGTCACGGCCATGAGGAGGTTGCCCAGGTCCTGCAGGCGCTTGGGGGTGAGCAGCTTGTCGATGGTGGGGTTCACCTTGGCCAACGCGACCATGACCAGGATTATCAGCGCCAGCGCGCTGATGACCTGGCTGGCCATGAGGATGCCGGGGTAGATTCCCGAGAACCACGTGGGGGTGACGGACATGGCCCAGTCGAACGCCGCGAAGGTCATGGAGAGGATGTAAAGCACCACCCACAGGCCCGCCATACTCTTCATGCGGTAACCGGCCCGGCCCGCCTGCGACTCTACCGACGTCTCGTCCTGGCGCCGGCTGAGCGAGCGGTACAGGAACGCGCCTAGCGTCCAGATGGCGAACACGGCAACGGCGCGCGCGATGAAGAACGGCGTGTTGAGGTACGCGGTCTTGGCTTCCACCATGGGCCAGGCGGCCACGAAGGCCGGGTCGGTCCAGGGGTAGAGGTCCTTCATAGCGAAGAGGATGGGTATGAACAGCAGCGCCAGCAGCGGTATGAGCGACACCGCCGCCTCCAGCGGCCTGAGGATCAGGGCGCCCCACGAACCGCCGGCTAGGTGCACCACGAACACGAGCATGAGGCTGCCGAGCGAGAGGCCCAGGATGAACATGTAGCTCATCAGGTACGACTCGAAGAAGCTGCCCGCCGTGGTGAAGCCCAGGATGGCGGCTCCTGCCAGGGCTATCAGGCCGACCACCAGGGCGCCGAGCTGCAGCTTGCCGGTGTCGATGGGGGGAAGTTTCAGTGCGTTCACCGTGCGGCCTCCGTGGTGCTCAACTGGCTGAGGACTTCGGCCGGAACGTCGGTGATGGAGGCGTTCTGGCTCAGCTGCAGCGCCTTGATGTAAGCGGCGACGGCCCAGCGGTCCTCAGGCTTGATGCGTGAGGCGTAACTGTACATGCGGCCGAAACCGTTGGTCATGGCGTTGAAGAAGTAGCCGACGGGCGAGTCGAGGAGCCGCTGCTCCGAGGTGAACGACACCGGCTGCGGGAAGCCGCGCGTGATGATCATGCCCATGCCGTCGCCGTTGTAGTTGTGGCACGGCGCGCAGTAGATGTCGAAGCGCTCCTGCCCCCTCAGCAGCAGGTCGGTGTTGAGCTCCACCGGCAGCTCCGTCAGGAAGCCCGTGGGGCCAAGACCCGTGAGGAAGGTGGGCTCAAGCGCCCCGCGTTCGCGCGAGACGGTGTTGGCGGGGATGGGGCGCATGGCGCTGCCGTCCGCGAAGAACTGGCTCGACTCGAAGGCGTCGGCGCGCGGCTGGTCGAACATGTTCCGGCCGCACGAGGTTAGCGCGAGCGTGACGAGCGCCACGGCAGCCAGTAGGCGCCAGGTCTTGCCTCTCATCGCTCCACCTCCGAGATGCGCTCAGGTCCCAGCGCCTCGAGGAAGGCGCGGGTGTGGTCGACGTCGAACTTCGGGTCGCGCGCTTCGATGGAGAGGAAGAACTTATCGCGTGAAGCGTGCTCGAAGCCCGGCGTGTTGAAGATCGAGTGGTAGGGGCGGGGCAGTCCGTTGCGGAGGATCATGCCAAGCCCGGCGGTGAGGCCCGCGGAGAGGATGGTGAACTCGTACATGATGATGATGAAGTTGGGCCAGCTGTTGAGCGGCCTACCGCCGATGTTGAGCGGGTAGTAGGTGGTGGACGACCACCACTGCAGGAAGAAGCCGCCGAGCCCGCCCAGGATGCCCACGATGAGCACCACCCAACCGAGGTTGGTAGGGCGCATGCCGAGGTCCTCGTCGAGGCCCTCGACGGGGAACGGCGTGTACGCGTCGGTGCGGGTGTAGCCGGCTTTACGCGTGCGCGCAGCGGCCTCCCGGATGTCTTCCACCGTGTCGAACTGCGCGACCAGCGCGTACAGTGGTTCGGTCTTGCGGCCCAAGGTAACGCTGCTCATGCGGTCTCCTCGGCGTGGTAGTAATCCATCCTTATCTTCTCGAAGGCGTCAGAGCCGTGATGGTGATCGTGGTAGGCGGTCTCCTTGGTTTCGGCCGTGGCGATAGACGGCAGCAGGCGGATGAACACGAAGAAGAGCGTGCTGAAGAGCCCCAGGCTGCCGATGAAGAGCGACCAGTCCCAGAAGGTTGAGACGAAGTCGCCCCACGACGAGGGCAGGAAGTCGCGCGTGAGCGACACCACGAAGATCACGAAGCGCTCGAGCCACATGCCTACGCTGACCGCGATGGAGATGAGGAACAGCGCCCACGGGCTCTGCCTGACCTTGCGGAACCACAGCGGCTGGATGGCGATGAAGTTGCAGAAGATCAGCGCCCAGAAGTACTTGCCGTGCGGACCGAACATGCGGTTCCAGATCATGTACCGCTCGGCCTCGACGCCCGAGTACCAGGCGATGAAGATCTCGATGAAGTAGCCGTACACCACGATCATGCCGGTGGCCAGCATGAGCTTGGCGGCGTTGTCGAGGTGCCGCAGCGTGATCAGATGCTCGAAGTGCAGCGCCTTGCGGAGCGGCACCGCCAGGATGAGCACCATGGCGAAGCCGGCGAACACCGCGCCAGCCACGAAGTAGGGCGGCATGATGGTGTTGTTCCAGCCGGGCAGCTGCGCCACGGCGAAGTCCATGGCGATGGTGGAGTGCACGCTGAGCACGAGCGGGAAGCTGAGGGCCGCCAGCAGCAGGTAGGCGCGCTGGTAGCGCTGCCACGCCTTGGTGGAGCCGCTCCAGCCGAGGGCCAGGGTGCCGTACAGCAGGCGCTGGAAGCCGTTCCTGGCGTTATCGCGCAGCGACGCGAGGTCGGGGATGAGGCCGATGAACCAGAACACCAGCGAGATCGTGAAGTACGTGCCGATGGCGAAGAGGTCCCAGTCGAGCGGGCTGCGGAACTGCGGGAACAGGCCGAAGGTGTTGGGGTAGGGCACGAGCCAGTAGAAGACCCACGGGCGGCCCAGGTGGAGGATGGGGTAGAGGCCGGCGCAAACCACCGCGAAGATGGTCATGGCCTCCGCGAAGCGGTTGACCGTGGTGCGCCACGGCTGCCGGAACAGCAGCAGTGCCGCGGAGATGAGCGTACCGGCGTGACCGATACCGATCCACCACACGAAGTTGATGATCGGCATGCCCCACGCCACCGGGATGTTGTTACCGAAGATGCCGATGCCGGTGGTGATGAGCTTGACCACCGACACCAGGTACATGACCAGCAGCGCGGCGCTGATGCCGAAGCCTATCCACCACCACGTCGGGGTCTTGTCGACCCCGGCCAGTACGGGCGTCAGGACGCGGTCGTCGATGCCGCCGTAGGTCTCGCCCGGTCTGATGACGCGGTTGGTCTCCGGGTAAACCTTGATGTTGCCTGTCTCTAGCGCCATCAGCCGACCGCCTCGCTTGGATTCTTGACCTTGGCCAGGTACGTGGTGCGCGGGAAGGTCTGCAGCTCTTCGAGCATGGCGTAGTTGAGGGACGAGCTCTTGACCGCCGCGATTCGAGAGGTCGGGTCGTTGAGGTCGCCGAACACGATGGCCTGGGTGGGGCACGCAGCCTGGCAGGCCGTGACCACTTCGCCGTCCGCGATGCGGCGGTCCTCGTTGGAGGCGTCGATGCGGGCCATCGAGATGCGCTGCGTGCAGTAGGTGCACTTCTCCATGACGCCGCGACTGCGCACGGTTACGTCGGGGTTGTTAGCCAGCGACAGCTCGGTGGCGTCGGTGGCGAGTTCGGCGTACTGCAGCCAGTTGAAGCGGCGCACCTTGTAGGGGCAGTTGTTGGAGCAGTAGCGGGTGCCCACGCAGCGGTTGTAGACCATGACGTTCAGGCCTTCGCTGTCGTGCACCGTGGCGCCTACCGGGCAGACGGGCTCGCAGGGAGCCTTCTCGCATTGCTGGCACGGCATGGGCTGGCTGAAGAACTCGGGCTCGTCGATCGAGCCGCCATAGTAGCTGTCGACGCGGATCCAGTGCATCTCGCGCCCGACCGCCACCTGGTCCTTGCCAACGATGGGGATGTTGTTCTCGGACTGGCACGCGACCACGCAGGCGTTACAGCCGGTGCACACGGTCTGGTCGATGACCATGCCCCACTTGTAGCCGCTGTACTCGAAGTCGGGGAACAGGTCGGCGTGGATGTGCGGTACGGGGTGCACGAAGCTGAGTTCGTCGGGGTTGGCCACCATGTCGCGGAACTCCTGAACGGTCCCGGAGCGCACGATGTGGCGGGCGTCGCCAGTACCTTCCAGCGAGTGGTGGATCTGGGTGCTGACCAGCTTGTGGCTGCCGGCGACCTTGCTGACCGACACGCCTATAGCGCCGTCGGTGCTCAGGTCGAGGAGCTCGTAGCCGTTGACGCCAACGTTGTTACCGACGTTGCCTGCCGCTGTGCGGCCGTAGCCGAGCGGCAGAGTGATGGCGCCAGCCGCCTGGCCGGGCTGGATCCAGACGGGAGCGGTTACCTCGCGACCGCCGGCGGCGAGCCGGATGAGGTCGCCCGTCTTGACGCCGAGCTCCTCAGCGGTGGCGGGCGCCACCAGTGCGGCGTTGTCCCACGTGAGCTTGCTGAGCGGCCGCGGCAGCTCCTGCAGCCAGCCGTTGTTCGCGAAGCGTCCGTCGAGGATGGCGGAGTCCGGCACCAGGCTGAGCTCGTACTGCGACGACTGCGGCAGCGTGACGTTCGCCTGCGGGGTGGGGATAGCGACGACCGGGCTGTTGGAGCC
>JBAYRM010000002.1:0-46888 GCA_041676665.1 Trueperaceae bacterium
ACTAATAACCCCAGAACCCAACACACCCACAGGCTCCGACCCCAACCGCATAATCGAACCACGACCAAACTGCCGCTCAATCTGAGCCACAGCCGAATCCAACGCCCGCCGACGATCCTTATCGAGTTCCGGGCGCGCAGTCACGTTAGCGGCAACAGTCTTGTTATCCATGGCGGTAACTCCTTCGAACCCGGCGCGCTGATGGCTACCCGGACCGGCGCGCGGTGGCGCCTTAGAGATACCTTAAATACTAAGGGTAAGGGGTGCGCTTGCGCAAGGGCCTAAGGCGCAGGAGCGCTTGGCTCCTGCCTAGGGACGAAGGCATGCGCTCACGGCTCTGTATGCCCTCACGACTCGGTATGCCCTCACGACTCGGCAGGCGCCGAGTCGCCCTGCCAGCGCCCCTCGGTCCGCTGACCCTAAACGAGCACCTTGCGCACCGCCGCCAGGACCCTCTTGGCGTCCGGCCGGTAATGATGCTCCACCGAGGTGAAGGGCGGGTAGGGCGCGTCCCAACCAGTTACGCGCACGATGGGCGCCTCCAGGTGGTAGATGGCCTCCTCCGCAATGCGGGCAGCCACCTCCGCCCCGAAACCGCCGCTGCGCGGCGCCTCGTACACGATCACGGCGCGGCCCGTGCGCCTCACGGAGTCCAGGATGGTGGCCTCGTCGAGCGGCGCCAGAGTCTCGAGGTCCACGACCTCCAGCTCAACGCCCTCGCGCGCCGCGACCTCGGCTGCCTTCATGCACACCTCGACCATGCCGCCGTAACAGAAGAGGCTCACAGCGTTCCCGGGCCGCACGATGCGCGCCTTGCCCAGCTCGAACGTGTAATGCCCCGCCGGCACTGCCTGCCTTTCGGAGCGGTAGAGCTTGATGGCCTCGAGGAAGAAGACCGGGTCGGGGTCGTCGATGGCGGCCAGCAACAGCCCCTTGGCGCGTTCGGGTGACGAAGGGATCACGACCTTGAGGCCGGGCGCGTGCGCCAACACGGCCTCCGGCGAGTCGGCATGCTGCTCGGGCGTGTGCACCCCGCCGCCGTAAGGCGCCCGCACCACCATCGGCAGCGAGAAGCGCCCACGCGTGCGGTGGCGGTAACGCCCTAGGTGCGAGAGGATCTGGTCCAGCGCGGGGTAGAGGAACCCGGCGAACTGCACCTCAGCGATGGGCCGCATGCCACCTAGCGCCAGGCCGATGCCTAGCCCCACGATGCCTGCCTCAGCGAGCGGAGTGTCGAACACCCGCTCCTCACCGAAGCGCTGCTGCAGCGCGTCAGACGCCCGGAACACCCCGCCCATGACGCCCACGTCCTGACCGAAGAGCAGCACGCGCGGGTCGCGCTCCAGCGCCAGTGCCATGGCCTCGTTAATGGCCTGCACCATGGTTATGGGCGCCCGCGCCGTCTCGGCCGTGGATACCTTCACGTCAGCGGCCACCGAGGGCCTCCCACGCCATGCGCTGGTCCGGACCCATCTCGGCGTACACGTGCTCGACTATCTCGGCCGGGTCAATGTCCGGAGCAGCGTCCGCCACTTCCAAGGCCTCCTTCAGTTCCTGCTCGAGCTCGGCCTGAACCTGAGCCTCAACCTCATCCGTCAGCACCCCTAGCGATCTGAGCGCAGCGCGCAGCCGCACTAGCGGCTCCTCCGCTGCGCGTCGTTTGCTTTCCTCTTCGTCGCGGTACCTGCCGGGGTCGTCGCTGGTGGTGTGCGGGGCGATTCGGTAGGTCATCGCCTCCAGCAGGGTGGGGCCCTCCCCCGCCCGGGCGCGCGCCACCGCCTCCTTGGCAGCCACCCACGTGGCCACCAGGTCGTTGCCGTCGACCCTCACCCCGTGCACGCCGTAACCAGTTGCACGGTCCACGATGCGCACGTTGGCCATCTGGCGCTCCGTGGGCGTGCTGATAGCCCAACCGTTGTTCTGCACCACGAACACCACAGGCGCCTTGTAAACAGCCGCGAAGTTGAGGGCCTCGTGGAAGTCGCCCTCGCTAGTGCCGCCGTCACCTATGAAGGCGAGCACCACCCACGGCCGCTCCTGTTGGTGCCGGCCCGCCACGGCGAGCCCAACTGCGTGAGGCATCTGGGTGGCGATGGGGATGTAGAAGGGCAGCATGCGCACGTCATCCGGGAAGCGCCAGCCGGCCGGGTGTGAGCGCCAGTAGAGGATGGCCTGACTGAGCGGCAGGCCGTGGGTGATGGCGGCGGCTGTCTCGCGGTAGCTCGGCACCAGCCAGTCGCCGTCCTCCAAGGCGAGGGTGGTGCCCACCTGGGCGGCCTCCTGGCCGCGGTAAGGGGCGTAGACGCCAAGGCGGCCCTGGCGCTGGAGGGTCACGGCCCTCTCGTCGAAGAAGCGGGCGCGAGCGGTGGCACGGTAGCCGCGGAGGAGCTCCTCGGTTGTGAGGGGTAACTCCCCGAACTCCGCGCCACTGGGCGGGACGTACTGAAGGGTAGGCATGGGCATCTCCTGACTAGCGCCGCTGGAGCCGGAACGTGCCTGAAGGCATTACGGCCGCCAACGGGCGGATACCTCGTATATAGCAGCAACGTACCGCGCACCCGCGCCAGCATGCCACCGGGCTAGATGTGTACCCCGTGCGGCTCACGAGCGGCACTGGGCTGCAGGGGCATGTGCGCCGGCCCGTTGCCTAACGAACGGTCGTTAGTCTATCCTGAACGCCTAGGAACCGAAGGGTGATGGAGGTCAGATGGCTCCCACGAGCAGAGCAGCCGCGACGGGTCTCGTGACCGGCGCCCCGCCTAGCGGGCCTCAGGCAGGTGCGGGCCGGCGCGCAGAGATACTGCGGGCGGCCGGCACGCTGTTCCGGCGCAACGGCTACCACGCCACCAGCATGCGCGAGCTGGCGCGGCACCTGAACCTCCAGGGCGCCTCCCTCTACGCGCATATCGACTCCAAGGAGCAGCTGCTACGCGAGATCGTGGACCGCGCCGCCGACGCGTTCATCGCCTCGGCGGAGAGCGTGCCGCAGGACGCCACCCCGAGCCGGCGCCTGGCGGCGTTCGTGGCGGGACACCTGCACGTGATGGAGAACGAGATAGAAACAGCGGCCGTGTTCTTCCACGAATGGACCCACCTGTCTGACCCCTCGCGGCGCCACGTCATCGAGCGGCGCGACGCCTACCAGGCCCACCTCAAGCGCATCATCGCCGCCGGCGTGCAAGCGGGCGAGTTCCGCGTGAGCGACGTGGACGTAGCCACCCTCCTCACCCTCTCCACCCTCAACTGGAGCTACCAGTGGTTCAACCCGCAAGGTCGCATGCCGCTCGAGCAACTAACCAGGCAGTACGTGAGCTACGTGTTCGGCGCCTTGGGCGCCACGGAAGGAGCCCAGCATGGCTGAGCAGCACATGGCGGCCAACAGCGCGCCTACAGAGGCCAGCGCCGAAGAGGCGCGCCTAGCGGCGTTCCAGGCGCGCATCGACGCCGGCGAGAAGATCGAGCCCGGCGACTGGATGCCGAGCGAGTACCGGCGGCAGCTCATCCGCATGATCAGCCAGCACGCCCACAGCGAATGGGTGGGCATGCTGCCGGAGGGTGAGTGGATAGCCTCGGCGCCCAGCCTGCGCCGCAAGCTCATCCTCATAGCCAAGGTGCAGGACGAGGCCGGTCACGGGCAGTACCTCTACCACGCAGCCGAGACGCTCGGCGCCACGCGCGAGGAGATGGTCGACGCCCTGCTCGAGGGCCGCGCCAAGTACTCCAGCGTGTTCAACTACCCCACCCTCAACTGGGCCGACGTGGGCATGATCGGCTGGCTGGTCGACGGCGCCGCCATCAAGAACCAGGTCATGCTGGCGGGGGCGTCGTACGGGCCTTACTCGCGCGCCATGGTGCGTATCTGCGCCGAGGAGACGTTCCACCACAAGCAAGGCCAGGAGATGATCCGCCGCTACGCCCAGGGCACGCCTCAGCAGCGGCAGATGGCGCAGGACGCGCTAGACCGCTGGTGGTGGCCAGCCATGATGATGCTCGGCCCGCACGACTCCGACTCGCCCAACACGCCGCAGCTCAAGCGCTGGGGCGTAAAGATCAAGACCAACGACGAGGTGCGCCAGGAGTTCCTCGACGAGCACGCCCCGGAGCTCATCGAGGCGGGCCTCAAGATCCCCGATCCCGACCTGCGCTTCGATGAGGCCAGCGGCCACTGGGTGCACGGCCCCATCGACTGGGACGAGTTCTGGAACGTGGTCAAGGGCAACGGGCCCTGCAACGCCGAACGCCTGGCCGCCCGCCGCCAGGCGCATGACGACGGGCGCTGGGTGCGCGAGGCCATGGCCGCGCACGCCGCCCGGCAGGCGCCGCCGGCCAGTGCGCGCGCGCCGCGAACGGGAGCTTCAGCATGAGCGCCGCCGAAAAGCCGCTCACGGGTGCAGATACTCAGTGGCCGCGCTGGGAGGTCCTCAAGAAGGACAGCGAGCGTAAACCGCACCAGGCTGTGGGCTCGGTACACGCGGCCGACGCCGTGCACGCCCTGCTCATGGCGCGCACGGTGTTCGCGCGGCGCCCCGCTGCGGTCAGCATGTGGGTCGCGCCAGCCGCCAGCATTCACGCCTTCACGGCCGAGGAACTGACGCAAGTGCCGGCGCACAGTGAGGCGGAGGGCGGTGAACTCAGCCGCTACCTGGTGGTCGTCAAGTCCACCAACCGCCGCTCCATGACGTTCGGCGACCTGAAGGGCGAGGTCGAGGCCTCCAGCGTGAGGGCCGCGTTAGACCTGGCGCTCGAGCTGGCAGGAGAGGAGCCGGTGCTGGCGCTGTGGCTGGTGGAAGCAGGCAGCGTGGTCCGCTCCGAACCAGACGACGCCGACCCCTGGTTCGGCCCCGCGCAGGACAAGACCTACAAGCAGCAGTCCGTGTACTCGAGCCGCGCCACCGCCAGCAAGGACGCCGCGGAAGGGGTGCCGCGATGACCGCCGCCGACCTGAAGTCCGAGGTCAGCGCAGCCCTGGTGGAGCGCCTGACCGCCCTAGCCGACGACGAACTGGTGCTGGGCCACCGGAACGCGGAGTGGACGGGTCACGCACCCATCCTCGAAGAAGACATCGCCATCGCCAACGTGGCGCAGGACGAGATCGGTCACGCCGTGCTCTGGTACGGCCTCGTGCAGGAACTGACAGGCCAGGACCCGGACCGCCTGGCCTTCTTCAGAGGCGCGAACGAGTACCGCAGCTCCGCTCTCGTGGAACTGCCGCGGGGCGACTGGGCTTTCACCATGCTGCGCCAGTACCTCTTCGACACCTACGAGGCCGAGCTGCTGCCGCGACTCATGCGCTCGGCTTACACGCCCGTCAGCGAGGTGGCCGCCAAGGTCAACCGCGAGGAGCTCTTCCACCTGCGCCACAGCGCCCTGTGGGTGGAGCGGCTGGCGTTCGGCACGGAAGAGTCGAAGAGCCGCCTGCAGTCCGCACTGAACGAGCTGTGGCCACTGGTACCGCAGCTGTTGGCGCCGCTCGAGGGCGACGCCCTGTTGGCAGCAGACGGCATCTACCCTGACCCCGCCGAGCTGGCAGCGGCGGTGCTCGGACGGCTGAGAACAGAACTCAACCGGCTGGAGCTCACGCTGCCCGCCCTGCCCGCGCCGCCCGCCGCTGGCGCCCGCAGCGACCGGGGCGAGGGCCACCTGGCCGCGCTCCTGGCCGAGATGCAGTCGGTGGCGCGCGCCGACCCGGCCGCCGAGAGCTGGTGAGGGCGATGCTGAACCCCGTTACCAACGACCGACCTCGCCACGAGCCTCACGCCGCAACGACCACCGTGTGGCAAGCCCTCGCCACCGTCACCGACCCCGAGATCCCGGTCCTCAACATCGTGGAGATGGGCCTGGTGCGCGAGGTCAGCTTCGAAGGCGCCGGCGTCCACGTGGTCATCACCCCCACGTTCTCAGGCTGCCCCGCGCTGCGCGTTATCGAGGAGAACGTGGCCAGCGCCGTGAGAGCGGCGGGCTTCCCGCACGTGGAGGTGGCGTCGCGGCTCTCCCCTCCCTGGTCCACCGACGACATGACCGATGACGCCCGGAGCAAGCTCGAGGAGTTCGGCATAGCGCCGCCTCAGCCGCATGGCGGGCTCATTCAGATCGCGCTGGACGCACCGGTGAGGTGTCCGCGTTGCGGCCATCCAGACACCCGGCTACGTAACCCGTTCGGATCGGCCCTCTGCCGCGAGATCCGCACCTGCCAAGGCTGCCAGGAGACGTTCGAGCGCTTCAAACCCCTGTAACCGCAGCGTGCTGGGCAGCTCGCCCCGCACGGAGACAGAACGAGCCGGGCGCCCGCACGAGTGGCGGGCGCCCGGTGACGTTAAGCCCTGCGGCTGTCAGTTCAGCGGGTAGCCGTCGGCTTCGTAAACCAGGGCGGCGACCTGCCGCCGCAACTCGATCAGGTCCTGCCCGTGCTCTGCCAGGTAAGCCTGCAGCCGTGGCAGCGCCTCCTTGCCGCGCGGGATGCGACGCAGCGCCTCGGTGCCCAGCTCGCGCGCACGGTCCACGGCGCGGAAGGCGTACAGGCGCGCCAGCAGCGCGGCCGCGTCGGCCTTGCGGTCACCGGCCAGCCGCTCGGCGCGCAGCAGCGCGCTCTCAGCGAAGTACACGAGGCCCACCATGTCGGCCGCGCGCGCCATGAGCTCCTGCTCCTTCTCTAGACCCTGCATGTATGCCATGGCGCCCATGCCAGCCACCATGAGCGCGGCACGTTTCAGGTTCTCCACCGCCAGGTTGGCGGCCGCCAGCGCGTCGGGGCCCTCAGCCTGCGTGAGCGGCTGACCCATCATGGCTTCCTGCGCGGGACCGAGGAGGTCGAGCTGACCGCGCATGGCGCGCTTCAGCAGCTGATCGACCGTGAGCATGCGGTTGATCTCGTTGGTGCCCTCGAAGATGCGGTTGATGCGACTGTTGCGGTATGGCAGCTCGATCGGGTACTCGGCCGAGAAGCCGTAACCGCCGTAGATCTGCAGCGCTTCGTCGACCACGAAGTCGAGGATCTCGGAGCCGAACACCTTGATGAAGGAGAACTCCACGGCGTACTCGTTGAGCGCCTTCAGCTCGGCGGCGCTGTCGGCCGCGCCCTCAGCCGCGGCCTGCATGGTGCCGGCCAGTCGGTAAGAAGCGCTCTCCAGAGCGAACGCCTCCGCCGCCATGGCGCCGAGTTTCTCCTGGATCAGGCCGAAGTTCGCGATGGGCGACCCGAACTGCTGACGCTCCTTGGCGTAACCCTGCGACAGTTCGATCAGGTTCTTGACCCCGCCCGAACCGCCGATGGCGAGCTTGAAGCGGCCGATGTTGAGGATCCCGAAGGCGATGTGGTGACCCTTGCCGATCTCGCCCAGCAGGTTCTCCTTGGGCACGCGGGCGCCTTCGAGGATGACCTGCCGAGTGGACGAGCCTTTGATGCCCATCTTCTTCTCTTCGGCGCCGAGGCTGAGGCCGGGCGTGTCCTTCTCGACCAGGAAGGCCGAGAACTTGTCTCCGTCGACCTGAGCGAACACGGTGAACAGGTCGGCGAAGCCGGCGTTGCTGATCCACATCTTGGTGCCGTCGAGCACCCACTCGTCGCCGTCGAGCACGGCGCGCGTCTTAGCCGCCAGCGAGTCCGACCCGGACCCGGGTTCCGTGAGGCAGTACGCCGCGATCCACTCACCGGTGGCGAGCTTGGGCAGGTACTTCCGCTTCTGGTCCTCGGTGCCGAAGTACACGATAGGCAGCGTGCCGATGCCCGAGTGGGCGCTGAAGGTCACGTTGAAAGAGCCTGCGCCCGAGATGGCCTCCGTCACGACGGCCGCCGCGACCTTGCCGGCTCCGAGTCCGCCGTACTCCTCGGGGATCTCCACCCCCAGCAGGCCGAGCTCGCCGGCTTTGGCCATCTTCTGCCTCGAGAGCTCGTAGTCCAGCGCTTCGAGCTGCTCGAAGTCGGGCAGTATCTCGCGCTCCACGAAGGTGGCGGCCGTGCTGGCGAACATGGTCAGCTCGTCGTCGAACGCCTCGGGGATCAGGATGCTGTCAGCGCTCTGACGCTCGACCAGGAACGCGCCGCCTGCGGGCGCTGTGGGTTTGGTCAGGTTCTCTCGTGTCGCCATGTTCTGCCTCCGGTGGCTGCGGCCCCGTGGCGGGCGCGCGCGGTTGTTCCTGCGAGTATAGGCAGATTATTGTACTGAGTACAAGAATCCAGGGGCTTCCAACTACCCGCGAGGTACACCGTATGCTTACACGGTGTCCGGTGAACATACCCGCCACGCGGCCCTGCCGGTACTCGCTACTCGCGCTGGCCGCGTTAGCGCCACGCTGAAGCTGATCGTGACGCTCGCCCTCACCACGGTGCTCGCCGCCTGCAACGTGACGCCGCGCCTGGAGACCAGCGCCGACGACCTGGCGGGCGCCGCCTTCACCGAGCGCAACCTCGTCCTGCGCAACGCCGGCGGCGGCACGCTCCGCTGGCAGTTCAGCAGCGACAACCCGCACGTTTCGTTACGCAACCAGTTCGCCGTCCCCACCACCGGCGGCGCCCTCGGGCCGGGGGCAGCGGCCACGCTGCACATCGTAGTCAACGGCCAGGTGGCGGACCCGCTCGTCGACCTCAACGCCAACCTCCACTTCGACTCCAACGGCGGCTCACGGACCGTGCCGTTCAGCACGAGTGCCGTGGGCGCCTGCCAGGCCAGCGGGCTGAGCAGCGCGCACGTGGGCCCAGGGCCGGTGCCCGTCGGGTCGCAGATACTGGTCAGCTACCACGCCGCGATCGGCCCCGCGCACATGGCAGCCCCTTACGCCACGCAGAGCGCCACACGCGCCGACCTCAGCCGGGTCCACGGTCTCACGACCCTGGAAGCGTCCACCGGACCGGGACCAGACGTGCTGGTGGCGCCGGAAGGCGCCGACGTAGACGCGCTGGTGGCGCGCCTGGCGGCCGACCCGCGTGTTGCGGCGGCGCAGCGCAACTACTACGTCGAGTTGCAGTGGAACGGCGGCACGCCCAGCGACCCGTACTTCCCAGCGCAGTGGGCGCTAACGGCCTTCGGGGTGCCAGCTGCGTGGGCGGCCCTGAGCGGAGAGCCGCAGCGTCAGGTGGTGGTGGCGGTCATCGATTCGGGTGTACAGAGCGCACATCCTGACCTCGCCAGCAAGATCCTGCCGGGCTTCGACTTCTTCCGCAACTCGCCCGTGACCGACCCCGCCTACGTTGCGCCCGGCACAGGGCCCTTCGGCAAGATCGCCCACGGCACGCACGTGGCGGGCATAGCCGCCGCAGCTGGCGACGCCACCGGCATCATCGGTGTCGCCTTCGACCCCTCAGTCAAGGTCCTGCCGGTGAAGGTCTTCGACGACTGCGCAACGGTCGGCCGCGTCGACACGCTCGTGAAGGGGATCCTCTGGGCTGCCGGACTACCCGCAACGGGCGCGCCGCCCAACCCGAACCCGGCGCAGGTCATCAACCTTAGCCTGGGACTGCCGGGCCGGCAGCCCGTGCTCGACCACGCCACCACTCAAGCGTTCGCAGCGGGCGCGCTGGTAGTGGCGGCGTCAGGCAACCACCGCACCGGCGAGCCGAACACGGTTCTCAGTCCCGCTAACGGTCCCGACGTCCTGGCGGTAGGTTCCGTGAACGAAGACCGCAGTGTGTCGGCGTTCTCCAACTTCGGGGCCGGGCTCGACGTGGTAGCCCCCGGCGGCTATGCGCAGGCTGGCTCGACCGCCGAAGCTCACTGCGCGGCGGCGGCCCCGGCCACCATCCTCAGCACGGTGCCGTACGCCGCCGGCGACCCGCCGGAGCGCGGTTACGCCTGCCTGGCGGGCACCTCCATGGCCGCGCCGTTCGTTGCGGGCGTCGCGGCGCTGCTGCTCGCGAGCGACGCCTCGCTCACAGCGGCCGATGTGCGCGGGCGCCTGATCGAAACGGCCCTCTTCGAGCCGCACATGTCCGCGTCGCACTACGGCGCCGGGCTGGTGTGCGCCGACAGGGCACTTGGCGCCGCCACGCAGTGCGGCGCACCCTGAAGCCAGCCGGGCCGAGGGTCCCTCAGGGCAGCAGCGGTAGGACGGTCGTCAACGAGGCGTATACCGACAGCGCCAGCAGGCCAACCGACAGCACTCCGGCAGCCTGCGCGAAGCGCTGACCCAGCGGCAGCCTCAGCCTCAGCAGCCCGTACACGAAGCCGCCCGCCACACCGCCGACGTGCCCCCAGAGCGACACGCCCGGAACGGCAACGGAGAAGAGCAGCAGGATAGCCATCCACTGCACCAGGCTCTTCAGCAGCATCCGGTCGGCCTGGCTGCGTCCCAGCAACGCCTCGGCCAGCAGCGCGCCTGCCACACCGAGGATGCCGCCGGAGGCGCCCACCAGAACGAGCTGCTGCCCTGCCTGGAACAGCGTCGTGAGCCACGCCCCAGCGGCGGTGCCGAGCGTGAAAGCGGCCAGCATGTCGCCCCAGCTGCGGCGCAGCTCGTAGTGCCGGCCGATGTCATAAAGCACCCAGAGGTTGAACGCCAGGTGGATGAAGTTGCCGTGCAGGAAGGCGTAGCTGAGGTAACGCCACCAGGCGTCGGCGGCGGGCAGGGCCGGCAGGCCCTGTAGGAACGCCGCCACCACGTTGCTCGGCTGGAACAGCGTGCCTAATGCGCGCACCAGGCCGTACGACCTGTCGAAGCCGACCTGCGCGGCGTAGGCGGCGGCCAGCACGACGATCAGCGCGTACGTCGCGTATGAGTGCCGCCGGCGCTGAACCGTCTCAGTGGGCTCCACCCCTAGGCGTTGGAGGTCGCGCCTAGCGCGCTCGCGCAGCCTGCCCTTGCCGTTAGCGAACGCCGCCAGGTAGGCGCGCGTAGCTGCGTCGCGCCGGCCTGCGCGCTCGGCGGCGGCACCGAGCACGCGGTAGAGCGTCTCGGGCCTGACGCCAACCAGCGGCTGCGCCAGCAGCGCCTGCACGCCGTTGAGGTCGCCCTCGTATGCCTTCAGGCGCGCCTCGGATAACACCACGGCCCGGTGCCCCAGCGGACCCTGGGCCCCCGCAGCGAAGCGCCCTTGCAGCAGCTCGAACTCGCGCCGCGCCTCCTCTGGCCGCCCGAGTTCGAGCAGCGCCTCGATGCGCGCGGCCGCCACCAGGTGCGCGTTATCGGCGCCTCCGCCGGAACGCGCCTCCTCCACCCCGAGGACCGCCTCCCAGTCGCCCTCCAGCAGGTGCGCCTGCGTCATGAGCAGCGCGTCCCGAACAGGCGAGAGCGCCAGCGCGGCCTCTGGGTCACCCTCCTGCAGAGCGGCCTGCGCCAGCAGGCGCCCTAGGGCCGAGCGACCCTCCTGCGTCCAGTAGAGCAACTTCAGGAACACCGTGGCAGGGCGCCAGCCGCCGTTCCTGACCAGGTACACGAGCAGCAACGGCCCGAACACGTAGATTGGTCCGACCACTGTGGCCACAGCAATGAACCAGCCGGGCATCTGCACCGCGCCGTACTCCCCGGCCGCTGCCAGGCCCGCCAGCACCGTGGCGCACAGAGTCTTAGCGGGGAACTCGGACCAGAGCGGCGCCATCCGCGCCGCCCAGCGCGTGGCCGACAGGCCGGCCACAACCACCACAGCAAGCAGAAGGAAAACAGAACTCACGCCCCGATGCTACCCCTGCTGTGCCAAGACGCGTTCACGGACCCTCAGGCACAGTTCACGCTCATCGGTAGAATCGCTTTGTCTGCCAGTAGCAGACCTAACTGGAGGATCCCTTGCTCGACGTGACGCTGGCGGCCGTGACCATGGTCATCGGCTACTTCCTAGGCACCATCCCTTCCGGCTACCTCGTCGCGAAGCTTCACGGTGTCAACATCCAGCAGGTGGGCTCGGGCAACATCGGCGCCACCAACGTCCTCAGAGCGCTTGGCGTGGTGCCAGCCATCATCGTCGTGATCCTCGACCCTCTCAAGGGCGCGCTAGCCACGCTGCTGCCGATAGCCCTCGGGGTGGGCCCGTGGGGCGTGGCGCTAACGGGTCTGGCGGTAGTCCTCGGCAACAACTTCAACGTCCTGCTCGGCATGCGGGGCGGCAAGGGCATAGCCACCAGCATCGGCGTGTTCCTCGTCCTGAGCCCGCTGGTTACCGTCTTCAGCCTGGTGCTCGGCATCTTCACGATACTGGTCAGTCGTTACGTGAGCTTAGGCTCACTGGTCGGCATGGTCGCGCTGCCACTCTTCCTTATCGCGCGCGAGGTGCACCTGGCCTACCTGCTTCTGGGCATCGCGCTTTCGGCGCTGGCTATCGTGCGCCACCGCGCCAACATCCGCCGGTTACTGGGCGGTAAAGAGAGCCGCCTGGGCGAACGCGTTGAGGTCGAGAGGCGCCCCAAAGGCGACTAGGCGCGCGCCAGCTGGCGGGCGAAACGCTGCTTCGCCACGTTGAGGAGCACGATGCCTCCTATGGCCACCGCGCCCCCCACCACCGTGAGCGGCCCCGGCACCTCACCCACCAGTAGCCACGAAGCGATGAGGCTGAACACGGGCACCATGTACAGCGCCGCCGCCACTACAGTAACGGGGGCGCGCGACAGCGCGAAGGCGAAGATGGTGTACGCCACCGCCGAGGGGAACACACCGATGTAAACGGTGGCGAGCAGCGCCCGGGTCGAAGCGGCGGCCACGTCGGCCACCACCCCGGGAGCGAACGCCAGCATCGGCACCGTGCCAGCCCAGGTCGCGAACGCGGCCACCTCAATCGGCCGGTAACGGTCGAACAGGCGCCGCTGCAAAATGGCGTAGAAAGAGGTCGAAACGGCGGCGAGAACGATGAGCCAGGCGTAGACGTTGAATCTGACGCCGCCGGAGTCGCCCACCACTATCAGGGCCACACCCACGAACGAGATCGCAGAACCGACCCAACCCGCCGCGGGCAGCCGCTCACCCACCATGACCACCGCCAGCAGCGCCGTGATGGCGGGCGCCGTGGCGATGATCAGGCTGGCGGCGCCAGCCGAAACGTTGGTTTGACCGTAGTTGAGGGCCAGGTGGTACACGGTGTAGCCGATCACGCCCAGCAGCAGGAAGAACGGCACGTCCTGGCGGCGCGGCAGCAGGCGCGCCCGGAACCCCAGCAGCAGCGGCAAGAACGCGGCTGAGGCCACAACGTGACGCAGCAACGTGAGATGCGGCGCACTGAGGTCGCCCAGAGCGATCTTGATCATCGGGAACGCCGTGCCCCACAACATCATCTGCACGACCAGCAGAACGGCCACGCCTACTGTCACGGATGGGCTCCTGTCTGGCTCACAGGTGTATCACTCAGTTGGGCAACTCGATGGTACGCCCACAGGCGCAGCGCTGACCTTCGCGCACGCTGCGCGTCTGGCCCTCGCGGTACCACAACGTATCGCAGTCAGGGCAGCGAATCTCGGTGCCCGTCAGGCTGCGGATGAGCTCGGGCCCGATCCAGCGCTTCTCGCCGCACCAGTGGCACACCACCTCGGCGCCGCCATCCTGCTCGATCATCTCGTTACGCTCGTCAGGACTGAAGTATGCCAGCGCCTCGAGCGCCTTGGCGTCCGAGCAGCGGCACGCGAACCTTAGCGGCAGCGGCTCGGGCGTCAGGTTCTCGTAACCCAGACCCCAGGCAAGCTCCTCTCTCACCAGCTCCGCCAGCGGCGCGCGTTGCATGGCAGAGGTGAGCCCGCCGAACTCCTTCACGTTGGCCTCCAGCACCGCCAGGGCAGCGTCGTTGGCGTCAGGCAACGCTTGCAGGATGACGCCGCCCGCGTTCTCTACGAGGCCGTCCTTGCCGAAGTACACGCCCAGCAGTACAGCGGAGGCGATCTGCTCGGAGCGCGCCAGGAACGTGGCCACGTCCTCCGCGATCTCGCCCGACACCAGGTCCACGGTGCTCGAGTAAGGGTCGCCGTAGGGCGCGTGCGAGCGCACCACCAGCAGCTCGCCGGTACCGATGCCGCCGCCCACGTCGATCTTGCCGTCTGGGGTGAGCGGCAGCTCGGCATGCGGCTGGTTCACGTAGCCGCGCACGCTGCCGTCCAGCCCCGCATCGGCGATCACGCCGCCTAACGGGCCGTCGCCCCTAAACCGCAAGGTCACGCGGTCACGATGATCTTTGAGCAGCACGTGAGCCAGCAGCAGCCCAGCCGTCAGGGTACGGCCGAGAGCAGCGCCGGCGGTGCGCGAGGCACCGTGGCGAAGGACGGCTTCCCTGACCAGGTCAGTCGTGTCGGCCGCGACCACACGCACGCTGCCATCGGCCGTCAGGCCGCGCAAGAGGTAAGACGCCATCTTAAGGTTCCTTCCGCCGTGCAGGCGCCCCAAGCAGGGCCCTCACCGCACGCATCCGCCAAGTATAGGTAACGAACGGCGCCGCAGGGCGAACCTGTGATGCCTGCCCCGCGGGACTCAGCGCTGGGGCGCGAGCTTCTGGTTCAGGCGCCTGAGCGTGGCCTTGGGCACCAGCTTGCTTACGTCGGCTCCGTACCTGGCTATCTCCTTCACGCGCGTGCTCGACACGTACGACCAGCGCGTAGCCGTCATGATGAAGGTCGTTTCCGCCTCAGGGTTGAGCTGCCGGTTCAGGTGCGCCATCTGCAGCTCGTACTCGAAGTCCGAGATCGCGCGCAAGCCCTTCACGATGACGGTGGCGCCGACGCTGCGCGTGTAGTCAGCCAGCAAACCGTCGAACGAGTCGACCCGAACGCCGCTCATACCGCGCGTGACGTCGCGGATGATGGCCACCCGTTCCTCGGCGCTGAACATGCCACTGGTTTTCAGGGGGTTCTCGAGCACCGCAACGGTCAGTTGGTCGTAGATGCGCGCGGCGCGCTTGATGAGGTCGACGTGCCCGTTATGTAGAGGGTCGAACGACCCCGGATAAACAGCGTGAATCATGATTGAGACAGTGTACGAAAGCTCAGCGGCGTGGTGGCACCCGCCGAAGCGCGGGCGCGCGAGTCCCTCGCGTCACTCACGCGGTGAGGCCAGCTCCTGCAGCAGGACCCGCACCACGGAGGCGGGCGTGGCGCTGCCCGACAGCACCGCGTCTACCGCGTCCTGCTCGCCCGCGGCCAGCGCGCGCCTAAGCTGCTCCCCCAGGGTGGCCACGACCTCGGCCCGCACCCGGCGGCGGTGACTGGACCGCAGACCCTCGGCGCCCACGTGCTCCTGGTGCTCGTGGATCTTCGCTAGCAGCTGTGCCACCCCTTCGCCCTTGGTGGCAACGGTTCCTACGATGGGCGCGAACCACGTCTGGTGGTCGTACATGCCGAGTTCTAGCGCGCCCGCTACCTCGCGGCGCAGCCTGTCGGCGCCGGGCTGGTCATACTTGTTGATGCAGAACACGTCCGCGATCTCCATGATGCCGGCCTTGAACGCCTGCACGCCGTCGCCCTGGCCAGGCGTCAGCACTACCACGGTAGTGTCGGCCGCCTGCACCACGTCGACTTCGGACTGGCCCACACCTACCGTCTCGACCAGCACGTAATCGAAGCCTGCAGCGTCCAGCAGCGCCACCACCTGCAGCGTGGCGGCGGCCAGGCCGCCGAGGTGACCGCGTGTGGCCATGGACCTGATGAACACGTTCCGGTCAGCGTGCCAGCGGGTCATGCGGATGCGGTCGCCGAGGATCGCGCCGCCGCTGAACGGGCTCGTGGGATCTATCGCCACCACCCCGACGCGTTTGGAGGAGCCGCGCAGCTCGGCTATCAGCGCGTCTGTCAGGGTGCTCTTGCCTGCGCCCGGCGAGCCTGTGATCCCCACCACCCGCGCGCGGCCCGTGCGCTGACGCAGCCACCGCAGCAGTTCCTGACCGCTGGCGGAGCCAGCTTCGACCAGCGAGATGGCCCGGGCCAGGGCGCGCTCGTCGCCCGCGAGCAGTGAGGTGGCTAGCGCGTCCACGCGCCGAGGCTAACCCATACCGGCACCAGGACCCTGTCGGTTACGGTGGTGTAGCAACGCTCTTGGCGCGCTCTTCCGCCGCCGGCAAGGCGGCCCGCGCGCCATTCGGCGGAGGAGGAGCTCGATGAACGGTGAAACCGCTGCGCCCCTAAGGCTGGGCATGGTCGGGGGCGGCACCGACGCCTTTATCGGTGAGGTGCACCGCATGGCCGCCCGGGTCGACGGCGACTGGCGCCTGGTCGCCGGTGCGCTCTCGTCCACCCCCGAGCGGTCGGCTGCTAGCGCCCGCGCACTCGGGCTGGAGCGCGGCTACGGCACCTGGCAGCAGATGCTGGCAGGCGAGCTGGCGCTGCCGCCCGCGCAGCGCGTAGACGCGGTGAGCATCGTCACGCCCAACCACCTGCACTTCCCGGTGGCGAAGGCGTTCGTTGAGGCGGGCTTCAACGTCGTCTGCGACAAGCCGCTCACCCTTGATTCGGAGCAAGCGACCGAACTGATGCTCGCCGTGAAGCGCGCGAACGTGGTTTTCGCCGTTACCTATAACTACACGGGCTACCCGCTGATCAAGGAGGCGCGAGCGCTGGTTCGTGCGGGCGAGCTGGGGGAGCTGCGCAAGGTGGTGGCGCAGTATCGGCAGGGCTGGCTGGCGACCAGGGCGGAGGACGGCGGTTCGAAGCAGGCTGCCTGGCGCCTGGACCCGGCGCGCTCCGGCGCGGGCGGCGCTATCGGCGACATCGGCAGTCACGTTGAGAACCTCGTGAGCTACGTGACCGGTTTGGAGACCGCGGCGCTGGCAGCCGACCTGACGCCGCTAGTTAGCGGCCGCAGCCTCGACGATGACGCGGGCGTTCTGGTGCGCTTCGCTGGCGGCGCCAAGGGTGTTCTCGTGCTCAGCCAGGTGGAGGTGGGCGAGGAGAATGGCCTGACGCTCAGCGTTTACGGCTCTAAGGGCGGGCTCACCTGGCGGCAGGAGGAACCGAACCGGCTGGAACTCACCAGCCTGACGGGTCCAAGGCGCGTGTTCACGCGCGCAGGCGGCGAGTACCTCAGTGCGGCGGCGCAGGCCGCGTCGCGCCTGCCGTCCGGGCACCCTGAGGGGTTCATTGAGGCTTTCGCTAACATCTACCGCAACGTGGCGGCCGACATCAGGCGCCGCAGAGGGCAGCGCACCTGGCTCGACGCGGCCGGCCTCGAGCCGGATTACCCGACCGTGGTCGACGGCGCTCGAGGCGTCGCGTTCATAGAGACGGCCGTGGCTTCCAGCGCATCAAACGAGAAGTGGACCGCTTTCCGGTTCAGGCCCTGACGCGCAGCCGCTGCGCCAGGTCGATGATCACGCTCTCCAGCGCCAGCTGGGGATCGGAGCCGCTCTTGGCTTTCACGTCGGCTTCCAGCAGCCCCCTGAGTAGCGGCAGCAGGTCAGCCTCGCCCAGGCGCCGCGCCAGCGCCAGCGCGCGCTGCGCCACGAACGGCTTGGCTTTCAGCACTCTGGCGGCCTCAGACGCGCTGGGTGGCCGCGCGCCAGCGTCCTCTGTCAGGGCCACCGCCCTGGTCACCAGCATGAACTGCCATACGAGCGCCCCGAGGATCTTGGGGACCGCTTCACCTTCCTCCACCAGCTGGTGGGCCACCGCCACAGCCTTGCCGGCGTCGCCCGCGGCGACCGCTTCGATGATGTCGAACGAGTCGCGCGTGACCGGGCGGTTGACGATGCGGCTCACGCGCTCCACGTCGTAGCTGCCCGCCAGCACGGCTAGCTTCTGCACCTCTGAGGCTATGCCGGCGGGGTCCTCGCCGAACACGTCGGCCAGGTACTGCGCCACCCCGGTACCGAACTCAACGCCTTCTCGCTCTAGCTCCTGGGCCACCCACCGCACCAGGCGCTCGAAGCGCGGCGCCGGCAGGTTGGTGTGGCGGCCGAGCTCGGCCAGGCTCTTCTGCCTGGCCGGGGTGGCTTCGGGGTCAATCACCACGATCAGCGCGCCGTCCTTCAGGTCGGCCAGCGCCTTGATGGTGTCGTTGCGTGGCTTCACTCCGGCCTGGCCGGTGAACGCTTCGCCGAAGTCGAGCAGCAGCGCGGCCTGTCCGAAGAGGCCGCCCTGCGAAGCGGCGAACTGTACGTCGTGCGGTGTCATGCCCTCGCCGAGCTGAACCGCGCCGCCCGGCTGCACGCCGTTCTCCGCCAGGGCAGCCAGGGCGGCGCGCCGGGCGAGGAAGGGATCACCGGAGAACGATAGGACCACGCTGTTACGACTGAGGGGCCGCTTGGACCGCAGACGTCATGGCGTCAGTTGCCCTGAGCTACGGCGAGGATAGCCGCGCGCATCTCGGCCGCGTCGGCGTAGCGCTCCTCTGGGTCTCGGGCGAGGGCTCTCAGCACCACCGACTGGTAGGGCTCGGCCGCTCCGCTTAGTGGCTCAAGCGGCACGCGGTCGTCGCCAGCCAGGAAGCGCACTACCTGGTTGCCGTAGGGCGGCGCGCCGGTGAACATGTGATAAAGCACGGCGCCAGCGGCGTAAAGGTCGGAGCGCTGGTCGGTGCGCACGCCCTGGAACTGCTCTGGAGCCATGTAACTGGGCGTTCCTAGGAGCATGTCCTGCGCCGTGATGGCCGTGAGCCCCAGGTCCTTAGCGAAGCCGAAGTCGGTGAGGAGCGCGCTTTCGCCCTTCACGAGCACGTTGCCGGGCTTGACGTCGAGGTGGATCACGCCCTGCGCGTGCGCGTACGCCAGCGCGGAGAGAACATCGACGATGATGCGCACCGAGCGGCGCGGCCTGAGCGGCCCGCGCTCGAGCGCCTCCTCCAGCGATACGCCCGCGCAGTAGGCGTACACCAGCGAACCGCCGTCCTGCACGTCTAAAAGCGGCACTATGTTGTCGTGCCGCAGCTTGCCGACGACAGCGGCCTCGCGCTCGAGGCGCTGGCTGAAAGTCGGGTTGAAGCCGCGCAGGCGCTTGACCACCACCAGGCGGTCCTGCCACCGCGCCAGCTCTACCCTCACCGGACCGTGGTCGGAGAGGACGCGAACGGTCATGAGCATTGTGAATAACTTATCACGGATAAGTCACGCCCCTTTCATGCGGCGCACCTTGGGGTACGAGGCCTCTAGGTGCGCTCCCGGCAGCGCGCAGGTCGTAGCGCACGGCGCCGTGTAGCTGCGTGGTCAGCACCTCCACGCCCGCCTCCGCCAGGCGCTGCAGCACTTCCGGGGACGGATGGCCGTAGTTGTTGCGGCCTACCGATATCACCGCCCAGCGGGGCGAGGCGGCACGCAGCAGAGCGGCGCTGGTGCTGCCGCGCGAGCCGTGGTGCCCCACCATGAGCAGCTCGGCCGGCGGCACCGCCAGGTCGGCCTCGGTGTCGACGCCTAGGTCGCCGAAGAACAGCGCCCGCGCCGCGCCCCGGTAACGCAGAACGAAGGCGACCGAGCGCTCGTTGCTGCTGGACTGCGGGCGCGCCTCGGGATTCAGCACGTCTAGCGTGACGCGCCCACCCTGCAGCACCACCTGTTCGCCCCGGCGCGCCTCGTGCAGCGGCACCCGCCGCGTGGCGGCAAGACCGCGCAACTCCTGGTCGAGCGCGTTGTCGGCTGCTGGCGGCCCCGTGATCAGTAGCCCCACTGGCACGCTCCGGACCACGGGGAGGAGTCCCTCCATGTGGTCGGCGTCGGCGTGCGTGGCCACCACAGCGGCCAGCCGCGTGATGCCTAGCGCGCGCAGCGCTGGCAGCACCACCCGCTCGCCGACATCGAAGTCGGAGAACGGCGAGCCGCCACCGTCGACCAGCACGGCCTGACCGCCACCGAGCCTGATCACCACTGCGTCGCCTTGCCCCACGTCGAGGAACCACACGTCGGGCGGCGTCTGCGCCGGTGGCACTGCCAGGGCCACCCCGCCCGCTGCCAGCGCCACCGCTGCGGTGTGCCGCAACCTGCCGGGGCACCAGGCCCAGGCGCACAGCGCGAGCAGGAAGAGCGCCCAGCATGCGTGACCCAGCCAGCTGACCTCGCCCCAGGTCAGGTGCGGCAGGTGCGCGCCCACCTCGGCCAGCCAAATCAGTGCCGCTACCAGCGGCCGCGTTATGAGGTTCACGGCGTGCGCTAACGGCAGCGCTACCAGGCCAAGCACGCCCGCCAGGAACCCGAGAGGCACGAGCAGCCCGGCCAGCGGCACGGCGATCACGTTGACCAGCGGGGACAGGAGCGGCAGCACCCCGAAAGAGCCCAGCACCACAGAGAGCGAGGGCAGCTGAGCAGCGCTGCTGACCGCTAGGCCGCTGAGGAGGGCGTGGCGCAGGGCGCGCCGGCCACGGCGCCACAGAGCAGCGCTGAGGGCCGCCAGCTCGGGGTCTGCCAGCGCCGCGGCGCTGGACTGCGCCCCTCCTCGCTGGCCTGGCCCTACACCCAGCCGGTCCAGCCACGGGGGCAAGAGCAGCAGCATGCCGGCGACCGCCAGGTACGAGAGCTGGAACGACAGGTCGGCGAGCATCTGCGGCGCGTGCATGAGCCCCAAGAGCACCGCCAGCGCCAGAGCGGTCCACGGCTGGATGCGGCCCGCACCGAACGCCCTGCTGGCGAGCGCGGCCAGTGCCATGGTGGACGCTCTCAGCACGCTCGGACCTGTGCCAACCAACGCCACGAAACCCACGAGCACTAGCGCCAGAGCGGGAACGCTCCACCTGCGTAGGGGTCTAAGCAGCCGCTCCACGGCCAGCAGCAGGACGCCGACGTGAAGGCCGGAGAGCGCCAGCAGGTGCGCCATGCCGGCCGCGCCGAACGTGTTCCGCAGTTCGCCGAGGTCATCGCGCACGCCCAGCGTCATGGCCGTCATGAGCGCGGCGGCGGCCGGTCCCAGGCCCGCAGCCACCCCGCGCTGCACGCGCTGCCGCGGCAAGACGCGGGAGCTCAGGCTGAAGCTCTGCACGAACAGCTGGGCGCCTACCCCACGCCGGCGCAGGTAGGCGGCGTAGTCGAAGCCGCCGGGGTTGTGCCTGCCGGGCGGCGCCTCCAGGGTCCCCTCCACCGTCATGAAGCCGGTCGGCGCCACGCCGCCTGACCAGCCGCCGCTCGGAGCCACCAGCGCCACCCGCGCCCGCAACGGCGCGGAGGCGTTGAGGACCGAGCCGTCGCTGAAGCCCGTGAGCGTGACCTGGCTCCCTACGAGCGCCAGGAGCGGCTCGGGCTGCAGCTGCTGGTACCCGGCTCGCAGCAGTCCGCCACCCGCACCGAACGCGAGTGGCAGCAGGAAGCCGAGCAGCAGCGCCGGGCGGCGCGGGTCGAACGAGGTGGGCCAGGGCGCGCGGGTGGAGTACTGCCGCAGCGCGGCCAGCGCCAGTATGAGCCCGCCCAGGGTGGCGGCCAACCAGGGCGCCAGCGAAGAGGCCAGAGCTACACCTAGAAGCGCGCCAACTGCGAGCGGTTGCGGCCACGGAACGAAGAGCAGAGCCGGTGCTCGAGCTGAGTCCACGCTGGCGACTCACAGGCCCACCTGCGGCCTGAGCCGCTCAAGGGTTCGGGGGCCGATACCGGGAACGTTCAGCAGATCGTCTATCCGGGAGTACGGCCTGTTTTCGATGATGCGCTGAGCGATGGCCGGACCCACCCCCGGCAGGCTCTGCAGCAGATCGGCCGGAGCGGAGTTGACGGACACGCGGCGCGACCCGGTATCAGACGAGAGCGCGGGAACCTGCACCACCTGACCGTCGGTAACGGGGGCAGCCAGCGCCACCAGGCCGCGCGCTGCAGCAGGCAGGAAGCCGCCGGCCGCCTCCAGCAGATCGGCCACGCGCGCGCCGAACTCGAGCTGGTACACCCCGGGGCGCTCCACCTGACCCTCGACCGACACGAGGATGCCAGGCTGCTCCACCACCACCCGGCCGGGCCGGGCAAGCACACGGGGCAGCAACGCGGCCGCGCCCAGCAGCAGGCACGCCAGCACCAGCACCTGGGTGAGTCGGTCGCTGCGCAGATCGGCCATACCCGAGCCTAGAACCAAGAAGGGAGCGCCGTGACGGCGCTCCCGGTAACAGCCTAGTTGTCGTAGGCGAGTGCCCGGCCTACAGGCCCGCGGGCACTTTGGCCGAGCTCAAACGAACGTCAGCCGCGCGCGGCCGCGTACTTCTCGGCCACCGCCGACCAGTCGACGACCTCGAAGAAGGCCTTCACGTAATCGGGCCTGCGGTTCTGGTAGTTCAGGTAGTAAGCGTGCTCCCACACGTCGAGGCCCAGGATGGGCGTGTCGTTCTGCATGAGGGGCGAGTCCTGGTTCGGCAGCGAGTAAAGCTTGAGGTCGCCACCCTTACCAACGGCCAGCCACGCCCAGCCGGAACCGAAACGGCCGCCCGCTGCGGCTGCGAACTGCTCCTTGAAGCTGTCGAAGCTGCCGAACGCCTCGTCGATGGCGGAGGCCAGCTCGCCGGAGGGCGCGCCACCCCCATTGGGGCTCATGACCTGCCAGAACAGGTTGTGGTTCAGGTAACCGCCGCCGTTGTTGCGGATGGCGGTGCGAACGTCCTCAGGCAGCGCGTCGATGTCCGAGACCAACTCCTCGGCGCTCTTGCCGGCCAGCGAGTCGTGCTTCTGCACGGCGGCGTTCAGGTTGTTGGTGTAGGCGGCGTGGTGCTTGCCGTGGTGGATCTCCATGGTGCGGGCATCGATGTGCGGCTCGAGGGCGTCGAACGCGTAAGGCAAGTCGGGTAGAGAGAATGCCATGATTTTTCCTCCTTGGCTGGTGATGCTTCGTGGCGTGAGGCCCGGCGGGCCTCGGCTCCAGAGGCGAGTCTACCAACCGCCACCAGGGTTAGCGGGTACCGCTGACGTCATTCAACGCCTCACAGGCTTACGATCACACGCCCCATGACCTCGCCGGCCAGGATCCGGCCCACGTGCTCCTCGAGCCCGTCCAGGGTGGTCTCTGTCACGAGACCCGGCACCTCCAGGGCGCGCTTCACCGTGTCCGACTGGGCCAGCGAGCGCCACAGTTCAACGCGCGTTTCCATGGGGAGGTGCTGGCTGTCGACGCCCAGCAGCGCCACGCCCCTGAGGATGAACGGGTGAACGGTCAGGCTCAGGTCGGCGCCCCCCACCAGGCCACAGGCCGCGACGGCCCCGCCCACCACAGTCGACTTGACGAGGTTGACCAGCGTGTCGCCGCCGACCGTATCGATGGCGCCGGCGTACTGGCCCCTCAGCAGTGGCCGCTCGCTGGGCTCGTTCAGGGGTGAGCGGCCCACCGTACGGGCGGCGCCCAGCCGCTCCAGCAGTGGAGCCGCCTGTGGCTTGCCGGTGCTAGCGATGACCTCGTAACCGGCCGCGGCCGCCAGCGCGACCGCGAGGCTGCCGACGCCGCCAGAGGCGCCCGTAACCACCAGCGGCCCCAGGTCGCTGGTGGCGCCAGCGAACGCCAGGCGCTCGAGCGCGATCGCGGCGGTCAGTCCGGCGGTGCCCAGCGCCATAGCGCTTCGGGTCGAGAGGCCGCCTGGGAGCGGCACGAGCCACTCGCCGGGCACGTTCACGTACTGCCCGAACCCGCCCGGGGTGTTCATGCCAAGATCGAAGCCCGTCACGAGCACCTGCGCGCCCGGCTCGAAACGCGGATCTGCTGAGGCGACCACGCGCCCGGCCGCGTCGATGCCGGGCGTGTGCGGGTAGTCGCGGGTGACCCCGCGGTTGCCGCTAGCCGAAAGCGCGTCCTTGTAGTTGAGCGACGAGTACTCCACGCGCACGCTAACGCGGGCGCCGGCATGCTCCGGCGCCGTGAGGGTGCTCCACGGCACCTGCTCGACAGCCCGGTCAACGGCCTCGCCGGTCACGTGTACGCGTAAAGCGCGGTAGTTGTCTGGAACCCCTTCGGTCATGCTCGATGGTACCCCCGCATCCTGGAGGACAACTCTCACACCTAACCTTTCTGTAGACTCTGTTCCATGAACCCGCAGCGACTCATGATGATCTCCGTGGTGGCCGTCGTACTGGTCATCGCCGCCTTCGCTATCGTGCCCCGCTTCATGGCCGGTTCCGCCAGTGGCGAGATCGACTACGCCGCCAACCCCCGGCTCGGCAACGCCGACGCCCCCGTTAGGGTCGCGATCTTCTTCGACTTCCTGTGCCCGCACTGCGCTACCTTCAGCGACCAGATCACGCCGGTGCTGCAGCAGGAGTTCGTCGACACTGGCGTAGCTGCGCTCTACTTCATGAACTTCCCGGTGGTTAACCCCGTGGTCAGCCGCGACGTGGCCATCGTTGGCGAATGCGTGTTCGAACAGAGCAACGACGCCTTCATAGCGCTTGAGCCCATCATGATGCGCGCACAGAGCAACTTGCGCAGCCGCGCCGACGCCGTGGACTTCGCCCTGGCGTACGGGCCCGACCTCGACGGCGGGGCCCTGCGCGACTGCGTCGCGAGCCCCGAAGCGGCGGCCGCCGTGTCCGCCGACGTGGCCGCGGCCGGTGCGTTCAACATCAACGGCACCCCTTCGGTGGTGGTCGACGGGCGCCTAGTCACCAACCCCTCACTGGCCAACCTGCGCACGGCCATCCGTAACGCGGCTAACTGAGCCCGAATGCGCACGCCTCTCCTCTACCCGGCGTGGCTCATGGCGGCCGTGGCCATGCTCGGCAGCCTCTACTTCTCCGACGTGCGCTTCTTCATCCCGTGCACCCTCTGCTGGTACCAGCGCATCCTCATGTACCCGCTGGTCATCATCCTCGGCATCGCCGCCTACAAGCAGGACGCCAAGGTCACGCGCTACGCACTGCCGCTATCTGTGCTCGGCACGCTGATCGCTGGCTTCCACTACCTCGAGCAGAAGGTGCCGTGGATCAGCTCCTCGGCGGTGTGCCGCAGCGGCGTGCCGTGCGACGTCCAGTACATCAACTGGCTCGGCTTCATAACCATCCCGTTCCTGTCGCTGGTGGCGTTCACTATCATCACCGCGCTCCTGTTCGCCGTACGCCGCTCGGCACGCGCCTGAACCAGCGCGGGCCCTCAGCCCACAGCAACCAGGCGCCGTTCCCGGCGCCTAAGCTCTTCAGAACCGCAGCGCCCCCTACCCGGGGGCGCTTTCGTCTTCGCCGTCCTTATGGACGAAGCCAGCCGCCCACATCCACCACAGCCACCAGCCCTTGATGGGGCGGTACAGCAGCACCACGAAGAGCACGCCACTGGCGATCAGGACCCACTCGAGCCCGCTGAACAGGCCGAAAGCGATGATGAGCGCACCGGCCTCGATGGCCAGCAGGACCACAGCCACGGTGTACGCCATGACCCAGGCGCCCAGCCAGGCGCCAGACTCGCGCTCGAAACGCACGCCGCAGGTAGGACAGGTGTCGCCCACACCCCAGAACGAGGTGAACACGCCGCCTCCGCCGCAATTGGGGCAGAGTCCCCTCGTGGCGCGCCACATGGCACCGAAATCGGTCCAGCGCCCGCGCCGGTCCGTGCGCTGCTGGTCGGTCACGGCTCCTCCGACGACCTGACGCTGAGTTGCGGCTCCGGCAGCACGAAGCGGCTGGCCCGCATGCGCCTGTACTCCGCCCACTTATCCGGACTGCGCTCGAACTTCTCTTCCTCGCACCACATGATGAAAGGCGCGATGTAAGACCGCGCGTGCCGCACCTCCTCCATGAAGATGCTGGCTGACAGCCCGCCGGTCTCGAGGATGCCAGTGCGCTCGTAAGCGGCCAGCGCCCGCTCGCGGTCGTAAGGCACGCGCCGGAACTCCGGCAGCCACCGGCCGCCCGACAGCGTGAGGATCAGGTAGTGCGCGCGCGGGTCGCCGGTGAACGGCAGCCCGACCGAGCCGGTGTTGAGCACGGTGTAGCGGCCCCAGACGTCCTTGTAGGGTCGGTGCGTGTGGGAGCCCACCAGCACGTCGGCGGGGTGCTCCTGCGTTATCTCGGAGATGACCTCCGGCGTGGTGCGTGGCCCGATGCCTTCACGGTAATGCCGCGGCGTGCCGTGGCTTATCAGCAGGCTGGGTGCGCCAGGCTCCTCGATGCGGAGCGTGAGCGGCATGGCCCTGATGGTGTCGAGCAGGCCCGCCGCCTCCACCTCTTCGGCGGCCTGCTTGACGCTGCGCCAGAAAGGGTCGAGGTACCACGGGTCGATCTCGACGTCGCGCCGCTCCACCACCATGAGCATCACGTCGTCGTGGTTACCCATAACGGCGTCATGCGGAACTTGCTCTAGCGCGCGCATGACGGCCACGCTTTCGGGCCCGCGGTTGACCGTGTCGCCGTTCACGACCAGGCGGTCGACGCCCTGCGCGGCCACGTCGGCCAGCACGGCCTCCAGGGCTGGCAGGTTGCCGTGAACGTCTGCGAGGATGGCGATGCGCACGCCTCCGAGTGTACCCCCGTCCCCGGTTACGCCGGGCGCCCCGCGAGACCTCTTTCGGCTGCCTCGCGCATGACCTCCACGGGCGCCGCCGAGCCCGTCCACGCCTCGAAGGCCAGTGCGCCCTGCCACACGAGCATCGGCAGGCCGTTCTGAACGACCAGCCCCCGTTGGCTGGCGGCCCGCAAGAGCGGCGTCAGGGCGGGGCGGTAGACCAGGTCGACCACCACTGCCGCTGGTGGTAGCAGCGCGAGCTGTGAGCCTTCGAGCAGCGGCAGCGACTCGGGTTCAGGACCGCCGCTCATGCCTACGCTGGTGCTGTTGACCAGCAGGTCAATGTGGCTCAGTTGCGCGGGCAGGTCGCTGGCGGCGCACACGGTCAGCCGCCGCTCATCGGCGTCGACCCGCTGCAGGTCCTCGACCAGGCGCGCGGCCCGCGCCTCGTTCCGGTTCAGAACTTTCACGGCGGCGCCCGCCGCCAGCAGAGAGTGCACCACTGCCCGCGCGGCGCCGCCCGCTCCCAGAACCAGGCACGTGCGACCCGTCAGGTCAGGGGCGGCGCCCCTACCGGCGTCGGCTGGCTGTAACGCCGCGAACGGCGCGAGCTCGCTGAGTGCGCGCAGGAACCCTTCGCCATCGGTGTTGTGCCCCACCAAGCGGTGGTCGCGCCTGACGATGGTGTTGACCGCGCCCACGGCCTGGGCGGCGGGCGTCAGCTCGTTCATGAGTGGCGCCACTGCCTCTTTGTGCGGCACGGTTACGTTGGCGCCCAGGAACGGCGGCTCGGCGAGGCGCGCCACCGCCGCAGCCAGGTCGGCTGGCGCCACGTCAACGGCCTCGTATGTTGCGTTCAAGCCGAGCGCCCTGAACGCCGCGCCGTGCATGAGGGGGCTGAGTGAGTGCCCGGCGGGATGCGCCAACAGCAACACTCGGGCCGCCTCCATATGCACGCCTCAGGCCCGCGCAGTGCCGGCCGCGGCGAAGAGCCGCTCAGCCTCCACGAGCATGACCGACAGCGCCGCCTCGACCTGCTGGTCGTCCACCTGGTGGTGCGTCACCAGCCGCACCGTGGCGGGGTCCATGGCGTTGAAGCGCACCCCGCGTGCGCCGCAGGCAGCGGCGAACGCCTCGGCCGCGCCGGCTCCGCTCGGGTCGGTCACGCTCAGGTAGACCATGTTGGTCTGCACGGAGTTCAGGTCCAGCCCGAGGCCTGGAGCGTGCTGCAGCGCTTCGGCCAGGCGCCTGGCGCGCCTGTGGTCGTGCACCAGCTCCTGCGGTCCGTTCTCCAGCGCCACCAGGGCCGCGGCTGCCAGTACTCCGGCCTGCCGCATGCCGCCGCCCAGCAGCTTGCGGTAGCGGTGCGCCTCGGCCAGGAACTCTCTGCTGCCCAGCAACACGCTGCCGACCGGAGCGCCGAGTCCCTTGCTAAGGCAGATGGAGGCGCTGTCGAAGCCGGCGCACACCTCGGCGATGCTCACGTCAAGCGCTGCGGCGGCGTTGAAGGCCCTGGCGCCGTCTAAGTGGATGGGGAGGTCGTTCTCTCTGGCGACAACCTGGATGCGCCGCTGGAGTTCCAGCGGCACCACCGCACCGCCGGAGGTGTTGTGCGTGTTCTCGAGCGCTATCAGGTCGGTGGGCGCCTGATGAACGGAGCGGCGGATGGCGGCCCGCACCGCCTCCGGTTCGGGGGCGCCACCCGGGGCAGGCACGAGGCGCGGCAGCAGCCCGGACACCAGCGCCATGGCGCCCGGCTCGTACTCGTACACGTGAGCTCCGACGGGCAGGATGACCTCGCTGCCGCGCCTGCAGTGCACCGCCAGCGCGACCTGGTTGCTCATGGTGCCGCTCGGCACGAAGAGGCCGGCCTCCATGCCGGTCATCTCAGCCAGCACCGCCTGCAGCCTAAGCACGGTGGGGTCCTCGGTGTAGACGTCGTCGCCCACCTGCGCCGTGGCCATAGCGCGGCGCATCGCTTCGGTCGGGGTGGTGACCGTATCGCTGCGCAGGTCGATGGGCACGCTGCGTGCGCTCACGCCGTCACGCTCCTACCGGCGTGGGTTCGTCGCCGGTGCGGCTCTCGGCCTCGAGGCGCGTGAGCCAGTCAGTGAACGCCTCCAGACCACGGCGATACATGGCCTCGCGCCGCTCGCGCTTGCCCTGGCCGCGCTGCTTGGCCAGCTCGGGCACCAGCCCCCAGTTAGCGTTCATTGGCTGGAAACCGTCGGCGTTGGCGCCAGCCAGGTAGCGGGTCAGTCCGCCCAGCATGCTCTCCTCAGGCGGCACCACGGGTGCCAGCCCGAGCACCTGCCGCGCCGCGTTGGTGCCCGCCAGCCAGCCCGTAGCCGACGACTCCAGGTAGCCCTCGGTGCCCGCCAGCACGCCGGCCACGAACAGGCGCGGCTGGCGCCTGACGCTAAGACCCGCGTCCAGCAGGCTAGGCGCGTTGAGGTACGTGTTGCGGTGCATGACGCCGTAGCGCACCACCTCGGCGTCCTGCAGGCCGGGGATCAGCTGCACCAGCGTCTTCTGATCGCCCCACTTGAGGCCGGTCTGGAAGCCCACCAGCGACCACATCTGGCCGCGTTGGTCCTCCTGCCGCAGCTGCGCCACCGCGTAGAAGCGTTCGCCCGTGTCCGGATGCTCCAGACCCACCGGCTTCATGGGTCCGAAGCGCAGCGTGTCGTGCCCGCGCCGACCGAGCTCCTCGATGGGCATGCAGCCCTCGAAGAACTCGAGGTTCTCCCAGTCGCGGGGCGTATGCCCACGGGCGGCCGCCAGGGCCTGCATGAAGGTCTCGTACTGCTCCCGGGTGAACGGCAGGTTGATGTAGTCCGCCGCCTGCCCGTACCGGCCCTTGCGGTACGCCACCGACATGTCGATGGAGTCGAAGGCCACCACCGGCGCAGCAGCGTCGTAGAAGCCCAGGAACCCTTCTCCGACCAGTTCGCTGATGTTGGCGGCCAGCGCGTCGGCGGTCAGGGGGCCGGTGGCCAGCACGGCGACGCCGGCGGGCACCTCGGTTAGCTCCTCCTCGCGCACCGTGACCAGTGGGTGCGCGCGCACCTCGGCCGTAACGGCGCGGCTGAACTCGCTGCGGTCAACGGCGAGCGCGCCGCCCGCCGGCACGCGGTTGGCGTGGGCGCTGCGCATGATCACCCCGCGCGCTGCCAGCATCTCGGCCTGCAGCAGTCCCTTGGCGTTGTTGTGCGCCTCGCCGCCGAAGCTGTTCGAGCAGACCATCTCGGCGAAGTCGCCGCCAACGTGCGCGGGCGTGAGGCGCGTGGGCCGCATCTCGACCAGATCGACGGCCACCCCGAGGCGGGCCGCCGCCAGCGCCGCCTCGCTGCCGGCCATGCCGGCGCCGACGACCGTTATGCGCGCGTTCTCAGTGTGAGGTTCGGGGGGCCCCGAGTGGCTTTTCATGCCCAGCAGAGTAGCACCGGGCGCTCACAGGCTTTGCGCTCCACGCAGCCAACCCAGGGCGCCAGCGAAGAACCTGTCGTCGCGCCAGTACGCGTTGTGGGCGGTGAGCAGGTTGTAGTTCGGCAGCACCAGGCGCCGGTCCACGCGGTAGTGAATGAGCCGGTCGCTAAGCAGGTCTCCCGGGGCGTGGACCTGCAGCCAGTCGAGCGTCTCGAACGGCTGCACGTGGGGTCCAAGCGCGAACGGGCCGTGGTCACGCATGTCTGGCCGGCGGCGCACGCCGTGCAGGCGGTTGATGAGCTGCGCTCGCACGGACTCTCCTTCCGCCGGGCGCTGCCGGAAGAAGTAAGCCACCTTGTCGAGCGGTGAGCCGAAGGTAAGAAGGCCCTTGAGCCTGGCCAGCTCCACGTCCGACGCGGCGACCGGGTCCCGTGCGAGCCGGTCGAGCAGGTCGAGCGCCACCACGCTGCCCAGCGAATGGCCCGCCACGTACACGCCCTCGTAACCGGCGCCCAGCAGCGCGCGCAGCAGCTCCTCACCCTCGTCGAGGATGGCGCGCCGGGTACGGGCGCGGCTCGACAGGCGATCGGAGGTCACGTAGAGCGCGATGTCTGCCACGTGGCTGAGAAGTAGCGAGCGGCCGACCAGCATGACGGCGAGCGCCGCCAGCGCCACCGCCAGCCCGGGCTCGGTCAGCAGGATGCCCGCAACCGCGCCGTAGGCAGCCAGCACCGGCCACAACACGTAACCAAGACCACCGGCGGCGCAGGCGGTGATGAGCAGCACCGTCAGTCCGGGCGCGGTCCAGCGCTCCGCCGCCGGGGCGTACATGCCGGACCAGGTCGCGCTCCCAACGTGCGTCCCGGCGCCAGCGCGCGCAGCCCTGCGGCTCTCGACCCTAGCGAACAGCAAGTCGTACGCCAGCACCGCCACCGCCGCCAGAAGGCAGAGCAGGAGCACCAGCAGGCCCGCCTGCGGCAGCGAGGGCAGGCCGGGCAGTTCGGCCAGGGCACGTAGCAGGGCGGTGACCGCGTCGCCGGCCCGGGCCGTCACGAAGAGGGCCGCCACCATCAGTCCGGAGGCCACGCCCGCCAGACCGGCCACCTGCAGCAGCTGCCGAAGCACGAGGCGCCACGCACTGCGCGGCCGGTGGCCGGCCAGCAAGAAGGGCACCTGCCTGCGGAAGTCGAGCCCCGCCACCACCACCTCGAGTAGCCAGCCGAAGGTGGCGGCGGCGCTCATGCCGCCAACGGCGTGCTCCGCCCAGTGGTACTCGATAACGTCGAGCTCGTGCTCGCCCGCCACGCCCTCGGGTAGCCGCACCATGGGCCGCGCCTTACCCGCCAGGTCCGCCACCTCGGCTGTAGGCAGGGCGCTCCCTACTCCCCTGCCAGCGACTTCACCGCGCGACGCGCGCAGGAGTCCCTGCACGAACGCGCCCAGCACACGCAGTGGCGGCTGGTCGCCGATGCCATGGATGACCAACAGCGCCTTGCGGCGCCTCCCCGGTTGATCTTTAAGCACTGAAGGCACTCTAACGCGACTCACATGGTTGCCGCCGGCCCCGGGCTTAAACTCCACGCATGAAACGGCTCACTTGCGCGACCTTCTTCCTTGCCGCCCTCCTCTGCCTGGCGAGCGCCTCCGGCCAGGGCAACGCGGCCGTGACCTGGCGCGCCATCTACCAGGGTCAGTTGGGCGACAACGCCGTAACCCTCGACCTGGCGCTGGCAGCCGACGGCTTCGCCTTCGCGCGCCTGACGCAGGTCGGCTCCGGCACGCAACTCGACGGGGTCGGCAACCACGACCCAGAAACAGGCAGCGTAACGCTCGAGTTCCACGCAGCCCTCTACCGCTTTGCCCCGTCTGTGGCGCTCGATCACGCCGCCCTGGGCGGGCTGTACTCGGACGCAGACACGGGCGGTAGCGGCACCGTGGTCGCCACACTGGAGGGCGTCCGCAGCCTGGACTGGAGCGACGACGGGAACACGCTATCGGTTGAGTTGACTTTCGCGGCGGAACGAGCCAGCAGCGGCGTCCTGGAGCGCACCGCGCAGTACGCCTACGGCAGCCTTACCGAGGGCCGTATCGCTCTGAGCTACGCCTACCCGCGGTTCGTGGCTGGACCGGCAGCACTGAACGGCCTCCTTGAGCGCGAGGCCGCCGAACGCATGGCCGACTGGGCGCAAGAGGGCAGGAACCTGCTGTACAACGCGGGCGGCATCGGCTGGGCTTGGACGCATTCAGAGAGCACCGACCTGGTGGGCGCGGCGGAAGGCTACCGCAGCCTCGTCACCAGCTTCTACTACTACACCGGCGGCGCCCACCCGAACAGCCACAAGAGCAGCCTGCTCGTGCGGCTCGGCGGGGCGGGCCTGGAGGTCATAGCGCTGGAAGAGCTGTTCGCACACGGCTCCGACTGGCTGGCGGCCGTATCGGCGGCCGTTCTGTCCGAACTCTCGGCCCAAGGCGCGGAAGCGGTTGTCAGGGGCGACGTGACCGAACTCACGGCTCTGGACCTAACGACCTTCACGCTGGAACCCGGCGGCTTGAGCTTCCACTTCGACCCGTACGCGGTCGGTCCCTACGTTCAGGGTGACTTCGTGGTCACGCTGCCTTACGCCGACCTGGCTGCCTTGGCCGCGCCGGGCGGCGCCATCGAAGCGTTCGCCAGCGCGTACCGGTAGCTATTTGGGGACTAGCGGAACGAGCGCCGGCGCGGCCTGACGCCGTTGAGCAGCCACAGGACCAGGGCCAGCAGCACGAGGGCAGCGCCGAACCCACCTACGATCACGTAGTTGCGCAGCGGCAACTGCACCACCTCCGCCGGGAGGCTCCGCACGGCGTGAGCGAACAGGTCGCCCAGCGCCACGAACACGCCCTGAGCGGCAGCGCCCACGGGTAGAGCGGTCATGTCGGGCAGTTTCGTGTCGAGCCGGTAGAACGCCAGGGCGCCGAGGCCAGCGCCGATGACCAGCGCCAGGCCGGGGTTCACCAGGCGCAGCATGCCGCGCGAGAAGCCCACGAGCAGAACCGTGAACAGTAGTGCTGCCAGCCCGGCGAGCCAGCTCCAGGTCAGGAAACGCCCGTGAGCGCGGGCGGAAAACAGATCGAGGATCGGGCTCGCTTCGGTGACGCGCTCCACATGCTCGGGCCGGGTGAGTTGTGCGGCCGCCAGGGCTCCGCCCCCGCTCCAGGCGCGCTCCGCCAAGGCGCTCAGCACGCGCTCCTCCGCCTGCTCGGGCGCTAGCCCCGCCAGCTCAGCGGCGGGCAGGAGCCCCACCAGGGCGTCGCTATCCTCCTCCACGCCAGCCACTACGGCCTTGGCTTCGACGAGGCGCGCCTCCATCTCCGCCTCGCTGGCGGTGAGGAGCGCGCTGAACAGTTCGTGTAGCAGCGCCCGCGCGGTGGTGTCGACCCCGCTCGTAAGGCGCGCGCGCAGGTTGTCGTTGGTTATGAGCGCCAGCGCCTGCTGCAGTCCGCCCTGGAGCACGTTCTCGGTCAGCTCCTGCATGATGGCGACGCCTACCTGGCGTGGCGACATGTTCTGAACCTGGTTCACAGGGAAGGTTACGAACACGCCCACGAGCGGCTGCACAGGCTGACCGGGGTTGGTGGCAGCCTGGGTGGGCCAGTCGGCCGCCCGGGTACCGTCGTCGAGGCCGCCGCCCTGCATGGCGCCGTCGATGGCGGCAGTTACGAGCGCGGGCACGGGTCCGCTGAGCGCCAGTTGGAACTGCCGCCTCAGGCTCTCGTTGGAGAGCATCCCTAGCAGCGCGTCCTGGCCGCCGACCACCAGCCTGTCGGCCAGAACCCCCGCGCTGCGGCTCACCGCGTCGCTCACCGTGAAAGTAGGGATCTCGGTCGGGTCGGCGAACACCTGCATGCCCGGCAGCAGCATCAGTTGCTGGCCTGGCACGAAGCCGGCGCCAGTCCTCACCTCGACGAGGCCGCCGTTACCACCGGGGCGCAGGGTGAGCCTGAGGATCTCGCGCTGTGTGGCCTGACCGGTCTCGCGGTCGCTCAACTGGGCGAGGCTGAACCACAGCACGCCGGCCAGCGCGGCCAGCGCCAGCAGCACGGCGCTGGCCCAAGCCACGTCGCGTTGCCATGCGGGTTGTCTTTCTACTCGGTACATGAGACCGTCCTAGTCGGTTCCTATGGCCGGGCGCCCGGCCTTTGCTACCTTACCGCGCTCACCTTCGACTGGCGACCTATACCATTGAGGCATGAACGCCAAGCGCCGCGTGACGGTGATACCCCTGGTGGGACCGTTCCACACGCGTTTCCCCCTCTACAACGTTGTCCATGTGCGCGAGCTTCTCAAGGCGTCGGAACCCGACGCAGTGGCACTTGCCACATTGCCGCCCGGCGCCCTGGAGGAGCCCGGCTGGCAGCACACGAGCGAGATCGCACTACCCCACGCGGTGGTGCCGTGGGCGCGGCAGCGCGGCGTGCGCCTTGAGGCCGTCGGTTCGCTCGCCGGCTCGCCGGGTGAGCCCGGTGAGGAGGGCGACGAGGCCGAGTTCGTGCGCTACCTAGGGGAGTTCGAAGCCGGTCGCGCGCACCTGCGGCAGGTGCGCGCAGCGCTCGGGCCGGTGGAGGAGCTCCTGAAACGCGGCCTGGACCTGGGCCTGGTCCTCACCGAACTGGTTCCAGCCCTGGCGGCGTATGACGCGGCGCGGCGCGCGGCGTACGGCGAGGGCCCGGGTACCGGCTGGCAGGCGGCGCGCGCTGAGCGCGTGGCTGAGCGCGTGGCCGCGCTAGAAGCGCCGCACGCGGCGGTTCTGGTGGGAGTCGACGACTTCGGCGCTGTAAGCAGCGCCCTGAGCGCGCGCCTTACGCTGAGCGAGCTGCCAACTAGGCAGCAGCTGGAGGGCGCGGCAGCGGTCGAGGCCAGGCAGCGCTCTCTACTCGACGTGGCCATGCACGGGCAGGCCGACGACCCTGCCGCGCTGCTGCAGCAGCTGCGCGAGCTGGGAACGCCGGAGGCGCGCTATCACCAGGCCAACATCCTGCTAGCCCACGGCCACACGGCCGAGGCGCTCGAGGTTCTGACCGAAGTGGCGTCCGGCGACTTCCAGGTTCCCTACTACCTGCCGGGCTTCGTGCTCGCACGCCTGGGCCAACTGCAGGACCTCGCGGGCGAGCGCCGCGCCGCTCAGCGCGCCTACCGCGGCGTGCTGGCGCTCGACTTCGCACCGGCCGAGGCGCTGGAGGCCGCCCGCGCGGGACTGGAGGCGCCGTTCGAGCTGGGCGCGGCCGCTAGGCAGTGAACCTGCCCGCCTACAGCGAGGGCCTGGAGCACACCTACGCCTTCGGGCGCTTCGCCGTTACCGAAGCGCTGCAGCGAAGACCGGCCGACGTTGCCTGCGTACTGTGGCACGGCGCCATGCCGGCAGCGCAAGCTGAAGCAGTGCGGGCCGCAGCGGCGCGGGCAGGCGTGGCGTGCCTGCGCGACGACGCCACCGTGACCCGGCTCAGGCGCAAGGCCAACGTCTTCTGCCTGGCGCAGGTGAGCAAGCGTCCGGAACGGCTGCAGGCTGACGCGGATCACGTGTTGATGCTGAGGCCCAGCCATCCGGGCAACGTCGGTAGCGCCATCAGGAGCATGGTGGCGTTCGGCTTCCTGGACCTGGCGCTGGTAGCGCCAGCGGTCGACCCCTGGGGCGCCTACGTGGTGCGCGCCTCGGTCGGCCTGCGGTTCGCGCTCAGGTGCCAGACGTTCGACTCGCTCGGCGGCTACCTTGACGAGTTCGGTGAGAGCAGCGCCTCAGCGCGAACGCTTTACCACCTGGACGCCGCTGGGCAGCACGAGCTCGACTCCGTGCGGTTCCGCAGTCCGCTAGCACTTGTGTTCGGTCCGGAGTGGCAGGACAGCGCCGCGGGCGCCGGTCCAGACCCGCGGCTGGAACGGTCACTAACCGTCAGGATTCCGCAGGGGAATCAGGTAGAATCCCTCAACTTGGCAACGTCGATCTCCATCGTGACCTACCGCGCTTCAAGGTCGGCGCTCAGCTAGGAGCCACGATTTCCGCACTCTCAGGCCACCACCCGCATCGTCATTTCCGTTCGCCATGGGGGAAGCCGTGACCCGCAACTTCTGGTTCATCCTGCTCAGCTTCGCGGCGCTCGTGGCGCTTTCGTTCACGGGCCGCACGGCGGCCATCGTGTGCCTGGGTCTGGCGGCCCTGCTGGTGGCTGGCGTGATGATAAGCCGGCGCCCGCGCGGTCTGGCTTGGCGCCTCGCCACGGTGGGAGCGGTGGCCTGGGGCATAGAGGAGGCGGCCTGGAGCGTCACGCGCCTCTCCGACGTTTTCACGCCCTCCTTCGTAACTGAAGTCGGTTACTACCTGGGGGCCGCCGCGTGGCTGGCGGCTCTACTCACCGCGCCTGGCCGGCGGCTGCCGCGCTCGCTGCTGCTGGCCGCCATACCGCCAGTCGCGCTGGTGGTGTGGATGCTCGTCGACGAGGCCGCCAGCGCGGCCAGCCTGGTCTTCCCCATGGTCGAGCTGGCGCTACTACTGGCCGCACTGCCACTGCTGGGAGGCACAATCAAAGCGGGAGCCTCAGAGGGCCGCCTGCTGCTGGTCTTCGGTTTCTTCTTCAGGGCGTTAGCGGCCGCGGCGTACGCCTGGCTAGCCGGCGGCACCGACTCCGATTACCTCTTCTTGTGGCAGCTCAGCTACGTCTGTCTCGGGCTCGGCATCTACATGGAGCTGAAGGACGTGCACGTCGACTTCGTATCTGCAGGGGTAGCGGTCGTCACTCTGCAACTCGCCGCCGCCCGGGTGCTCGCCTTCATCTACGCCAATCCGGGCGCGCGCACCGGCGCCGACGCCGTAGCGGTGGTCGGCAGCCTGGCGTTCCTGCAGCTGGCGGTGGTGATCGTCATACTGATCAACAACAACGAGCGGCACATGAAGGCTCACCGGGAGCACCGCACGTGGTCCGCGCTGCTGGAGCACTCCATGGGCAAGAGCGCGGACGGCGCCACGTTAGGCTCCCTGATGGACCGCACGCTGCGCATGATCCCGGGGCTCCAGGGGATCGAGGTGCACCCCGAGACCGGCCGTGGTGTGCTCGCCGGTTACCCGTACCCGCTGGTGGCCGGCGGCGCGGAGGTAGGGCGACTCTTCTTCCAGCGGCAACCCGACGCCACCTCCGCTCTCGACACCTCAGCTCCGCTGCTGGCAGCCCGAATCGAGCAGGTACGCGAGCACGACCGCTGGCGCACCGCCGCACTGACCGATCCGCTCACCAACCTGCTCAACCGGCGCGGCCTTGAGCTGCGCGCGCCCGGGCTACTGAGCGACGCCCGCCGGCTAGGCAGCGCCGTCAGTATCGGCCTCATAGACATCGACCATTTCAAGCGCGTGAACGACGTTTATGGCCACACCACGGGCGACATGGCCCTCAAGGAGCTGGCCGCCATCCTCCAGCGGCACCTGCGGCCCAACGACCTGGCCGTCCGGTGGGGCGGTGAGGAGTTCCTGGTGGTGCTGGTTACCGACCTGCCCGGGGCGCTCGACGCTATGCGCCGCCTGCGCCGGGAGTTGGCAGGCGCCACCATCGGCCCAGTGGCGTGGCCCCTGGCGGCCTCCGTGGGGTTAGCGGGCGGCACCGTGCCAGCCTCCGACGAGGTGCTGAGCGAGTGGATCGAGCTGGCAGACGCCGCGCTCCTCAAGGCCAAGGCGCAGGGGCGCAACCGCATCGAGTCGTCTCAAGCACAGGGAGCTGTCGGCGACTGAGGTGCGCCTACGCGCGCCCTGGCATCGGGTAACATGCCCCGATGCGCGAACTGCTTTACGACGCCGCCCGCCACTTCAAGCGCGGTAAGGCGCTAGCCGACCGCGGCGACGTGAGGGGCGCCATGGCGGCCTACGAGGACGCGCTACGTGAACTGCACGCCGTGAAGCCTCAGCGCATGCGCGACGTCCTGCTGGCGCAGGTCTACCTCTCGCGCTTCCAGGCCGGGCGCAGCATCGACGCCCGGCGCGCCGACAGCGACTTGCGCGTGGGCTACAGTTACGCGCGCACCACGCACGAACCGACCGTGAGGCTGCTGGCCGAGCAGCTGTGGCACGCGCGCCTGGAGGAGCATGCCAGCGCCCCGCCACCGCAGCCGCGCGCTGGCGATCCGGAGCGGCAGGGAGGGCGGCGCGGACGCCGCCGCCGAGGTAGCAGCCGCAACCGCCAAAGCGGGTAGCATTGCGCCATGACAAGAGAGATCCTCGAGCAGGCCTACGCGTCTGAGTCAGACTTCCTCGCTCTGTTGGCTGATCTGGTTGCTCACGAGAGCCCGTCGTCCAACGTGGCCGCGCTTGACGCGCTCGCGGACCGGCTGATCCAGGTCCTGAACGAGCGCGGCTTCACCACGCGCAGGCACGCGCGGGAGGGCACTGGCGACATCGTCGAGGGGCGCGTCACAGGCGGGCAGGGCCCCAGCACACTGGTTCTGTGCCACTACGACACGGTGTGGCCCATTGGAACCCTCGAGCAGATGCCCTGGCGCAGGGAGGCCGACCGGGTGTACGGGCCCGGGGTGCTGGACATGAAGGCCGGCATCGCCAACGCCATCACCGCCGTGGGTCTGGCCGGCCAGCTGGGCCTGCCGCTAGCAGGCGACGTCACGCTGCTCCTCACCTCCGACGAGGAGGTCGGTTCCCCCGCCTCGCGCGAGCTCATCGAGGAGCTAGCGGGCCAGCACGACCGCGTGTTCGTGATGGAACCCGGCCGCGACGACGGTGCGCTCAAGGTCGGACGCAAGGGCGTTGGCGACTTCGAGCTGCGCCTGCGCGGCCTGTCGGCGCACGCGGGCAACAACCCGGCGGACGGCGCCAGTGCGCTGCGGGAGCTGGCGCACATGCTGCTCTACGTGGAGGACCTGGCCGATAACGTCATGGGCACCACGGTCAACGTCACTACCGCGCGGGCCGGCTTCGCCACCAACGTCATAGCCGAGGAAGCGGTAGCCAGCGTTGACGTGCGTGTGCTCAAGGCCAGCGAGGCCGACCGGATCACAGGCGCCATCAACGACTACTCTCCCCGCGACTCACGCGTCACCCTCACTGTCACCGGCGGACTCAATCGGCCCCCGATGGAGCCCACCGCCCCCAACATGGAGCTCTACGAGCAGGCCGTGGGGGTGCTGAGCGGGATGGGCCTGGCGCTGGAAGGCGCCGTGGTCGGCGGCGGCTCCGACGGCAACTTCACCTCGGCTCTGGGCGTACCTACGCTCGACGGGCTCGGTTCGGCAGGCAGCGGCCCGCACGCCCGCACCGAACACATCCGGGTCAAGGAGACGCTTGAGCGCGTGGCGCTTGTGACCGGCCTGCTGACCAAGGCTTGAACGTGAACGGGCCGCGGCCCATGGCGCGGGCCCTGATCGCCGCGCTGAGCGGACTGGCGTTGACCCTGGCGCTGCCGCCCACCGGGTGGTGGCCGCTGGTGTTCGTGATCGCGGCGCCGTTCGCCCTGGTGGCGCGCGCCGCGCGCGCCCGCGCGGCCCTGGCGGTGGGCTTCTGGTTCGGCCTGCCGTTCTTCACCGTCTACGTGCTGTGGTTGCCGCGCAGCTTCGCCGTTCTGTTCGGGCCCGCCTTCTGGTTCGTCTTCCCGTTCCTGGTGGCAATACTCGCCCTCTTCTGGGGTTTGACCTGTTGGGGCGCCTGGCTGCTGGCGGGTGGTCGACGCGGCCGGGCGCCCGGCGCGTTGACCCTGCTAACGCTGCCCGTGCTGTGGGTGCTGGTCGAGTGGGCGCGCACACAGGGCTACTTCGCGTTCCCCTGGGGCACGCTCGGTTACGCCTGGCTGAACGCGGCGCCTGGCCAGCTGGCGGAACACGTTGGCGTTTACGGCCTGAGCCTGCTGGCAACTGGCCTCGCTGCCGTTCTGGCGTGGCCCTTCGCTCGCAACCGGCCCGCCTCAGCCACGACCCTGCTAGAGGGCGCCGGCATGGCAGTGCTGGCCGTGGTGGCGCTGCTGGGCCTGGCGTTCTGGCAGGGGGCGACGCTGCTACCGAGCGGCCCCAGCGGCCACGTGGGCGCGGCCGCCACGGCGGGCGCGCGGCACAGCGCACTGCTGGTTCAGGGCAACGTCGACCCGTTCGCGCGCGCGGCTTCGGCAGCTCATGAGCTTGATGTGCACATGGCCCTAACAGCGGACGCCGCGGGATTGGGACCGTTCGACCTGGTGGTCTGGCCCGAGGGCGCCGTCATCGGTTACCGACTCGACACCGGCGACGCCGGGCCGCTGCGCGCCGCCATCACAGCGGGCGCCCCGGGCGCGACCTTCATAGTGGGCGGCCGCGCCTACGAGGGCGTGCGCGGCGACAGCTTCAACTCACTGTTCAGCCTCGAAGGCAGCGCCCTCCTGGGCCGCTACGACAAGCAGTACCTGGTGCCGTTCGGTGAGCGCTGGCCGCTCATCGGTCAGCTGGAGGGCCTCTACCGCGGCGTGTTCGGGCTGTTCGGCCTGCCGCTGCTGGCGAGCACCCTGCCTGGCGCGGGAACAGCGCCCCTGCCGACCAGTTTGGGTCCCGTCGCGGCGTTCATCTGTTACGAGTCCGTGTTCCCTCAGGTGCAGCGCCGCATGGTGGCGCAGGGCGCCCAGGTGCTGGTGCTGGGCACCAACGACGCCTGGTTCGGCGTAGGTAACGGCGCCAGGCAGCACTTCGACATGGGGCGCATGCGCGCCATCGAGACGCGGCGCTGGCTACTGCGCGCGGGCAACGACGGGGTCACGGCGGTGGTGGACCCCTTCGGCCGCGTGGTGCAGGAACTGCCGCGCGGGGAGTCCGGAGCGCTGCCGGTAACGTTCGAGCTCGTGGACGGCGCCACGTTCTGGGTGCGCTACGGGCAGTGGCTGCCAGCGCTGCTGGTCGCCTGGCTCGCGCTGCTGGCCATCATCGGCACGGCGCAGGCGCGCCGGGCGTAAACTGACCCAGCATGAAGGTAGTCATCGTCGGTGGCGGCGAGATCGGGTCGTTGATCGCTGAGGCGCTGCACCGCTCGCACGGGGTCACGGTCATAGACCAGGACGGCGAGCGCAAGGAGGTCTTCTCCCACCTCGACGTTCGGTTCCTGCAGGGCAACGGCACCGATCCAGAGGACCTGCGCGCCGCCGAGGTCGAACGGGCCAGCGCCTTCATAGCCTGCACCGACAACGACGACGTGAACGTTCTCGCCTGTCTGGCCGCCAAGGGTCTCGGCGCCAAGCAGACGCTGGCGTTCGTGGCGCGTCAGCGCTACATAGACGCGTTCAAGCGCGAGGGCGCCTTCGAGTCGGTGGGCCTGCTTATCGACCGTGTGCTGTGGCCCCAGCGGCTGCTGGCGCGTCAGATCGCCGACATCGTGCGGGTGCCGCGCGCGATCGACAGCGCCAGGTTCGCGGCGGGCCGGATCTCTATGCTCGAGTTCCTGTTGGAGGACGGCGACCCGTTCATGTACACCCCGCTGGCGCAGCTGGAGCTGCCAGAAGGGGTGCTGGCGGTGGGGGCCATCCGCGGCGACAACTTCGCTATCCCGGTTGGCGGCACGACCTTCGAGCCGGGTGACCGGGTGGTGTTCATGGGCACCACTGAGCGCATGAAGGCGGTGCAGCGCAGCTTCGCACCTAGCACGCGCTCGCAGAAGGTGGTTATCGTAGGCGGCGGCAACGTGGGCTTCATGGTCGCCGAGTACCTCGAACCGCACCGTTACGACCTGACGGTGTTCGAGGAGGTCGAGGAGCGCTGCCTGAAGCTGGCGCAGTGGTTGCCGGGCGTGCTGGTCCTGCGCGGCGACGGCACCGACCTCGAGCTGCTCGAGCAGGAGCGGGTGGAGGACGCCGATGTGATGGTGGCCGTGACCGACGACGACGGCAAGAACCTGCTGGTCTCGCTGTTGGCCAAGCAACTGGGGATCCCCAAGGTGGTCACCCGGGTCGGCAGGCCGCGCAACCGCCGGGCGTTCATGCGTGTGGGCATCGACTCGCCGCTTACGCCCAGGGCGGTTGCCGTGCAGGAAGTGATTAACTGGCTGCGAGTCGACGAGGTTGAGCACCTGGCCACGATCGAGGACTTCGCGGAGGTGACCGAGGCCATCTACCCGCACGACGCGGTGGGCGGCCGCGTGATGGACCTGGGTACGCCCGAGACCATGCTCATCGGCGCCATCGAGCGCGGCAACAAGGTGCTCGTGCCTAACGGGCTCACGGTGGTAGAGCCGGGCGATCATCTGTTCCTCGTCACCACCCCCGATCAGGTCGACGCGCTGGAACAGTGGCTGGACGAGCAGGGCACGCCCGTCCCCGCCAGGTCGTGAGCGCGGGCCGCGCGGGCGCCACGCGCCTAACGCCGGCGTCGTTGACCGCGCGGGGCGCTGGCGAGGGCAGCGTCTACCAGCTGCGCGGCCGCTTCCTCACTTACATGCTGGGTACGGCGCTACTGGCCATGGCGGGGGCTGGCGCCTTGTTCGCCACGTACGCCTACGTGCTGGGCGAGAGCGCCGGCGGCTTCCTGGCCGTGCTGGGTCTGGCCCTGCCTGCGGGCGCGCTCCTGCGCCTGCGCGGCTCACCGAACGCGGAACCGAGCCCGCGTGAGGCGCTCGGGGGCGTGCTGCTGACCTGGTTGCTCATGCCCGCCCTGGGCGCCGTGCCTTACCTGCTGGCCGGCGGGTTCAGTCCGGTCGATGCGTTCTTCGAGGCCATGAGCGGCTTCACGACCACGGGCGCCACCACCATCACCGACCTGGGCGCCGTAGCCACCAGCCTGCTGATGTGGCGAGCGCTGTCGCAGTGGGTGGGCGGCGTGGGCATCGTCGTGATGTTCGTGGCGGTGTTCCCGCAACTGGCGATCGCTGGCCGGCAGCTCTTCTTCGCGGAGGCGCCCGGCTCGGTGCAGGAGCGCCTGGCCCCGCGCCTTCGCAGCACCGCGGCCCTGGTCGTGGCGGTGTACGCCGGCCTGACGGCCGTAGCGGCCGCGTCGTTCGGCTTGGCTGGCATGCGCCCGTTCGACGCCGTGGCTCACGCCCTGGCGGCGCTCTCCGCCGGCGGCTTCTCGCCTGTGCCGCTGGGCATGGGCGCGTACGGTGCGGGAGTTCAGTGGGTGGCGGTGGTGTTCATGCTTCTGGCGGGCGTGAGCTTCCCGCTGGTTTACCGGGCCGTGAGCGGACGCCCGCGCGCGCTCCTGAGGAGCGCCGAACTGCGCGCCTACCTGAGCATCGTGGTGCTGGCCGGCCTGGTGTTGGCCCTCCTGACGCGCGGCCAGTACGGTCCCTTCGAGGCGCTGCGGCACGGCCTGTTCCAGGCGGTCAGCATCACCACCACCACCGGTTTCGCCTCCGCCGACTTCACGACATGGGCAGCGCCAGCTCAGGCGCTGCTGGTGCTGCTGCTGTTCGTGGGCGGCAGCGCCGGCTCGGCCAGTGGCGGCGTCAAGGTGGCGCGCTGGCTGATAATCGTCAAGCACAGCGTGCGTGAGGTGCGGCGCATGCTGCACCCGCGCGCTGTCATGCCCGTGCGGGTGGGCGACCGGATCGTGCCGGAGGAAGTCATGCGCTCGGTGGTGGCGTTCCTCACGCTCTACTTGTCGCTGTTCGTGACCGGCACCGTGACCCTGGTGTTCCTGGGTGAGGACTTACAGACCGCGTTCACGGCGGCCATCGCCTGCCTGGGCAACACGGGTGTGGGCCTGGGCCCTATCGGTCCCCTCGGCACGTTCGAGTCGTTGCATCCGCTGAGCCGGGCCGTGCTCACGTTCCTGATGTACGCGGGCCGGTTGGAGGTAGTCACGGTGTTCGTGGTGTTCGACGCCTCCTTCTGGCGCAGGCCCCGGCGCAGGCGCCGCGCCCGGCGGCCGGTTAGCTGAGGCCCTCACCGAGCGTTCGTTGCCTGCGAAAGGCGTGCTGAGCTATGCTCCTTGGCATCCGAAGGCTCGCCTGGCCTGCGTTTCACCGCTGCTGACGCGGTGCGCCAAGTCGGCGGTACTCAGGTGCCCGCACGCTGTTCGGGCGCCGGCGCCGGTCGTTCGTGGGCGCCTTCGCGGGAGGGTTAATGAGCGGGAACATGATCGACAGCATCGACTCCGTCCTGCAGGAGAACCGGCAGTTCCGGCCCAGCAGGGCTTTCGCGCAGCAGGCCAACCTAAGCGACGCGGCCGAGTACGAGAGGCTGTACCGCCGGTCGCTTGACGACCCGGAAGGTTTCTGGGGCGAGGCCGCCGGGGGCTTCCACTGGTTCGAGAAGTGGAGCAAGGTGCTCCAGTGGGACGAGCCTCACGCGCAGTGGTTCGTGGGCGGCAAGACCAACCTGGCGTACAACTGCCTCGACCTGCAGGTTGAGAGGGGCCTGGGCAACAAGGTGGCGTTCTTCTGGGAGGGCGAGCCTGGCGACAAGCGGGTGCTCACGTACTCCGATCTGCTCATCGAAGTGAGCCGCTTCGCCAACGTGCTGAAGGGTAAGGGCATCCGCACCGGCGACGTGGTGGCTATCTACCTGCCCATGATCCCAGAGGCCATCATCGCCATGCTGGCGTGCGCCCGTATCGGCGCCACGCACTCCGTGGTGTTCGGCGGCTTCTCGTCGCACGCGCTGTCGGACCGCATCAACGACGCCAGTGCAAAGCTGGTAGTAACGGCGGACGGCGGTTACCGGCGCGGCAGCGTTCTGCCCCTCAAGCCAGCGGTCGACGAGGCGCTAGAGAGCTGCCCCAGCGTGGAAGACGTGATCGTTGTGCGGCGCGCCGACAACGTTATCGACATGGAGGCCGGCCGCGACGAGTGGTACCACGAGCTGATCGGCAGCGCGTCCGACGAGTGCGACGCCGTGCCGGTGGATTCCGAGCATCCGGCGTACATCCTCTACACTTCGGGCTCCACGGGCACTCCCAAGGGCGTGGTGCACAGCACGGGCGGTTACATGGTGCACACGGGGCTGACCGCCAAGTACACGTTCGACCTGAAGCCCAACGACATCTATTGGTGCACCGCCGATATCGGCTGGGTGACCGGTCACAGTTACGTGGTGTACGGGCTCATGTCGAACGGCGCCACGCAGGTCATGTACGAGGGCGTGCCGTTCTACCCGGGTCCGGACCGGTTCTGGGAGATGATCGAGCGCTACCGGGTGAGCATCTTCTACACGGCACCCACCGCCATCAGGGCGTTCATCAAGATGGGCGCGGAGCACCCGGAGAAGCACGACCTCTCCAGCCTGCGCCTCATAGGCACGGTGGGCGAGCCCATCAACCCCGAGGTGTGGATGTGGTACCGCCGCGTCATCGGCGGTGACCGCTGCCCAGTCATCGATACCTGGTGGCAAACTGAAACGGGCGCCATCATGATCAGCACCATCCCCGGCGTGCACGCCGCCAAGCCGGGCTCGGCGGGCATGCCGCTGTTCGGTATCGACGCCGCCGTGGTCGACGCCGACGGCAACGAGGCGCCCGCTAACCAGGGCGGTTACCTCATCGTGCGCAAGCCGTGGCCGGGCATGCTGCGCACCGTGTACGGCGACGACGACCGTTACCGCAACCAGTACTGGAACGAGGTGCCCGGCGTGTACTTCTCCGGCGACGGCGCTCGCGTCGACGAGGACGGCTACTTCTGGGTCATGGGCCGCGTGGACGACGTGGTGAACGTGTCCGGTCACCGGCTCGGCACCATGGAGGTGGAGTCCGCCATCGTGTCGCACGAGGCTGTGGCCGAGGCCGCCGTGGTCGGTCGCCCCGACGAGCTCAAGGGGCAGGGCATCGTTGCGTTCGTGACCCTGGAGCAGGGCTACGAGCCCACGGAGGCGCTGCGACAGGAGCTGCGCACGCACGTGGCGAACGAGATAGGCGCCATCGCGCGCCCCGACGAGGTGCGCTTCGCCGACGCGCTGCCCAAGACGCGTTCGGGCAAGATCATGCGCCGCCTCTTGCGCAGCGTGGCCGCCGGTCAGGAGCTGATAGGCGACACCAGCACCCTCGAGGACCGCGGGGTGGTGGAGCAGCTGCAGCAGGGCGGTTGAGCGGCGGTCTAACTCACGGGCTGACGGGGTCGAACACGAGTACGCGGTCGTTGCTGCTGTCGGCTACGAAAAGCTGGTTCTCGTACGCGAACACTCCGTCGGCGTAGGCGAAACCGGCCGCGTTCACGCTCGGCTGGCCAGCGTTCCTTTCGGTCGTGTCGAAATCCGGTTGACCAAGCACCTGATCGGCGGGCTGACCGCTCGCCTCTGGAACCGAGTCCCAGATCAGCACGCGGCGGTTACTGGAGTCGGCTACGAAGAGCTGGTTGCCGTTCGAGTGCACGTAGTAGGGGAAGTTCAGGCCAAGGCGCCCGATCCCGGGTGAGTCCGATGTGAAGCCTGCCTGGCCCAGCACTGCGTCGGCAGCGGCGAAGTCGGTGGTGGGAACCTGGTTCCAGATGAGGACCCGGTTATTGCTAGCGTCGGCCACCACAAGTCTCTCGCCGTCGCTCCAAACATCGCTGGGGTAGTTCAGTACCCGGTTGCTGGGCGCAGCGTCGGAGATGCCGTCCTGGTCGGCATCGTTGGACTGGCATGTGTCGAAGGCGCCTTGGCCAAGCACGACGTCAGGTTCCACGCCGGAGTCAGTGGGTACCGAGTTCCAAATCAGCACGCGGTTGTTGCCGCTGTCGGCGACGATGAGCTTGCCCGCCGCGTAGCTAACCCCGTCCGGGTAGTTGAGGCCCGTTCTACTGCATGCAGACATGGCAGAGTCTAGGTCGGGCTGGCCGATGGCGAACGTGGCGGCCGCTCCGCTGGCCGTCGGCGCAGCGCTGTACACCAGCACGCGGTGATTATCGTAGTCGGCCACGAACAACCGCTGGCCGTCGGTAGCGATAGTGCCTGGCCCAGCCATGGTTGTGGCGGAGACAGCGGACGCTGTGTCGGTGAAATCCGCCTTGCCCAGAACGAAGTCGGCAGAGGCGTCACTGGCGGTGGGCACTTGGTCGTAGCCCATCACCCGACCGGCTCCGTAGGCGGCAATGTAGAGCGTGCCATTAACGATGGCCCCGCGCCCGTACACGTCCCCGAGGCGCTTGTCGGCCGCCGTCTCAGTTACGCTCACCAGGTCCGGTTGGCCGATGGCGAAGCTGGCGGCTTGACCGTCTACAAACGTTAGGAACGGGTACACGACGCTCGCTGTGGCCGTGGCAGGCGCGGCCTGGCCGGGGTTCTGCACGCTGACGGTGAGGGTGTTGGTGTTGTCCTGGAGGGTGGCCGGGAACGTGACGGTGGTGCCTACGCGGGTAGCCGTGGCGTCTACGCCGTTCACTTGCGCGGTGATC
>JBAYRM010000003.1:0-45023 GCA_041676665.1 Trueperaceae bacterium
CCTGCGCCAGACGCGCCTGGGCGCTCTCCAGGTCGGCCTCGGCCTGAGCCAGCTCGACCTCAGCCGCGCCGAGTTGCGTAAGCTGCTGCGCCAGCCGGTCGCGTTCGGCGCCCAGGCTCACCAGCACGTTGTCGAGCTCGTTGAGCACGTCGGCGTCCTGCTGCGACAGCAGGCCAAGGTAGTGGTTACGCACGCGCATCTCGTGGAACGTTTCGCTGGCCACCAGGCCCGCGGCCGAGCGGCGGCCGCGCTGCTTGTAGAGGCTCAGCAGCAGGTCCTGAACCCGCTCCTGCAGCTCGCCGATGCGCTGCTCCAGGATGGCGATGCGCTCCTCCGTGTCGGCGCGTTCGGCCTCCAGAACGGCGATCTGCCCGAGTATCTCCTCGCGTTCACGGCGCCGCTGCGCCAGCTGCTCGCTAACAGCGTCGCGTTCGCGCACGCGCTGCTGCAGCGCCGCCGCCGTGCTGCCCAGGGCGGCCTCTATGTCTTGCAGGTCGCTGCTGCGCGCCTCCAGCAGCTGCTGGTAGCGCTGCAGGTCCTGCTCCAGCGCCCTTAGCTCGGCGCTGTCGAGGTTGGCCTGGGCGCCGGCCAGGCTGGCCAGAAGCAGACCTATTACGAGTAACGTGACGCGCAGCACGGCGCCAGTTTAGCCGAACCGCTGCCCGGGCCGGATGGGAGCGCGGAGCGGCGGCCTAGTTCTCTTCGCGCAGGTGCTGCGCCACGGCTATGGCGCTGCCGCCCAGCCCGACCAGTAGGGCCAGCAGAGTGAGCAGCACGGTGATCTGGGAGAGCAGCACGTTGTCGCGCACGAACGGCACGAACGAGAACTGCTGCGAGAGCCGCATGACGGCGAACTGGTAACCCGGGATGGTGAGCCCCAGCGTAAGCACAGCGCTGATGAGGCCCAGCAGGAAGCCCTCTATTAGGAACGGCCCGCGGATGAAAGCGTGCGACGCGCCCACCAGCCGCATGACCTCGATCTCCTCGCGCCTGGCGGTGATGGCGGCGCGGATGGAGTTAACGATGGCGAACAGCGCCGCTCCCAGCAAGATGACCACGAGGATCGAGCCGCCCACGCGCAGCACGTCGTTGATGGCCAGGAAGGTGGCCACCGCCTCGCTGGAGTCGTCGACCTCGGTCACGCCCGGCAGCTGCTCGAGGCGCATGCGCACCACGCTCGTGTGGCCCGGGTCGTGAAGCTGCACGTGGTACGTGTCGGGCAGAGGGTTCTCGACCAGCCCGGCCGCGCGGCCCAGCGACGGCAGGTCGGTGACCATGCCGGCCAGAGCAGCGTCCTTGCCCACGAACTCCACCTGCGCCACCTCCGGCCAGGCGCGGATGGTGTTGGTGAGCTGCACCACGTCGGCCCCGTCGGCCAGGTAAGCGGCCATCTCCAGCTCGCCCTGCAGCGACGCCAGGGCCTGGTTGAGGTTGACCGAGAGCAGGCTGAACGCCACCAGGATGGTGAGCGAGAGCGTCATGGTGGTCAGCGTCGAGACGCTGGCCACCCAGTTGCTGCGGATGGCGCGCATGGCCTGCGCGAGCGCGTACATCACGCCGCGCGCCAGGTGGCGGGAGCCAGGAGAGCGCGACTGGCCAGTGGCGGGGTCACGCGCTAAATCTAACCCGTGAGCTGTGCCCTGTTGCGGTCAGAGCGCCGCGATGACCGAGTCGGTGAACTGCTCGGTGGTGGCGCTGCCGCCCAGGTCGGCGGTCAGCGGCCCGCTGGCCAGCACGCTGTTCACGGCCTCCTCGACCTTGCGGGCCAGGGCTTGCTGGTTCAGGTGGTCGAGCAGCATGGCGACGGTTAGGAAGGTGGCGGTGGGGTTCGAGATACCGCGCCCTGCTATGTCGGGCGCGCTGCCGTGCACCGGTTCGAAGATGGCGTAGGTTTCGCCCACGTTAGCGCTGGGCGCGATGCCGAGGCCGCCCGTCAGGCCAGCCATGAGATCGGAGAGGATGTCGCCGAACAGGTTGGTCGATACCAGCACGTCGAAGCTGTGCGGGTCACGCACCAGCTTCATGGCGGCGGCGTCGACGATGATGTCGTAGGTGTCCACGTCGGGGTACTGCTTGGCGACCTCCATGACCGTTTCGAGGAACAGCCCGGAGGTGAGCGGCAGCACGTTGGCCTTATGTACAACGGCCAGCTTCTTGCGGCGCTTGCGCGCCTGCTGCAGGGCCACGTGGGCGATGCGCTCGCTGGCGCGCTTGGTCACGACCGCGTCGGCGATGGCAGTGTCGCCGTAGCGGCGCTCCTGCTCTACGTACAACCCCTCGGTGTTCTCGCGCACCATGAGCATGTCGACGCCCGGCATGGTGTCGGGCACCGGGTGCGAAAGCGAGGGCCGCAGGTTGGCGTACAGGTCGAGCTTCTTACGCATGTAACGGATGGCGCCAGCGTGACCGACCACCTTGCGCGACGGGCTGGTGAAGGCGCCCGCCAGGGTGGCGTCGGCCGACTTGACGGCCTCGAGGGTCGCGTCGGGGACGCTGGTGCCGTGACGCTCGAAGGTGGCCCAGCCCGCTTCGGCTTCGGTGAAGGTGAGGTCGAGGCCGGTGGCCTCCAACAGGCGGCGGGCGGCGGGGATGACCTCCTGGCCGATGCCGTCGCCAGGGATAAGACAGATGGTTGGCATTCCGGTTCTCCAATTCGCGCCGGGCACTGCTGCACGCTGGTAACAGACGATGGTTGCTCTTGGGGTTGGCGCTGTTCGTGTTGCGGCCGAGGAGCCTGGCCCCTGCGGCGAAGCTACAAAGTACCACGACCCGGCCGTTCCCTCCCTGGCTGTGGCGACGGTCGCACGGTAGGATGGCGCCAGTAGATAGTTCGCGAACCAGAGCGCCCGCGAGGTGGCGGGTGCGCTCGGTGACCGGCGCTTGGGAGAGCCGCCTGTGGAGAACCGCCAGCCAGAAGTAGGTGCTGCGTGACCTCGCTTACCGGCCAGGTCGAGGCGGGCACCGTCGGCAACCTCATGCAGTACCTGGCGCTCAGCCGCGCCGACGGCCGGCTGACGGTCCTGCACCGTGGCGCCATGCAGGGCAACGTTTACTTCGAGCGCGGCCTGGTGGTCTGCATAGAGGCCAAGCCGTTCCGCGACCTGGCGGCGCTGTCGGCCATGCTGGGTTGGAACAGCGGCAGCTTCGTGTTCAAACGCGACGTGCCAGCCCCGCGCCGCACCATGGAGATGCAGGTCGACCTGCTGCTGTTGCAGGTCAGCCGCCGCCCGGCGGCAAGCGGGGCCGAGCCCGCGCACCTGCAGCTCGGTAAGGACGCCGTCCTGGCGCCTGCCCAGGGCGAGGGCGCGTACCGGCTCTCCGACGACCAGTTCTACGCCCAGGCTGGCGAGGAGGTGCTCCTCTCGCTGGGGGCTTTGCACCTATGGCGCAAGCTGGACGGCGCCAGCAGCCTGGCGCAGCTGGCAGCGGCCAGCGGGCGCGACGTGCGCGAGCTGGTAGCGGCCGCCCACGAACTGCTGGACCACGACCTGGCCTCCTACGTTTCGCTGCGCGTGGCGGACCCGCGCTTCGTGCAGGAGCTTAGGCGCGAAGCGGTCGACCTGCTGGGCCCCGTGGGCGAGGTGGTAATAGACGACGCCTTCATCGAGCTCGGCCTGGTGGCCGAGTCGTTGCCGGTGAGCGCCGTCGAGGAGCTTTACGCCGAACTGAGCCGCTCGTTCCCGTGGCGTCTGCGCACCGAGTTCATGCGCCGCGCCGACGCTCTCAGGATCATGTACTCGCTAGAAGCCCCGGCTACCAAGAACCGGGGCGTGAGGTGACCGTGCGCTACGTCGTGCTTGTGCTGGAACCGCTCCCGGAGAACCTGACCGAGGCCGCAGTGCGCCTGACCGAAGGCTTCGACCTGACCACCGAGCGCGCCACGCGCCTGCTGGCGCGCGCGCCTGGGCCGCTCACCCGGCCCGTGCCCGAGCGCGACGCCCGCAACGTGGCCGCAGTGCTGCGCAGCGCGGGGCTGGTGGTCGAGGTGCGCGAGGGCAGCGTAGACGGCCCCGTCATGGAGTGGATCCTGCCCGACTTACAAGGCGGGCGCGGGCCGCTGCCAGTTACCACCAGGCCCGAACGCGACCCGGCCCTCACCCTGGCTGGCGCCGCTGCCGACCCGCAAACAGGCCCCAGCACCCCCGCCGAGCGCGAGGTCCCTGCTGAGCCGGCTCCTCCTGCCATCTCACCGGACGGAGCGCCGGGTCTGCCCACAGAGCCGGACCCGCGCCGCACGCACGTGCCCGGCATGACCGTCACCACCCCACCGCGCGACCCGGCGCGCACCACCCTGGTGCGCGAACCGCCGAAGCTGGAGCGCGGCGGCCTGCGGCGCCGCATCGCCACCGCCGCCACGCTGCCCGCGTTCCTCACGCTGCTGGTCACCCTCATCGCGCTCGTAGTGACCCTGCTGCCGCTCCTGCGCAACGCCGAGGCGCGCCGCGCGGCCAGCACCGCCAACTCGGTCGCCGCGACCCTCGAGGGTCTCTCGGGCGGCTTGCCGCTCACCGCGCCGCTGGTGCGCGCGCAGGTGGCGCGCGTGGCCGAGCGCACCGCCGCACGCCTGCCGGCCGAAGGGGTCGACTTCCTGGTCGTGCTGGACGCAGAAGGGCTACCGCTGGTGGCGTGGTACCGCGGCCAGGTCGGCGTATCGACCATCCCTGAGGGGCTGCTGACGCAGCTCGAGCAGCGCGTGGCCGCCCCCGCTCAGGCGGCGGGCACGCCCGGCCTGTGGGACGGCCTGCGCGAGACCGGCAACGACCTGCTGGCGCTGGTGGGGTTCAGGCCCGACACGCCCGTGATAGCGCTGGCACCCGTGCGCCGCGCTGGCGCTGACGAGGGACTGGTGCTCGCCGGCTCCGAGCAGCGCCTGCAACGAGGCGACGTGGGCTGGTCGCTACTGACCGCGCTGCTGGTGGGCCTCATACCCGTGCTGTTCGGGGTGCTGGCCGCCCTGTCGCTCAGCCGCGGCGTGCGCAGCGCCATCCTCTACCTGCTGCGTGCCACGGACCGCATCAGCCACGGCGACCTCGAGCGCGAGGTCGCGCTGGACCGCGACGACGAACTTGGTCAGATAGCCCGCGCCGTGGAGCGCATGCGCGTGAGCCTGCGCGAGGCCATGGAACGGCTAAGGCGCCGCTGAACTACGGCATGGCGTGACGCAACGCCAGTTCGCGCACCTCGCGCGAGACGTTGTCTACGTCTACCCCCTGCATGCCGCGGTGGATGAGCTGCGCCACCGCCTGCATCTCGCCGGTGCCGAAACCGCGCGTGGTGATGGCCGGGGTCCCGATGCGGATGCCTGAGGTGACCCACGGCTTCTCCGGGTCATAAGGGATCATGCTCTTGCTCACCGAAATACCCACGCGCTCGAGGCGCTTGCTGGCGGTGTTGCCGGTGATGCCCTGCGGCCTGAGGTCGACCAGGAACAGGTGGTTATCGGTGCCGCCCGACACGATGCGGTAGCCGAGCGCGGCCATCTGCTGCGCCAGCTCGGTAGCGTTGCGCAGCACCTGCGCCGTGTACTCCTTGAACCCGGGCGCCAGCGCCTCGTGGAACGCCACCGCCTTGCCGGCTATCACGTGCTCGAGCGGGCCGCCCTGGATGCCGGGGAAGATGGTGCGGTCGATCTTCTTGCCGATCTCTTCGTCGAGCCCGAAGATGAGGCCGCCGCGCGGGCCGCGCAGGGTCTTGTGGGTGGTGCTGCTGACCACGTGCGCGTGCGGCAGCGGGTGCGGGTGCAGCCCGGCGGCTATGGGGCCCGCGATGTGCGCCACGTCGGCGAACAGCAGCGCGCCCACCTCGTCGGCCACCGCGCGGAAGCGCTCGAAGTCGATGACGCGGCTGTAAGCGCTGGCGCCCGCGATGATCATCTTGGGCTTGAACTCGTGCGCCACGCGCCGCAGGGCGTCGTAGTCGATGAGCTCGCTCTCCTCGTCGACCGGGTAACCCGCCACCTCGTACGACTTGCCCGAGAAGTTGACGGGCGAACCGTGAGTGAGGTGACCGCCATGCGCCAGGTCCATGCCCAGCACGCGGTCGCCTTGCTCGAGCAGGGCGTAGTACACCCCGAAGTTGGCGGAGGAGCCCGAGTGCGGCTGGACGTTGGCCCAGTTGGCGCCGAACAGCTGCTTGGCGCGGTCGATGGCCAACTGCTCGACCTCGTCGACAACCTCGCAGCCGCCGTAGTAGCGCTTGCCCGGGTAGCCCTCGGCGTACTTGTTGGTGAGCACGGAGCCTACAGCTTCGAGCACCTGCCTCGAAACGAAGTTCTCGGAGGCGATGAGTTCGAGGCCGCTCTTCTGCCGCTCGAACTCCTTGTCTATCAGGGAGAAGATAGCCTCGTCACGAGGCTGGTCGGCGACCCTGACGGTGGAGGAGCCTTCTGCGCTTGCTTTCATGCTAGGGAGTATAGCCCTGAGCCACGCGCTTCTCAGGCCGCGGGCACGCGCTCGGGCGTGAAGCGGCTGGCGCGCCCGCCTACTCGAGGAAGGCGGCCAGCAGGGTGGCGGCGCGCTCCAGCTTGGTTATGTCAGACGGGTAGAGGGGCAGCAGCTCCTGCAGCGCGGCGCCGTACTCGGAGAGGCGCGCGGCGCTGACGGGCTGGCGGCTGCCGGTGACCAGCGCCTCGAGTTCCACCTCGTGGAACAGCACCTCGTCGATGGAGTAGCTCAGCGCAACTTCCGCGGCGGGGCGGCACGCCACCTCGTCGAACGCCAGCTCGGCTACCGGCGCGCCGTCCTGCAGGAGCGCGAAGCGGTGCCTCAGGGTGCTGATGAGCATGTGCGGCGCCAACCGGCTCATGTCGGTGTGCGGCAGCAGCGGCGCGAACCCCGCCGGCCACTGTTGTGGGGCGCCAGCCGCGGCGGGCGGCAGCGTTACCTCGAACTCGTCGCGTTCGTGCACCCCGGCTATGACCGAGCCGCGGCTCTTGAGGGTAGCCACGCGCGCGCCGGCGGTGGTTCTGATGCGCAGCGCCATGCCGGCGCGCTGCACCGTGCTGGCGGGATCGTCGAAGTACACGTCGGAGTGCTCGCGCGCGCCCAGGTCCGTAGCGCCGGCGCCAAGCGGCGCGAGCGCCGCCTGCAACTCCTGCAGGGCGGGCACCACGCCCTCCGGCGATGAGAACTTGAGTTCGCGCTCGAGCGCCATGACCGAGTGTAACCGTGCCGGACGCGGTGCTAAACTCGAAGGCAACCTGTAACCCTTCGCCCGAGCGCAAGAAGGCGCGGCGCCAGCGCCGCTTCACCGAAAGGAAGCCGAGATGTCGCAGATCCGCAACGTGGCCGTCCTGTCGCACAGTGGCGCAGGGAAGACTTCGCTCACGGAGGCAATCCTCTACCGCGCCGGGACCGTTCAGAGCCTCGGCAAGGTAGAGGAGGGCACCTCACGCTCCGACTACACCCCGGAGGAGAAGCGCCGCAAGATCTCGATCTGGTCCACCATCCACCCGTTCGAGTGGAAGGGCGACAGCTTCAACATCATCGATACCCCCGGCTACGCCGACTTCGTTAGCGAGATCCGCGGGGCGCAGGCGGCGGTCGACGCCGCGCTCATCCTGGTCTCGGCCGTGTCGGGCGTGGCGGTGGGCACCGAGCGCGTGTGGACCTCCAGCTTCGAGCGCGAGCTCTCGACCATGTTCGTCATCAACAAGCTCGACCGCGAGAACGCCGACTTCTTCCGCACCATGGCCGACATCGAGGCCACCCTGGCCGGCAACATCGCCGCCATCCAAATACCCATCGGTCAGGCCGAGCACTTCCGCGGCATCGTTGACCTGCTGAACATGAAGGCGTACGAGTGGCCCGACGGCGAGCCGGTCGAGGTGCCCATTCCCGACGACGTGGCGGGCCTGGCCGACGAGTACCGCGACCGCCTGGTAGAGGCCATCGTCGAGACTGACGACGACCTGATGATGCAGTACCTCGAGGAGGCCGAGCTCGACGACGAGGCCCTCAAGGCGGCGTTCTACTCGGCGGTGCGGCGTAACGAGCTCACGCCCGTGCTGCTCACCTCCGCAGCGCGCACCATGGGCATCTCGCTGCTGCTCGACTTCCTGACGCACGGCGTGCGTAACGTGGCCGACCACGCCCCGCTGCCGGTGGAGGAGGGCGAGCCGCCCACGCTGGGCGACGATCAGCCGTTTAGCGCCCGCGTGTTCAAGACCGTGAACGACCCGTACCTGGGCAAGGTTTCCATGATGCGCGTGCTGTCTGGCTCGCTTAAGGCGGGCGCGGCCCTGGTCGACGCTCGCTCGGGCGCCGAGATCCGCACCTCGCACCTGTACGTGCCCAACGGCAAGGACCTGACCGAGGTGCCTGAGCTCAGCGCGGGCATGATCGGGGCGCTAACCAAGGCCGACGAGGTGAAGACCGGCTCTACCCTCACCACGCCGCAGAACCGCTTCGTGCTGGCGCCCATCCGCCTGCCGGCGCCCGTGATGGCGCTGGCGCTGCACCCCAAGACGCGCGCCGACGAGGACAAGCTGGGCGAGGGCCTTAGCCGCCTGCTGGACGCCGACTCCACGCTGCAACTCGAACGCAACCCCGACACCAAGCAGACCGTGCTGTGGGGCATGGGGCACGTTCACCTAGAGATCGCCGTGGCGTCCCTGGCGGAGCGCGGCATCGAGGTCGACACCAGTTCGCCCCTCATCGCGTACCGCGAGACCATTCAGGGCTCCGGCGACGCCCGTTACCGCCACAAGAAGCAGTCGGGCGGCGCGGGGCAGTTCGCGGAGGTGGCGCTGAAGGTCGATCCGCTGCCGCGCGGCGGCGGCTTCGAGTTCGACTGGAAGGTGGTGGGCGGCACCATCCCCACGCAGTTCCAGTCGAGCTGCGAGAAGGGCGCACGCGCCGGCCTGGAGGTGGGACCGCTAGGCGGCTTCCCCGTGCAGGACGTGAAGGTCACCGTGTACGACGGTAAGGATCACCCGGTCGATTCGAAAGACGTGGCGTTCCAGTCCGCCGCCATGTTCGCGCTCAGGGAGGCTTTCGAGCAGGCCTCGCCCGTGCTGCTTGAACCGCTGATGCTTGTGAAGGTGCGCGTGCCGGACCGTTTCACGGGCGACGTCATCTCCGACCTCAACTCGCGGCGTGGCCGCATCCTGGGCATGGACAGCGAGGGCTCCGTGAGCGTGGTCTCGGCGCACGTGCCGCTGGCCGAGATTCAGTCGTACTCGGCCGACCTGCGCAGCATGACGGGCGGGCGCGGCGCGTTCTCGCTGAAGTCCGACCGTTACGAGGCAGTGCCGCAGCACGTGGCCGACAAGGTCATCGCCGAGCGCAACGCGGCCAAGGCGGTCTCCAGCTAACCGCGCGTTACAGCGCCGCCAGCTGCGCCAGCACGTCCTGAGCCAGTTCGCGGCCCAGGTCCTCGGCCTCACGCGCCTCACCGGTGGTGCTGGCCTGGAGGGTCATGCCGCCTTGAACCACCGCGCCGAACAGGGTGAGCTCGCCGTCGTCGGTCACGCTAGCCAGCGCCCCGACCGTGTGGCCCGTCAGCGCCGCCGCGAACGCGCGCTCGGCGCGCACCCGGTCGAAGCTGGGACGGTGCTGCAACGAGTAGGCAGCTTCGAACGCCACGTCGTCGTCAGCGCGCGCCAGCAGGCCCAGCGCGCCCTGACCGGGCGCTGGCGTGAACTCGGCTTCCTCCAGCACGGCGTCTATGGCGTTCTTATGGTCCAGCGTGGTGAGCGCCAGCGCCGGCACCACCAGCGCCCCGAACTCGCCGCGCGCCAGGCGCCCCACCAGCGCCTCGGTGTGGTCCGCGACCACTGTGGCCTCCAGCCCGCCGTGGGCGGCGGCCAGGAACGCGGCGTCGCGCTGGGAGGGCACAGCCACCTGCGTGCCGGCCGCCAGTTCCGCCAGGCCGGCGCGGCCGCGCGCCGCCAGCGCGGAGCGCGCCTCGCCGCGGCGCGTCACCGCCACCAGGGTCAGGCCCTCCGGCAGCTGGTACGGCAGGCTCTCGAGCTGAACGAGCGCCATGCCGACCTGGCCGCCTTCCAAGGCGGCGAGCAGCGGCTCGGCCGACTCGCCGGAGGTGCCGCTTACGGTTCTCAGGGTCAGGTGAAGATCGGGCCACTCGTCAGTGAGGCGCTCGAGCACGTGGCGCCCCTGACGGATCGCGAAGGAGCCCTCGCGATTGCCCAGCACTATTCTGGCCATATGGCCCTTCTTTTACCACGGGGGTTAGTGCCGGCATTGGCGTGAGGGTCGCGTTGTTGAGGCTTCGCGGCGGCAGTCAAGCTACCCGCGCCCCCAGCTCGCGCAGTGTGGTGGCCCGGTCCGTTGCCTCCCAGGGGAACTCCTTGCGGCCGAAGTGCCCGTAGGCGCTGGTGGCCGCGTACAGCGGGCGAAGCAGGCCGAGCTGGTCGATGATGGCGGCGGGTCGGGCGTCGAACGTCTCTTGCACCAGGTCCGCCAGGCGCTCATCGGGCATGACGCCCGTGCCGAACGTCTCGACGTACAGGCCCACTGGCTTGGCCACGCCGATGGCGTACGCCAGCTGTATCTGGCAGCGCGTGGCCAGCTGCGCGGCCACCACGTTCTTGGCGATGTAGCGCGCGTAATAGCTGGCGGAGCGGTCCACCTTGGTGGGGTCCTTGCCGCTGAAGGCGCCGCCACCGTGCGGGGCTGCGCCGCCGTACGTGTCGACGATGATCTTGCGGCCGGTGAGCCCGGCGTCGGCGGTCGGTCCGCCCTCCACGAAGCGGCCCGTGGGGTTGATGAGGAAGCGCGTGTTCTCGTCGAGCATGCGCTCCGGCACTACGGCCTGCAGCACGTGGCGGAACAGGTCGCCCTCGAGGTCGGCGCGGCTCACGTCGGGGTGGTGTTGCGCCGATAGCACCACGGACGCCAAGCGTAGCGCCCGTCCGTCCTCGTACTCCAGGGTCACCTGCGCCTTGCCGTCGGGCCTGAGGTACGGCACGGTGCCGTCGTGCCTTACCTCCGCTAAGCGGCGCACGACTTGGTGGGCCAGCGTTATCGGCAAGGGCATCAGTTCCGGGGTCTCGTCGATGGCGTAACCGAACATGAGGCCCTGGTCGCCTGCGCCGGTCTGGTCGTACGGGTCGCCGCTGCCCGCCTCGGTAGCGCTGTCCACGCCGATCTTGATGTCTGGCGACTGCTCGTTGAGGGCTATGAGAACGGCTGAGTGGTCCGCGTCGAAGCCGTACTCGGCGTGGGTGTAACCCACCTCGCGGGCGGCTTTGCGCACGATGCCTTGAACGTCGACGTCGGCGCTGGTCGTCACCTCGCCGGCGACGAGGGCGAGCCCGCGCGTCAGCAGCGTCTCGGCCGCCACCCGGGCCGCCGGGTCAGACTCGAGGATAGCGTCGAGCACACTGTCGCTGATCCGGTCGGCGAGCTTGTCGGGATGCCCTTCGGTGACGGATTCCGCGGATACGAGACTACGCAACTTCTGACCTCCGGTGTGTCCGCGGCGGGGGCGCTGCCGCCGCTGGCTTGGCGTCCCAAAGTAGCTGGGTGCCAGGAGGTTGCGGGGCGCGCCGCACTGCGGCGGCACATAGCTTAGCAGGGGCGCGCGGGCGGTAACCCGCTCCTCTGACAGGTAGTGGGGCGCCCTTATACTCACCGCATGCGGGTCAGGGAAGCCTCACGTTCCGACGCCGCCGCCGTGCACGCGCTGCTCACCGGCATCTACGACGAGGGTGGCTTCTTCGTCAACGACACCGCCGAGAGCCTCAACCACCTGGCGGCGCGCCTGGGCTCACGCGCTCCTGACCGCTCGCTTTACCTGGTCGCCACGCTGGAGGGGTCGGTCATCGGCTGGCTCGAGCTGCACCGCCCCGCCGCGGAGCGGCTTGAGCACGTGGCGGTGCTCACCCTGGCGGTGGCTCCCGGCGCCCGCAGGCAGGGCGTGGGGCGGGCGCTGATGCAGGCGGCGTACGCCTGGTGCGGGCGGGTGGGGGCGCTGAAGGTGAGCCTCAACGTGCGCGCTTCTAACGAGGGGGCCGTGGCTCTGTACCTGGCGGAGGGTTTCGAACTGGAGGGGCGCGAGCGCGGGCAGGTGCGCCTGGTGCGGGGCGAGGGCGCCGGTTTCGAGGACAACCTGATCATGGGCCGCTGGCTGGCCGAGGGCGGACCTGGTCCGCGGTAAACTCGGGTCGTGACGACAACGGACCCGGCCCGCCTGCAGGTGGGCGAACGGCGCGACCAAAGGGTGGCGCTGTTCGTTGATACCCAGAACCTTTACTACGCCGCGCGCGACATGGGCACGGCTGTTGATTACCAGACGCTGCTCGACAACGCCGCGCGCGGCCGCAGCCTGAGTCACGCCACGGCTTACGTGGTCGAGCGCGACGGCGACGCCACCGCCTACGGTTTCATCGGCAAGCTCACGGCGCTGGGTTACCGCGTTAAGCGCCGCAAGGTGCGCGTGCACCGCGTTAACGACGACGGTGTCCCTGTGCTGGAAGGCGACTGGGACATGGGCATAGCTGCCGACATCGTTCGCAGCCTGGATCACGTTGACGTGGTGGTGCTGGCCAGCGGCGACGGCGACTTCGTGCCGCTCTTGGAGCTGGCGCAGGAGCGCGGCAAGCGCGTGGAGATCATGGCGTTCCGCGAGGCCACCAGCCAGGCGCTGCAAGACATGGCCGACCGCTTCGTGCCGCTAGGCGAGATCGCCAACATCTTCCTGCCGCCGCGTTCGCACGCCTGAGTTCGGGTTAGTTAGGCACCGCCAGCTGGCGCCACGGCAGTTCGAACTCGTTAAGGTAACGCCCCAGGGCCCTAAGGTACGCCTGGTATTCGCGCTCCAAGGCGTCGAGCGAGCGGCTGAGCACCTGCTCGCTGCGCGCAACTTCTCGCTCGTCGATCGCCAGCGCGAGCCGCCCTTGGGCGATGCTCACCGCCTCGAGCGCGAAAACGAGCTGCAACCAGGCGGACTCAGCCGCAGCGACCCCGGCGGCCGCTCGGGCGGGGAACTCCTCGTCGAACTGCCGCACGGCTGCCTGGGCGGCCTCCATCTGCTGGCGCGCCGCTTCCAGTGCCGCTCCCATGGTGTCGTCCAGCCTGATGCTCGCCGCCACCCCCACGCCCCAGTTGTGAGCGGAGGACTGACGCCAGCGCACGTTCACGCCTGCCGCGGGTCGGCCGCCGTCGAGCTCGACCTCAGCCAGGATGCGCGCTCCGCCCTCCTGGTAGTGCGCGCTGAGGCTCAGGTCGCGCAGCGGGCCCAAAGCGGCGCGCGTGTGCTGCGCCGCCGTGAGGTCAACGGTTAGTAGCAGCGAGTGGCGCTCGGCGGCGCTGTGCGCTTGAGGCTGGGGTAGTTCCGGCCCGAGCGCTCGGCCAAGCGGGGCGGCGGGCAGCGTCAGGCACTCTGCAGGGCCAGCGGTGCGTTGCGCGCCGCTCACCTCGAACAGGTCGCTGGCTGTAACGCCCAGCCGCTGCAGTGCGGCCAGCGCGCCGGCGGTGTCGGCCGCTCTCCCTGCCGCGGTGGCGCGTGCGCGTGCGGCGGCTAGGTCGAGCTCGCGGATGTTGAGCGCCAGGTCGGGCGGGGTGGTGTTTGGCTCCGCCCCCGAGTCGGCACCAGCCTGTGCCGGGTAGGCAGTGGCCGCGCTCTGCCTGACGGAGGCCGCCAGGCTCTCGGCCTCCGCCGCGGTGGTGTCGGTTTGGGCCGCGAGGCGCTGGGCCGCCCGCAGTTGGCTGAGGCTCAAGAGCGCTTCCAGCACGTCGGCGCGCTGCTGCGCCGCCTCTCTACGAACCGCGGTTGCAAGTGCGACGCGGGCCCGGGCGATGGCCACCGCGTCGTAGCGGTAGTTGAGCCCGGCGTCCATCTGCAAGGTCGGGCTCCAGGCGGGCTCCGGGTCCCGGGCCAGGTTGGCGCCCAGCTCCAGCTCGGTGCTGACCGTGACGGCCGAAGCGAGACCCAGCTCGGCTAGGCGCAGCTCGCCTTCGCGCCGCGCCACCTCGGCCGTGCGCAGCGCCAGTTCGGGCGACGCCACCTGCAGCGCCAGCGTGAGGTCGTGCACGCAGATGTACGACGCGGTCATGCCGTTCGCGCTCGTTAGGGGCGCCGGGCTGGCGTCAGTGCTCGGCTGGCCTCCCTGCGCCCGCGAGTTCGTGAGGCTTACGAGCACTAGTGCGCATAGCGCAACCGTGATGCTGGCGCGCGTAACGATTCCGCCGACGTGTGGCATGTTCTCCCCCGTAACCGCGCCCCCCGGCGCCGTGTGGCGAACTTGCTTGGCCTGCTCTTCGAGCTTGTGCCCGTACGGTAGCGCAACGCGGCGGTCGCCGGCTAGACGAGGGCCCCGGCGGGCGCGTGCCGCCAACCGCGGTGGCTTACGATGACTCCATGAAAGTCACCATCATCGGAACTGGCTACGTTGGCCTTACTACGGGTACCGCGTTGGCATACCTGGGGCACGACGTAACGTTCATCGACAAGAACGAAGCGATCATCGAGAAGCTCGAGGCTGGCGTTCCCACCATCCACGAGGACGGCCTGGCCGAGATCATGGCGGCCGGGAAACGTAACTCGATCTTCCGCGCGGACATCCCCGACTTGAGCGGCACCGGCGTGGTGATGATCGCCGTTGGCACCCCGTCCAAGGAGAACGGCGACGCTGACCTCTCGTACGTGGACGCGGCCGCCACCGAGCTGGCCGACCGCGTGCAGCCCGGGGCGCGCCTGGTGGTGGTGAACAAGTCGACCGTTCCCGTGGGCAGCGCCAGGCACGTGGAGGGCATCATCAGCCGCAGGCTCAACTCGCGTGGCGTTGAGGCCGAGGTGCACGTGGTCTCGAACCCGGAGTTCCTGGCGGAGGGCCGCGCTGTGGCGGACACCCTGTACCCGGACCGCATCGTCATCGGGGCCGATTCCCCCTTCGCTACCGGTCTCATGCGCGAGCTGTACGCGCCTATTCTCGAGCAGACCTTCGAACCGCCGCCGGGCTCGCCGCGCCCCGAGCGCTACGACCTGCCGCCGCTCATCACGACCACGGCTACCAGCGCGGAACTCACCAAGTACGCCGCCAACTCGTTCCTGGCCACCAAGATCAGCTTCATCAACGAGTTCGCCATCCTGGCCGAGAAGGTGGGAGCCGACATCACCGAGGTGGCGCGCGCCATCGGCCTCGACCAGCGCATCGGCGGCAAGTTCCTCAACGCCGGTATCGGCTGGGGCGGCAGCTGCTTCGGTAAGGACACGAAGGCGGTGCTGGCGCTCGGCAACACCTACGATTACGACCTGCAACTGGTGCGCTCCGCGATCGACGTGAACCGGCGGCAGCGCCTGTTCGTGGTCGACAAGCTGCAACGCCACTTGAAGGTGCTGCGCGGCACCACCATCGGCCTGCTGGGTCTGGCGTTCAAGGGCAACACCGACGACATGCGCGACTCTCCCGCGCTGACCCTGATCGAGGAACTGCACGACCGCGGCGCCGTGGTGCGCGCGCACGACCCGATCGCGGTGCCATCGGCCCAGCGTCACTTCCCTAACCTGCCGGTGGAGTACTTGTACGACGAGGTGAGCCTGGCGCGCGGTTGCGACGCGGTGGTGGTGGTGACCGACTGGAACCAGTACCGCAGGCTGCCACTGGCCGACATGGCTGCCGCCATGCGGGGTGACCTGATTCTCGACGCGCGCAACTTGCTTCAGCGCCACCAGGTCGAGGGCGTGGGCCTGCAGTACGTGGGCGTTGGCCGCTGAGCTCTAGGCCGTTACCAACCTGAGAAGGCGCCGCCGGGGGCGACCAGTGCAGCTCTTACGGTGAGCTGCAGCGGGAAGTAGGGCCCGAGGTCGATGGGGGAGCCGTCTGACTCGCGGGTGTAGCGGTCGTCCAGCGGCCGCCCAAGTCCGTCGCGCAGCACCACCAGCAGCTGCGAGATGCCCTGCCGCCAGTCGACGGCGCCGTCTTCCAGTCGCGTCATGGGTACCAAGGTGCTGATGGTGCCCGACGTGGGGAGCAGCAGGGTGCTGGTGTCGGTGCAGAGGGGACTGACCACAGTGAAGTCGCCGGGCACGATGCAGAACTGCAACGACACCGGCTCGGTGCTGGGCCTGGCACCTACCTGAATCTGTACATGGAGCGTGCCGGAGGCGTACGCGACAGGCGTCGCTAGGTTGAGGAAGGCGGCGTCAGCGGGCTCGAGGAAGATGAACGCGCCCTGCCCACCGTCGGACGCCTTCACGGCCCGCACACTAGCGTTGACCAGGTCGAGCGTCGAGCCGGTCTGGCTGGGCGGCGACGGTATCGGCGCCGGCTCCGGTAGCGGCGTAAGCGCAGGCGGCAGGGCCGGCTCGATCACGGGCTCCGGTTCTGGCTCCGGCTCCGGTTCTGGTTCCGGCTCCGGTTCGGGTTCCGGTTCGGGTTCCGGCTCGGGCTCGGGCTCCGGTTCTGGTTCCGGCTCGGGTTCGGGCTGCGGTTCCGGTTCGGGTTCCGGCGCGGGTGTGGGCTCGGGTTCAGGCTCAGGTGCGGGTTCTGGCGTTGGCGTAGGTTCCGGTTGAGGTGTGGGCTCTGGTTCGGGTTCCGGTTCGGGTTCGGGCTCCGGATCCTCGCGCAGTGCGTCAAGCTCGGCGTAGTAGGCGAGCACCTCGTTAGCCTCTTGGTCGTCGGGCCTCAGTTCTGCCAGCGTTTCCCACGAGCCCCGAGCACGTTCTTCAAACCCGAGTTGCCCGGCTGACGCGGCGGCGCCCCGAACTGCCTCAGCGAAGTTCGGCGCGGCGCTGGTGGCGCTATCGAACCTCTGCAGAGCCAGCGCGTAGTCGCCCTCGGCGAACAGCCTCACGCCTTCGAGGTACGCATCGGTTGCCTCAAGGCCGAAGTTGGCGCCCAGCCGTGCGCGTACCAGCAGGGGCTCCACGCTAGGAACAGCTTCGACGGCCATGGCTAGGTAGGTGGCTGCGGCGCCCAGGTTGCCGTTGTTGAGCTCGGCCTGACCGAGAACGGCGGCGACCTGGAGGTTGCTCGGGTCGAACTCGAACGCGGCGCTGAGCAGCTCGGCGGCGCGCTGCGAGTTGCCTGCTGCGAACGCGTTGTAGCCGAGTGAGCTGGCCGCGGCCGCGGCTTCCAGGCGGGCGCTGGCGTCCATGCTGCCGCCCGCTGCCCGGTACGCCTGCCACGCGTCCCAGGCGGGCCCGGTCCACCCCGTGATGCCGTACGCCTGCGCCAGGAACCGCAGCGGCTCCGGTCTGCCTGGGGCCAGGTCGCGGGCTCGTTCGGCGGCTCTGAAGGCGTCGCGCCACAGCGGCTGATCGGGCCTATGCGACTGGTACGCGGCCATGGCTTCCGTGGCGGCGGTCTGGGCGTCACGCAGGGCCTCAGCGGCCTCCGTCGGTAGTGCTGACTGGGCTCCGCTCACCGCTAAGAGAGCGCAGACGAGCATGAAGAGGCTTAGGCGGGCGAGGCGCGACATCAGCACGGCCACATTATCGGCTTTGGACGCGGGCAGGGTGGAGGGACGAAGGTTGGGCCCTTGTCTGAGGTGATGTAATAGAAGCACTGGGAGTGTGTAACTGACACTATTGGACTAGGTTAGGTTAGTAGTCCGAAACTCTGCAAGCGCGCCGGCCGGTACGGAGACGCTGGAGTTGCCGGTCGTGAGGAAGGGTGAGTGGGTGATGCGCAGGTACGTGTTCGCGTTGGCCGCGCTACTTTTGGTGGCGTTCGGAATCACGCAGGTTGCAGGCAGCGACTGGGGGCGCTCCGCCGTGGCGAACCTCAACGGCTCCGGGGTCGATACGGGCTTCCCAGACGGCTCGTTCCTCGGTGACGGCGCCGTTACCGGCTACCAGGCGGCGGTGCTAGTCGAACGGCTCCTCACCCGGATCGACCTGGCCACCGGCTGCACCGACTTCGGTGCGGGCGCCAGCGACCCAGGCTTCGCGTTCAGCGACGTGCCTGCAGACCACTGGGCTGCTGGCGCCGCTGCGCGCGTGGCCGAGCTCGGCGTTAGGGACGCCTTCCCGGAAGGCATCCTGAACGGCGACGAGTTCCTCACCGGGTACCAGACAGCGCTGTTGCTCAGCAAGGCAGTCGAAGTGGTGGACGCCAAGCTGGAGTGCGGCGAGGACGCCGTCGTCGAGCGCCTGGGCGCCATGAGCGCCGAGATCGCTCAGGTCAGGGCCGACATCGCAGCTGGAGCTATCGTCGGGCCAGTAGGTCCGCAGGGCCCGGCCGGTGAGCGCGGCCTGCAAGGCGAGCCCGGCGCGCCAGGCGAACCGGGGGCGGCCGGTCCGGTCGGGCCGCAAGGGCCCGCAGGACCCGCAGGCGAAACGGGTCCCGCCGGTCCGGCCGGACCGGCCGGTGAGATGGGCCCCGCTGGGCCCGTTGGTCCGGCTGGCGCGGCCGGCGCTGACGGTGCAGCTGGCGCAGCTGGAGCCCCCGGCCTGGCGTGCTGGGACCTGAACGGCAACGGCATGGGTGACTTCGAAGAGGACCTAAACCAGGACGGCATCTGGGACGCACAGGACTGCGTGGGCCCCGCCGGGCCGCAGGGGCCCCAAGGCCCGCAGGGCGAAACCGGCGAAACGGGCCCGATCGGCCCGGCTGGACCTCAGGGAGCCATGGGCGCGGTCGGTATCAGGGGCCCGATCGGGCCTATGGGTGCCTTAGGGCCCCGTGGACCGCAAGGCGAGCAAGGTGAACAGGGTGAGCAGGGGCCGCAGGGGTTACAGGGCCCGCAAGGGCTAACCGGTCCGCAAGGTCCGCAAGGTGAGCAGGGGCCACAGGGCGAACAGGGCGAGATTGGTCCCCAGGGTCCCATCGGGCTGACTGGTCCCCAGGGTCCCATTGGGCTGACTGGCCCACAGGGGCTCCAAGGTGAGCAGGGTGAAGTAGGTCCGCAAGGCCCTATCGGTTTAACGGGCCCGGCGGGTGCGCAGGGTCCGATTGGGTTGACGGGCCCGGCGGGTGCGCAGGGTCCGATAGGCCTGCCGGGTGCCACTGGGGCCACCGGTGCGACCGGGCCGCAGGGCCCTCAAGGCGATCAGGGCGAGGTAGGCCCACAGGGCCCGCAGGGTATACAGGGTCCGCAGGGTGAACAGGGTCCGCAGGGTCCGCAGGGCGAACAGGGACCTTGCGGCTGCGTAGCCGCCCCATAACCCCCTAACGGGGGCCGCGCCAGCCCCTACTTCAACCGTTCCTCTAAGAGCCGCCGAGCCAAGTCTGGCTTGGCGGCTCCTTTCGTGGCCTGCATGACCTTGCCCAACAGCGCGTTGATGGCGTTAGGGTTGGCGCGCACGCGCTCAACCAGGTCCGGGTTGGCCGTCAACACCCCGTCAACCAGCGATCCCAGCTCACCCTCATCGCTCACCTGCGCCAGGCCGCGGCTGGCTACCAGGGCGCCTGGATCCTCGCCGTTCACCACGTCCGCCAGCAGCTCCTTGGCGGCGGTGGCCGAAACGGTGCCGTCATCAACCAGAGTCATTAGCCGCACCAGGTTCGAAGGCGTTAAGGCGCTCTGCGGCAGGCTCAGCTCGACCGCGTGCAACCTGCCTGCAACCTCGGACATCCAGTTGGCAACTGCTTGAGCGTCGCCCTGGTAGCTCGGCGTCACCGCATCGAAGAACGCGGCAGCGTCCACGTCGTAAGCGATGCTGCGAGCGTCGGCGGGACGCACCCCAGCCGCCACGTAGCGCGCTGCCTTAGCGGCTGGCTTCTCCGCCAGCGAGGCCAGCACGGCGGCCCTGCGCTCATCAGAGATGACCACCGCCGGGATGTCGGGGTCGCGCAGGTAACGGTAATCGGCGGCCGCCTCCTTGGTGCGCATGAGGTACGTCTTCTGCCCGCCCTCGTTCCAGCCGCGTGTTTCCTGGTTAACGACCTTGCCAGCTTCGAGCAGCTGCGTCTGCCGCTTGGTTTCGAATTCGATGGCGGCGGCCACGCTCCTGAACGAGTTGAGGTTCTTGACCTCGACCTTGGTGCCGTACGGCTGCCCGGGAACGTGCAGCGAGATGTTCACGTCGGCGCGCATCTTGCCCTCCTCGGGCGCGGCGTCCGACACGCCGAGCGCCTGCGCGATGCCGCGAACCTCCGCCAGGAAGTCGCGCGCCTCCTCGGCCGAACGGATGTCGGGCTCGGTCACCATCTCGATTAGCGGCGAGCCGGCCCGGTTGAGGTCCACCAGCGAGTGGTCCGCGTAAGCGGGGTGCACCAGGCGGCCCGCGTCCTCCTCTAGGTGGCAGCGCGTGATGCGGATGCGGCGGCCGCCGGGCACGTCGATGTGCCCGCCCAGGCCCACGGGAACGTCGTCCTGGCTCAACTGGTAGTTCTTCGGGGCGTCCGGGTAGAAGTAGTGCTTACGGTGCCAGTGCGTAACCGGCGGGATCTCGCAGCCCAGCGCGGCGGCGAACGCCAGTGCCAGCTCGAGCGCCTGCTCGTTAAGGAGCGGCAGGGTACCCGGGAGGCCTAAGCAGATGGGGCACGTGTTCACGTTCGGCTCGCCGCCGAAACTCGTGGGGCAGCCGCAGAACAGCTTCGTGCGGGTGCGCAGTGCGAGGTGTACTTCCAGGCCGATGACCGGCTCGAGCATGCCGAGAAGCTTACCGTAGCCCGCGCTATGATGACCGGCATGGTCAAGGTCGAACTCGAGGATATCGCCGTGTCAGGCGACGAGAATCAGTTCCTTGCCCTGTTGCGGGCCCCCAACGGCGAACTTCTGCCCATACACATCGACGCCATGCAAGCCATCAGCATCGCGGCTGGCCGCTCCCGCGAGCGGATGGAGAGACCCCTAACGCACGACCTGTTCGTCTCGCTGCTAGAGATGCTCGACGCGCCCCTCACCAGGGTCGAGATCACCGACCTGGTGGAGGGCACCTTCTACGCCTACCTGGTGCTCGAGCGTGCCGGGGTGGCTATCGAGGTCGACGCCCGCCCCTCTGACGCCATGGCCATCGCCGTGCGCACCGGCGCACCAATCTACGTGGCCGCCAAGGTGCTGGAGTCCAGCGCGCTCAGGGATTTCGAGGGCTCAGGCGGCGCCGAGGCGTGACGCCGGCGCCGCCCGCTGCGCCAAGCTCAGTGCAGGTGAGACTCCAGGAAGTACAGCTGTAGGTCGGCCGCACGCGAGATTTCCGTGAAGAGGTCGGCCGTGGTGGCGTCCTCCTGCTTCTCGGCCTCGTCGATGGCTTCGCGCGTCTTCTTGGCGTAGGCCGCCAGGCGGTCCCGCAGCTCGGTCGTGAACTTCTTGCTGTCGCCGAAGCCGTTAGGGAACTCCTTGAGGCTGCTGCTCGAGGCCGCCATGCGCACGGTGCCCATGGCCACGCCGCCCAGCGTGTTAATTCGTTCGGCCAGCTCGTCCACGAACGGCTCCAGAGCCTCGTGGATGGCGTCGAACATCTGGTGGAACTGCCAGAAGTCCATGCCGCGCACGTTCCAGTGCGCCTGCTTGAACTGGCTGGTGAGGTCCGCGGTGTCGGCGAGAGCCTGGTTGAGTATCTCCACCAGCGCCTCGCGAGCGCTGGCCTTGATATCTATCTTCACGTCCTGTAGACGGTTCTTAACGGCAGGCATGTTCCCTCCTAGGTGTAGGCGGCCTGATAAGCAGGCCGGCGCGCCGGCGGGGTCGCTGCCAAGTTGTTCCGAGGCCGCGACCGCGGCCGGTACTCCTTAGAATCTAGCACCGAATCACGTTCCGTTCAGTATCCGGTGCCCCGCACGCGCCGTGCAGGAGCGCTTAGGCAGCTGCCAAAGCGCTTCTACTTCCGCAACTGGGCCGCTGCCGTTGACAGGGCGGTACGAGCCTGCTCTGCATCGGCTTGGGCCGCGCCTTGCGCCCTGTCTGGCCGCCCTCCGCCCCGGCCGCCCAATGCTGCCAGCGCGGAACTGAGGGCAGGTCGCACGTCGGTAGCTGCGCCGGGCCCGGCCAGGAACGCGAAACGCACCCGGTTGCCGCTTGCCTCGGGAGCGGCCAGCAAGCTCACCAGACCCGGCTCCCGCTGCAACACGTCGACCAGCTCAGCGAACAGGTCGGCCTCGTCGCCGGCTAGATAGGCGGATACCACACCGCCCTGGGCTTCCGCCGAGAGACGTTGGGCTACGGCCGCAGCCTGCGCCAGCCGAGTGGCCGCGAGTTGGCGCCCCAGCTCCGCGAGGTCGGCCTGCAGCCTCTCGACCCGCTCCACCAACTCCTCCGCCGGCGCGCTCAGCGCCACTCCCAACCGGTTGGCCACCACGTGTTTGGCGCCGTAGTCCGCCTGTGCTTCCTCACCCGCGCGGAACGTCAGGCGGTTGGTGCCGCCCTTCACGCGCTCCAGGCCCACGATCTTGAGCGGCAGCGCCTCGGCGCTGTTCCTCAGGTGGGTGCCGCCGCACGCCACCAAATCGTAATCACCGATGGCTACCAGCCGGACCATGCCGCGCACCTGGGCCGGGCGGCGCAGGCGGTACTCGCCAAGGCGCGCGTCGTCGACCTCGAAGCACATGACCGAAAGGGCTTGGCGGGCGGCGCGGTTGGCCTCCGCCTCCACGGCCGCTAGGCTCGCCTCGTCGACCTCGCCCCCAAAGTCGATGGTGCAGTCGGCGCCGCGCATGCTCACGGAGCGCGTGCCGTAATCAGGGTTCGTGCGCACCAGCGCCTGAGAGAGCAGATGCTGCGCAGTGTGGCGCTGCATGTGCCGGTAGCGGCGCGGCCAGTCGATGACGCCATGAACCGCGGCGCCCGCTGGGACCTCAGCAGCCTCTCCAGCGGCTTCCATGGCTGCCACCTCGTCGGGCAGCGGTCCCTCCACCAGGTGCCACACACCGTGCTCGTCGGCCTGCACGTCCGTCACCCTCAGCGCGGCGCCAGCCACGCTCAGCACGCCAGTGTCGTGAGGCTGGCCGCCGGCGGTGGGGTAGAAGGCGCTGCGCGTTAGAAGCAACCAGGTGCCGCGCTCGTTCGCGCGCACCCGGCGCACCTCGGCGCGGAACTCGGTGGCGTAACTGTCGTAACGTTCTAGGCGCACGCCAACGAGTGTATCTCCGTCTGCCCGAGGACCGTAAGCCATGTCGGGGACTGCTACTATCGACGGCACCATGTCAGAACCCAACACCGCGCACCACCTGGGTGCACCCGAGTTCGACGAAGCCGGCGACGACTCGCTGGCCCCCCTGATCGCAGAGTTGATCACGGGGCTCGGCGAGGACGTCGGTCGCGAGGGGCTACTCAAGACTCCGGAGCGCGTGGCGCGTTCGCTGCACTTCATCACCGCCGGCTACCGCGCCGACCTGAACGTCGTAATTAACGACGCCCTCTTCGACGCCGAAGGCTCCGAGATGGTGGTCGTGAAGGGCATCGAGTTCTACTCGCTGTGCGAACACCACATGCTGCCGTTCTTCGGTAAGGCCGCCATCGGTTACATCCCCGACAAGAAGGTGCTGGGCCTCTCCAAGTTCGCGCGCGTGGTCGACGTGTTCGCGCGGCGGCTGCAACTGCAGGAGCGCCTTACCTCGCAGGTGGCCGACGCACTGGTTCAGGTGCTGCAGCCGCGCGGGCTGGCCGTGGTCACCGAGGCGAGCCACATGTGCATGATGATGCGCGGCGTCGAGAAGCAGGGCTCCACCACCCGCACCAGCGCCATGCGCGGCGCCTTCCGCGACGACGCACGCACCCGCCAAGAGTTCCTAGAGGCGCTGACCGAACGCTGACCGAGCGTTCACCAGACGCCCCAACATGGCACGAGCCTGAAAGCCTAAGTTAAAGCAGGTTGCGCTTGATCCAGTCGGCAACGCCGCCCTCTTCGGGCGAGTCTATGTGCTGGTCGGCCACCGCCAGCACCTCCGCGTGCGCGTGCGGACCCACCGCCACGCCCGTGCCCGCCCAATCGACCATGGTTATGTCGTTGGCGCCGTCGCCGAACGCCACCACCTCGGAGCGCGGCACGTTCAACTTGTCGGCAATGTAGGCCAGGGCGCTACCCTTGTCGGCGCCCGGCGGCACCACTTCCAGGAAGCCGTCGCCCCACAGGTAACGGATCACGTCCGGATGCGTGCGGCCGATGAGCTGGTAGATCTCTTGGCTGCGCGCCATGTGGCCCGCCTGGAAGACGACCTTGTCGTACTCAGCCACAGTGCCCGCCTGGTAATGCGTGATGACGCGGCTGGAAGCGTGAACCCAGTTCCAGCGCTCGTGGGCGGGGTCCCGCACGTACAGCGTGTCGTCCATGACGGCGGAGAACTCCAGGTGAGCGTCGTGCAAGAAGTCGGCTAGGAGCTGATCGGCGTAAGCGCCCTCCATGAGCACGCGGCGCAGTTCGGACCCGTCCGGGTTGCGCACGCGGGCGCCGTGGTTGGTGCTGCTCGGAACGTCAACCTCGAGCTGCTCGATGTACGGCCGGGCAGAGCCGTACTGGCGGCCAGTGAGCACGGTAACGATGTGCCCCTTGGCGCGCGCCTTGTGAATGGCGTCGAGGATGTTGAGCGGTAGTTCGTACTCCTCGGTGAGGAGCGTGCGGTCGAGGTCAAAAGCTAGCAACACAGTGTTGTAGACCTTACCAGTACCGGGCGCCGGGCGCGGTTCATGACCGCGCTGCCAGCGGCCCCATGAGCGTCCGGACGGCGCGGTGTGGCGTGCTGCACGCCTGTCGTCGTTGGCCCTGTGCCACCCTTACCGGAGGATGAGCTACATGAGGGCGGTGATAGAATCGCCCACAGACGAGGTCGGAACCGCTGGGGCCGGCCCTGGGAGGTTTTCCGAATGTACCGAGGTCGCGAGGGTCAGTGGGCCTTCTTCCTGCACCGCATATCTGGTGTGGCGTTGGCCCTCTATCTGCTGCTGCATGTCTTCGACATCAGCCTGGTGATGTTCGGCCCCGACGGGCCGTTCAACGCGTTCCTGTTCTTCTATCACCAGTGGCCGTTCCGCGTGGGGCTCGTGCTGATCATCGCCGCAGTCACCTACCACGCCCTCAACGGCCTGCGCATCATCCTCATGGACTTCACCGGCTGGGGCGTCAAGTACCAGCGCGCCATGTGGTACACCGTCCTCGCGCTGGTGACTGCCATCGGCATCCCGGTGCTCTTCAAGATCGTGCCCGAGATCCTCAAGGGAGGTGCATGATGGCCAGCAAGACCGCACGCCCTCGCACTTACTCGCAGGCGCGCCAGACGTTCTCCACCAGTGCCGAGCTCGGCTGGTGGGTGTTCATGCGCATCAGCGGCCTGTTCCTCGTGTTCCTGGTCGGCGCGCACGTGTTCATCAACAACATCCTGGTCGACGCCGGCACCATCGACTACCAGTACGCCGCGCAGCGCCTGGCTCAACCCGGCGTCAAGGTGTTCGACTCGTTCCTCCTGGGCTTCGCGCTGCTGCACGGTGTGAACGGCCTCCGCTACAGCATCGAGGATTACTTCAAGCGTCCCGGCACCCGCTTCTGGCTCAAGACCATCCTCTTCGTGGTGGCGGCCGGCATCTTCGTGGTCGGCGTGATGACGCTGTGGGCTTTCAGCTTCGAGGAGATGGGTGACGCCATCCGCAACCTCACCCCGCCGCAGTAAGGAAGGGCGTAGATAACAAGATGATCAGGGCTCATAAATTCGATGTCATCGTGGTCGGCGCCGGCGGCGCGGGCCTGATGGCCGCCCGCTACGCGGCGCACAACCCCAACGTTTCGGTGGCCGTGATAACCAAGCTTTACCCCACCCGCTCGCACACGGGCGCGGCGCAGGGCGGCGTAGGCGCCGCGCTGGGCAACGTCAGCGAGGACCACCCCGAGTGGCACGCGTTCGACACCGTTAAGGGCGGCGACTACCTGACCGACCAGGACGTGGCGGCCGTGTTCGCCGAAGAGGTCATTGACGCCGTGTACGAGCTGGAGCACATGGGGCTCCCGTTCAGCCGCACGCCCGAAGGGCGCATCGCGCAGCGCAAGTTCGGCGGCCACACCCGCGACCACGGCAAGGCGCCCGTAGAGCGCGCCTGCTACTCCGCCGACCGCACCGGCCACATGATCCTGCAGACCCTGTACCAGCAGTCGGTCAAGGACCAGGTCACCTTCTTCAACGAGTTCCACGTGCTGGACCTGGTCATCGAAGACGGCGAGTGCCGCGGGGTGGTGGCGTACGAGCTCGCCACCGGCGAGCTGCACGTGTTCCAGGCCAAGTCCACCATCATCGCGGCCGGCGGCACGGGCCGCATGTTCCAGGTCACCTCCAACGCGCACGCGCTCACGGGCGACCTCATGAGCATCGCCTGGCGCCGCGGCATCCCGCAGGAGGACCCGGAGTTCTTCCAGTTCCACCCCACCGGCCTGTACAAGATCGGGGTGCTGCTGACCGAGGGCGCCCGCGGTGAGGGCGGCATCCTCCGCAATTCCGAGGGCGAGAGGTTCATGGAGCGCTACGCTCCCACCATCAAGGACCTCGCCCCGCGCGACATGGTGAGCCGCGCCATGTACCTCGAGATCCGTGAGGGACGCGGCGCCGGCCCGAACAAGGACTACATCCACCTAGACCTCACGCACATCGACGCGCACATCATCGAGGAGCGCCTCCCCGACATCACCGAGTTCGCGCGCATCTACCTCGGCGTCGACCCGGTCAAGGAACTGGTGCCCATCCAGCCCACGGCGCACTACGCCATGGGCGGCATCCCTACCACCATCGACACCAACGTCATCTGGGACGGCGAGAACAAGATAGTCCCCGGCCTGTACGCCGCCGGCGAGGTGGCGTGCGCCAGCCTGCACGGCGCCAACCGACTCGGCACCAACTCGCTGGGTGACCTGCTGGTGTTCGGCCGCCGCGCGGGCCGCAACGGCAGCGCTTACGCCGAGACCGCCCAGTTCGGCACCATCCCGCAGGACGCGCTGGACCTCTCGCGGCAGCTGCTCGACACCGCCCTCAACGGACCGCACACCGAGCGCGTCTCGCACCTCCGTAAGGAGCTGCAGAAGACCATGATGGACAACGCCTCGGTGTTCCGCACAGCCGAGACGCTCACCAAACAGGTCGAGGAACTGAGGACGCTGCGCGAGCGCTACAAGAACATCGGCGTGGAAGACAAGAGCAAGCGGTACAACACCGAGCTCATGGAGGCCATCGAACTGGGCTTCATGCTCGACAACGCCCAGGCGCTGGTTGAAGCGGCGCTCAACCGCACGGAGTCGCGCGGCGCTCACTCGCGTGAGGATTACAAGGAGCGCGACGACGATAACTGGCTGAAGCACTCCATGGTCTACAAGGAAGGCAACGGCGTCAGGATTGAGTACAAGCCTGTCACGCTCGGCCGTTACGAGCCGAAGCCGCGGGTGTATTGAGGTAGATGATGAACATCACGGTACGCATCAAGAGGTACGACCCCGACGTCGATCCGCGCCCCCGCTGGCAGGAGTACAAGGTCGACGTTGAGCCCATGGACCGCGTTCTAGACGTGCTGAACGAGATCAAGTGGGAGCAGGAGGGCTCGCTGGGCTTCCGGCGCTCGTGCGCTCACGGCATCTGCGGCTCCGACGCCATGAAGATCAACGGCCGCAACCGCCTGGCCTGCAAGGTGCTGGTCAAGGACTTAGGCGAGCGCATCGAGGTCGAGCCGCTGCCCGGCATGCCCGTGCTGCGCGACCTGATCGTCGACATGGAGCCGTTCATCGACGCCTACAAGTCCATCGTGCCCTACCTGATCAACGACGACCCCGCCCCCCCGCGCGAGCGGCTGCAGTCGGCCGAGGAGCACGCCCGCTTCGAAGAGACCACCAAGTGCATCCTGTGCGCCGCCTGCACCTCCAGCTGCCCCATCTTCTGGACCAACGGGCGTTACATCGGCCCCGCCGCCATAGTCAACGCTCACCGCTTCCTGTTCGACTCGCGCGACCAGGGCTCCAAGCAGCGCGTAGAGATCCTCTCCAGCATGAACGGCGTGTGGCGCTGCCGCACCGCCTACAACTGCACCGAGGCGTGCCCGCGCGGCATCCCCATCACCGAAGCCATCGAGCAGGTCAAGCGCGAGCTCGTGTGGCAACGCAACTGACCGCGGCCTGAACGTGCGGCCGCGTTCTGGGCCGCGCGCATAGGCAGCAGGGTCAAGAGAGAGAGAGAGAGAGAAAGGGCCGCGCCGGATTATCCCGGCGCGGCCCCAACTATGCGCTAAGCGCGGCCCTCAGCGCAGCAGGACCACGGCCTCCACCTCGACCAGCCCGCCCTTCGGAAGGCCAGCCACCGCCACGGTGCTGCGCGCGGGCAGCCCCTCGCCCATGTACCGGGCGTACACCTCGTTGAAGGCAGCGAAGTCGTCCATGGTGCTCAGGAAGCAGGTGGTCTTGACCACCTTGTCGAACCCCACGCCCGCCGCGTCCAGGATGCCCTTCAGGTTCTCCATCACGCGCGTGGTCTGCGCCGTGATGTCGCCGCCGGCCCAGGAGCCGTCGGGGTTCAGGGCTATCTGCCCAGCCGTGAACATGAGGTCGCCGACCTTCACTGCCTGCGAGTAAGGGCCGATGGCTTCAGGAGCGTTCTTGGTTGCGAGGATCTCTTTCATGCCACAGGCTAACAGGCGCCGCGCGCCTTTAGCCGCGCTGGTGGGCGGTGTCAACTACGCCAGATGAGGAACAGGGCCAGCAGCACCACCAGGTACGCCGAGCCCAGGATCCAGAAGCGGTACGGGTACCAGGCGTGGCGCTTGAGCCGCTGCAGCGGGCCGTTGCTGGGGTAGCCGTCCTCCACGCGCCGGATGCCAGAGAGCGTCTCGCCGATGTCTACCGACTCGGCCTCCAGCGGAGTGCCGGGCAGGTCGTAATGTTTGGGCCTGAACGCCACCTCGTCGATCCGTAGCACGGCGGCCGTGAGGTTGTCGGGCGCGCCCCGCTCGTTAGCTTCGGCCAAGAGTTGCGCGGTGGCGGTGTCCGGATCGGTGCCGGAGACCACCTGGGCTATGCGCTTCTCGTCTAGGAGCATGCTCACGCCGTCGCTCACGACTACCACCATGTCGTTCGGTAGCACGTTGAAGTACAGCACGTCGAGCCGGAACGTGGGAGTGGCGCCGATGGCGTTAGTGATGACGTTGCGCCAGCGGTGCCGCTTGGCTTCCTCCTCGCTGAGGAGCCCCTGGCGCACCCGGTCCGCCACCCAGCTGTGATCCACCGTCAGGCGCGTGGCCACGCCGTCACGCACCAGGTAGGCGCGCGAATCGCCCACGTGGCCCACCAGGCCCACCTGGTCGTCTATGAGGACCGCCGTAAGGGTGGTGCCCATGCCCTTGTTCTGCGGGTTCTCGAGCGCGTAGTTGTACACCTCGACGTTAGCCGCCTGCGCCGCGCGGGCCAGCGCCACGGGCGGCTGAGCGCGGCTGCGCCTGAGCGACTCCACCATCGTTTCGACCGCGCGCCGGCTGGCGACCTCGCCCGCCGTGTGCCCGCCCATGCCGTCGGCTACCACGGCCAGGTGGCCGCGGCCCGGCAGCTCACCCACGAAGAAGTAATCCTGATTGAGGCTGCGCACGCGGCCGGCGTCGGTCGCGCCGGCGCTGACCACGCGCGAGGCCTGAACGCCTGCGCGCCCCTTGGGTGACTGCAGAGAGGGCGCGGCAGACGCGTGCGCCCGCGCGACCTGTTCGCCACGCGCAAACTGACCCCCGCTGATCCGCGCGTCTGCGTGCGCCTCATCAGCCGGTGGAAGCGGCCCTGCCATCGGTGGTCATGATATAGCCCTCCCCAGCCCCAACGACGACGGTTTCTGAACATCGGGGCGGCGGAGCTGGCCCCGCAGGCGGCTGGCGCCTCGCTTCTGGTTGTTATGCTCCGGCGCATGAACGGTGGCGAACAGGGCGTGCACATCGCCCAGCAGGTGCGCAGCGGCCAGGTCAGCGCGGTGGAGGTCACCCGCTCCGCGCTCGAGCGCGCGTACGCAGCTCAGGAGCTGACCAACGCTTTCGTGACGGTGGCTGATGAGCAGGCGCTGGCGGCCGCGCAGCGAATAGACGAGCGGCTGGCGGCCGGTGAGGACGTGGGCGCCTTCGCGGGCGTACCTCTGGTAGTGAAGGACAACCTGGCCACCGCCGGCATCCGCACCACCGCGGGCTCCAGGATCCTCGCCGAGTTCGTGCCGCCCTACGACGCCACCGTGGTCCAGCGCCTGGTGCGGGCCGGCGCAGTGGTGATAGCCAAGTCGAACCTCGACGAGTTCGGCATGGGCTCGGGCAACGAGAACAGCACCTTCGGGGCGGTGCGCAACCCGCACGACCCCGAGCGCGTGGCGGGCGGCTCCTCCGGCGGCTCTGCCGCCGCCGTGGCCTGCGGGGCCGCGCCTGTGGCGCTGGGTAGCGACACGGGTGGCTCGGCGCGCCTGCCGGCCGCGTTCTGCGGCGTCATCGGCTTCAAGCCCAGCTACGGCGCTCTGTCGCGCAGCGGCCTCATCGCCTACGGCAGCTCGCTTGACCAGGTCGGGATCCTCGGGCGCCACCTGAGCGACGTGAGCCTGACCTTTGAGCTCACCACCGGCGCCGATCCGCTGGACGCCACCACTTACGGCGAACCTACGGCGCCCGGCGTCGCTCAGACCACGCGCGGCGACGAGGAGCAGGCGCCCGACCTGAATGGCGTGCGGGTCGGCCTGGTGACAGAGCTCATGAGCGCGGTAGCCGACGATCAGGCGGGCGCGGCTGGCTACGCCCAGGCGGCCCTGGACGCAGTGAACCGCGCCGCGGCGCTGCTGCAGGAGCGCGGCGCCGAGATCGTGCCGCTAAGCCTGCCCAGCGCGGTGCACGCCCCGGCCTGCTACTACGTGGCCGCCACCGCTGAGGCGTCCAGCAACCTGGCGCGCTTCGACGGCACCCTTTTCGGCGGGCGCCTAGGCGAACTAGGAGACGGACAGGAGGCGGTCATGAGCCGGGCTCGCGGCGAGCTGTTCGGCGCCGAAGTCAAGCGGCGCCTCCTCTTCGGCTCGCTGGCGCTGTCCGACGGCTACTACGACCGTTACTACGGCCGAGCGCTGAAGGTGCGGCGCCTCATAGCCGACCAGCTGGAGGCCTTACTGCAGGGCGTGGAGCTGCTGCTGCTCCCCTCGGCGGCCGACGTGGCGTTCCAGTTGGGCGGCTCGCTTAACGAGCCGTTCGAGGCGCGCTTCGGTGGTCACTCGTACTACTCAGACATGGCCACGTCGTTAGCTAACCTGGCCGGGTTGCCCGCTATCAGCGTGCCCTTCGGCGCTTCGCAGGGGCTGCCGCTCGGCGTGCAGCTCATGGGGCGGGCGCGCTCCGACCGGGCGCTGCTAGGTTTCGCGCGGCACCTTACCTGAGGTTCCGCCGCGCCTAGCAAGGGCGGCGGCCTTGTGCTATGCTTCTTCGGCTTGACCGTTCGGCCCGGACGGTGGGCTCGCCGAGGGACGCGCTAGCTTCCTCAGGCTGGGAGCCGGCCTCCGGGTCTGTTCATTCACACCAAGACGCTGGAAGGAGAGACCATGAAGCGGACTTATCAGCCGAACCGCCGTAAGCGTGCCAAGACGCACGGTTTCCGCGCGCGGATGGCAACCCCAGGGGGTCGCAACGTAATCAGGCGGCGCCGAGCCAAGGGTCGCAAGCGCCTCTCGGTATCGGATCGCTGATTAGCGCCGCGGTCCTCCGCTCGCTGAGCGGAGATCGCGCCTTCCAGCGGCTACGTAAGGGGCAGAGCGGTGGGAGCAAACACGTCACCATTCGTTGGCGGCCTAACGTGCACGGAGAGGTGCGCGTGGGCGTAGTGGTGAGCCGCAAGGTCGGCAAAGCCGTGGTGCGTAACCGCGTGCGTCGGCGCCTGCGTGAAGCCCTGCGCGAGACGCTAAAAGGCGGCGTTACCAGCGCCGCCACCAGCCACTCACGCCCCTCGTTCGACCTGCTCGTCATCGCCAGACCCTCGGCTGCCGATGCCGACTACCATGAGCTCAAGCGCTCGCTGCGCTCTGCCATGGCGCGCGCGGCGCTCACGGCGTGAACAAGCCGAACGCCCCCCGGCCCAAGGCGACCGGCGTCAGAGCCGCCGCCACCTGGCCGCTGCGCGCCTACCAGCGTTACCTGTCGCCCCTCAAAGGCGCGCCCAGCTGCCGCTTCCATCCCACCTGCAGCTCGTACGCCATCGAAGCCATCGAAGTTCACGGCGTCATCAAGGGCACGTGGATGGGCGCCATGCGCGTGCTGCGCTGCCACCCGTTCCACCCAGGCGGCTTCGACCCCGTGCCGCCCAAGCGCGCCAAGGACACGGACCACGACCACGATGAGCACCACTCTGTTAAGGCCGCCCTCGGCGGCACTATCTCAGGAACACGTATCTACGAACCGAAGGCGCCCTTAGTCGACGCCTCGACGGAGGCATCTTGAAACCGTTACGTAAGCTGCTACTGGCGCTCGGCGTGGCGAGCGCTGCTCTGTTATCTAGCGCCACGGCGCAAGTGGCCACCGTGGCCGCCGACTTCCCGGTCGCCGAGTTCCGCGCGCTCGACAAGGTGCAGGCAACCTGCAGCAGCGCCACCCCCTCCTTCTTCTGCGACCTGCAAGACGAGACCCTCACCCTCATCACGGGCAAGGGCGTCGACTACTTCTTCACCCCCGCCGGCGAGGTGGCGGCCGCCTTCGCCAAGCAGCAGCGCGGGCAGCGCTTCAACAACTACGCGCTCGACAACAACATCAACCTGATCCCGTTCGACTCCACCGTTCCCGGCCTGGCCTTCCAGGTAGACGACGAGTACGCCACGCCGGAAGGCGCCAGCGCCGAGTGGAGCTACAACGGAGACGGCCTCCTGGTGGGCCGCACCAGCGCCCGCTACAGCCTGGCTAGCGGCACGTACGAGGTGGAGCGGCTGATCGTGCTGCGCGCCGGTAGCGACACGTTCGACGTCAGCGTCGACGTAACCCGCCTGGACGGCGACGACGACGTGACCGTGCAGGTGGCCACGCCCGGCATCGGGCGCGTGGCCAACCCCACCGTCAAGATCGGCCACGGCGAGACGTTCACCCTCAACCCGGGCGAGCAGACCATCCAGGCGCCCACCTACCTCTCGCTGCAACAGAACGACAACAACCGCGGCTTCGCTGTCGTGCTGACCCCAGGTGCGGGCGGCGACCCGCTCACGGGCACGTTCCAGAGGCCCAACCGCGTGGCCTTCCAAGCCGAGCTAGCGGGCGGAGCCGGCTCGAGCGTCAGCCTGCAACTTGCCAAGTACGCCGGCCACAACGAGCTGGTGCGCTTCCACCAGGAGGGCTACCTCGACCTGCCGGGCCTGTTCAACCCGAACATCCTGGGGCGCCTCTCGCTGCTCATCGTGCGGCTGCTCGAGTTCATCCACGGCTTCGTACCCAACTGGGGCCTCTCGATCATCGTGCTCACCCTCATGTTCCGGGCCGTGGTGTGGCCGCTCATCACCACCCAGACCAAGTCCATGTTCGGCATGCAGCGGCTGCAGCCCAAGCTGCAGGAACTGCAGCGCAAGTACAAGGACGACCGCGAGAAGCTCACGCAGGAGACCATGGCGCTCTACAAGGAGGCTGGGGTCAACCCGGCGGGCGGCTGCCTGCCGATCCTGCTGCAGATGCCGCTGTTCATCATCCTGTGGCGCGTGTTCGTGAACTTCGAGTTCAACGAGGGCTTCCTGTGGTTGCCGGACCTGGGTCAGTCGGACCCGTTCTACATACTGCCGGTGCTGTACGTGCTGGTCATGCTGGCCACCTCGTACTTCTCGGCGCGCGGCAACCCGCAGATGCTGCGGCAGTCCATGATCATCAACCTGGTCTTCGTATTCATCATCATCAACTTCCCCGCCGGCGTGCTCGTTTACTATGTGGTATCCATGTTGGTACAGGTCTTCCAGTACTGGCTCCTCAGCCGCGGGCAACCCGCCCCTGCGCTGGCCGGTGCGGGCGCCCCGGCCGGGCTCGCCGCACCCAAGCGCGCAGGTTCCGAGGCCAAGCCGGCCAGGTCCGCCACGTCCGCCAAGTCGGGCAAGGGCGGCCAGGCCGAAGCGGCCGAAGAGAGCGGCGCAGCCAAGGACGGTGCACCGGGGCAGACCAAGAAGTCCGGCAAGTCCGGTAACGGCGGGAAGCGCCGCAAGTGAGGCCTACGCATGAGTGATTCCGATCTCGATAAGTACCTAGAAGGCATCGGCATTAACGTCGGTGAGGATCAGGGCGAGAAGAGCGAGTTCGAGGCCCTGCTCGCCGAGGAGCCTGAGTACGAGTCCCCAGCCTTCATGGGCGGTCCAGTGGTCACGGGCACCCCGCTCGAGCGCGCCGAATCGTTCCTCGTGAACCTGCTGCTCAACCTCGATCCGGCGTACGCGGTTGAAGCGGAGCAGCTGGACGCAGACGAGATCCAGGCAGAGATCTACGGGGGCGACCCCGGGCGCATCATCGGACGCAACGGCCGCACCCTGGCGGCGCTGGAGTTCGTGGTCAACGCGGTGGTCAACCGCGACGAGGACGACTGGGTGCGCGTGAACGTGGACGTGGGCGGCTACAAGCGCCGGCGCGACGAGCGGCTGCGCAAGGATGCGGCGGCCGCCGCTGCGCGCGTGCGTAAGGGCGGCGTGGCGGTGGAGATGCAGCCCATGTCGGCCGGCGAGCGGCGGGTGGTGCACATGGCCCTGGCCGACGAGCCCGACGTGGCAACTGAGTCCACCGGCGAGGGACCCGACCGGCGCGTGGTGGTGAAGCCCATCTGACGCCGGCGCGCCTTACCCGCATGCCTAACACGGTCAGTACCGACGAAAACGAGAGACCGCACGACGTTGCGGCCGCCCGGCGCCTGCTCGTGAGGCGCCTGAGTGCGGCTGGCGTACCCAGCCCCGAGGCCGACGCCCTGCTGCTGCTGGAGGGCGCCCTGGGCGTGGACCGCTCGACACTGCTGCTGCAACCCGACAGGCCCGTGGACCTTGAGGCCGGCGCCCGGCTGGCGCACATGCTGCGCCGCCGCGTGGCGCGCGAACCGCTGCAGCTGATCCTCGGCAGCACCAACTTCTACGGACTGGAGCTGGCCGTGGCGCCAGGCGTACTCATCCCGCGGCCCGAGACCGAGCGGCTAGCGCAGCTGGTGCTGGAGGAGCTCGGTGCTCTTGCCGGGGCGCGGCCCAAGCTGCTGGACGTGGGCACCGGCACCGGCGCCGTCGCGCTGGCGCTCAAGGCGGAGATGCCAGCGGCCACCGTGTGGGGCAGCGACGTCTCACCCGAGGCCGTGGCGCTGGCGACCCGGAACGCCGCAGCACTGGACCTCGATGTGACCTTCCGCCTCTCTGACCTGCTGGCCGACCCGGATGTGGCGTTCGTGGCGGCGCACAGCGCCGTGCTGGTGAGCAACCCGCCCTACCTGCCGGACTCCGACCGGCTGCAGTTACCGCCCGAGGTCAACGCCGACCCCGGCACCGCGCTCTTCGCTGGCGCCGACGGGCTGGACGTGGCGCGTCGCCTGGCCTGGCAGGCGCACAGGGTGCTGCCCAGCGGAGCGCTGCTGGCGCTGGAGCTCGACCCACGCAACGTGCACCACTTCGCCCGCCTGCTGGTGGGCTGGAAGGGCGTGCGCGTCGAGAGCGACCTGACCGGCCGGCCGCGCTTCGTGCTGGCGCGCAGGTGAGCGAGCGTGTAACGCTTTTCGGGGCGTCCGGCACGCTGGGCTTCCAGACGTTCCAAGAGCTGTGGCGCAGGCGACCCGATTATCACGTGACCGTGGTGCTGCTGCCGGGCGAGCGCGCCTCCCAGCGCTACAGGGCATACGCCCGCGAGGCGGGCATTAACTGGCAGCCGCCGCCAGCCGCGCAGGAAGAACCCACCGTGCACAGCGGCGCGAACCTGACCCTGGTCTGGGGCGACGCTACGGTTAATGCCACGGTGGAGCGCGCGGTCGCGGGCGCCGACTGGGTGCTGAACGCCATGGCCGTGATCTCGCCCGCCGCTGACTACCGCCCGGAGCTAGCGCGCCAGGTCAACGACCACGCGGTCGGCCTCATACTGGAGGCCATCGCGGCCGAGCCGAACGGCGCGCAGCGCATCGGTTACGTGCACACGGGCTCCGTGGCGCAGACCGGCAACCGGCCGGTGGGTACGCACGTGGGGCGCGTCGGCGACCCCATGAACCCCTCGGTCTTCGACGCCTACGCGCTAACCAAGATCGCCGGCGAACGCCGCGTGCTCGAATCGAAGCTCGAGAAGTGGGTCTCGCTACGCATGTCGTTCATCATGCCAACCGACCACGGGCGCCTCATGGCCTTACTCGACCCGATCGCTTTCCACATGCCGCTAGACGCCCGCCTCGAGAGCGTGACCGACAGGGACGGCGGCCTGGCGCTGGCGAACTGCCTGCGGCAGCCAAGCGGCTCGCCGTTCTGGCGCCGCGTGTACAACCTCGGCGGCGGTCCGGGCATGCGCACCACGGCCCTGGCGTACCTCCGGAGCGTGTACGGCCAGATGGGCCTCGACTGGCAGGCGTGCTCGCAGCGCAACTGGTACGCCCTGCGCAACTTCCACCTGCAGCACTACGAGGACAGCCGCGTGGCCAACGAGTACCTGGGTTACTGGCGCGACGACAACGAATCGTTCGCCGCCGCGCTGGAGGCCAGCCTGCCGCGCCACCTGCGGGTCGTCAGGTGGCTCGCCCGGCGCGTGCCCGCCGTGAAGCGGCTGGCGGAGCGGGCCACCCGCTCCACGCTGCGCCGGCTGGCGGAGGGGCACCGCAACAGCCCGCGCTACTGGTACCTGAACGACGTGGAGCCCCGCCTGCACGCGTTCTTCGGGGGCCGCCAGGCGTACGAGGCCATACCCGATTGGAGCGGGGCACCGGTCGACGAACGGCTCGACGCGCCGTGGCGGCGGCTGGAACACGGCTACGACGAGAGCAAGGAGCGGCTAGACCTGGCTGACCTGCAAGGCGCCGCAGCGTTTCGGGGCGGCCGCTGCCTGGCGCCGGAGTTCGCGGGCAGTATGTACCAGCCGCTTACGTGGGAGTGCGCACTGGGCCACGCCTTCACGGCCTCGCCGCTGACCGTGCTGCACGCCGGGCACTGGTGTCCCGAGTGCGACACGCGCTGGAACGGCGCCACGCGCGCCAGGACCAACCCGTACTTCGCTCAGGTCTGGTACGCGGACCACGAACCTGACGACGACAGGGAGTATGCCCACGACGAGATCTACGACATAGAGGGCGCCGACCAGGAGTGGCGCGACCGGCGTTAGGCCCGCTCGGACTCTTCTTCAGGGCGCTCCAGCGGCGGAACGCTCGGCATATCTTCCAGCGAGTGGTCGCGCGGCGCCGGGCCGCGCTTGAAGGCGGGCCCGCCGCTTGCCTGCTCGTGCGCCCGGTCGGGCCCGCTCAGGAGACTCGCGAGCACCAGCAGCGCCGCGCCGATGACGACGCAACTGTCGGCCACGTTGAAGACGGGGAAGTCGAACCAGCCCACCCGGAAGTGGATGAAGTCGATCACGTAGCCCAGCCGGAAGCGGTCGATCATGTTGCCCGCCGCTCCGGCGAGCACCAGACCGAGCGCCGTGGCGGGCAGGGCCGCCAGCCGGCGACCGCGCCGGATCAGGAACAGCAGCAACCCGAGCGAAACGGCCGCAGACAGCAGGCCAAGCAGGAACGTCACGTCGATGGTGAGCGGGCCCAGCGGCACATGCAGGTCGCGCAGCAGGCCGAACGCGGCGCCCGTGTTGCGGGAGTGCGTGATGGCGAACCCCAGACCGAGCGGCGTGCTGGCTCCCAGTACGATGTTGGTCACTACCAGGTACTTCGAGAGTTGGTCGAGCCCCACTAGCAGGGCCGCGAGAACGATCGCCACGCCGCGCAGTATACGGTGACGGCGCTGGACGCTCCCCGCAGCGTGGGTGTATAGGGCCGCGCAGCGCAGGTACAAAGCTGCACGCCCCCGGCGGTATGGTGGGCCGAGTTGGCCTCACGGCCCGGCCTTACAGACAAGTAGCAGCGGGGCTCCCGCACCGAGCGCGGCGCACCCCTGGAGGTTGGATGAGCATGGCGGCAACCCTAGACGAAGTACGCAGACTCCTGGCAGACGAGGGCGTAACCGACCTCGCGCGCTTCGCGGAGGTGCTCTTCGAGCGCACCGACCGCAGCCTCCTGGCCACCTACGACGCGCAGTCGCTGGCCGCCATGGCGCGCCAGGGCCTCGAGTTCCTGGCCGCCTCAGGCGGCGCGCCGCGCGTAGCGGTGTTCAACCCGGACGGCGCCGCCGGCTGGCGCTCGCCGCACACGGTGATCATGCTGACCCTCACGGACCGGCCCTTCATAGTCGACTCCGTGCAGGCCGAGTTGCGGCGCCGCGGCCGGCCCCTCTACAACCAGCTGCACCCCATCATCAGCGTGAGCCGCAACGTCACCGGCGAGCTGCTGCACGTGGGCCAGGAAGGCGGCAGCCCCGAAGCGTTCGAGCTGTTCTTCGTGGAGCGCATGGACGACGCGGAGGAGCGCGCCGACCTGCAACGCGGCATCGAGAAGGTGCTAGGCGACGTTATCCTCGCCACCGACGACTACCGCGCCATGCTGCAGCGCTCCGAGGACGCCGAGCAGTACCTGGAGGGGCTAAGCGCCACGGGCGTAACGGGCCCGCTGGCCGTGCCGAAGGAAGACATCGACGAGTACGCGGCGTTCATGAAGTGGCTCGACGAGGACAACTTCGTGTTCCTCGGCTACCGCCTGTACGAGCTGCTGGACGTGAACGGCGTGAAGTCGCTGTGGGCCAACACCGAGAGCGGCCTGGGCGTGCTGCGCAAGCTGGAGGACAGCGGCTACGTCAAGCCCGTGCCCGTGGAGCAGCTGCCGGAAGACCTGCGCGAGAGGGTCACGGGCGGGCGGCTCTTCCTCGTTACCAAGGCCAACGCCGAGGCCACCGTGCACCGCCCGCGGCGCATGGACTACGTGGGCGTAAAGCGGCTCGACGAGAGCGGCGCGGTGCTCGGCGAACAGCGCTTCATCGGGCTCTTCACCACCAAGGGCCTCAGCGCTCCGGTGGAGGAGGTGCCGATCCTCAGGCTCAAGCTCAAGCAGGTGCTCGAGCTCGACCAGTCGATCCCCGGGTCGCACGATTACAAGGCCATCGTGGCGGCGTTCAGCGGCATGCCGCGCGAGGAGCTCTTCTGGTCGGACGCCAGCCAGATCCACGCCGACATCCGCACCATCCTCAGGCTCGAGCAGGAGCAGGCCGTGCGCCTCACGCTGCGCGCCGACCCCCTCAAACGCGGCGTGGCGGTCATGGTCATCATGCCGCGCGCGCGCTTCTCCGACGACGTGCGGCAGAAGGTGCAGGAGTACCTCACCGAGAGGCTGGCGGCGCACCGCGCCGACTCGCGCCTGGCGATCGGCGAGGACGAGGGCCACGCGCGCTTCCACTTCTTCTTCGCCACCAGCGAGCGCGCCACGCCCGAACTAGCGGAGGAGCTGGAGCAGGCGGTCGCCCGCCTGGCGCGCAGCTGGGACGAGGAGCTGCGCGAGCTGCTGCTGGCCGCGCACGGCGAGGTCGAGGGCGCGCGCCTCATAGCGCGCTACCTGCCAGCGTTCGACGACCGCTACCGCGCCGACACGCGCCCTGAGCGCGCCGTCATCGACATCGAGCACCTCGAGAAGCTCTCGTCGGTGCCGCACGTGGTCGACCTGATAGAGCCCGACGCCGAGACCGCCGCCGGCATGCCGGCCCCCGACGCGGCGACGCTGGAGGTTTACCACCGCGATCACGGGTTAGCGCTATCAGACGTGCTGCCGTTGCTTGAGAACCTGGGCTTCAGGGTGCTGGAGCAGAACCCTTACAACCTCACGGTGGAGGGCGAGCACCGCGGGGTCGACGTGTACGCGGTGAGCAACGCCAAGGGCGGCCCGATAGGAGTTGAGGCCAACCGCAAGCGCATCGTGGCCGCGTTGGGCATGCTGCTGGCCGGCGGGGTCGATAACGATCGCCTCAACCGTCTGGTGCTGCACGCCGGGCTGACGGTGCGCCAGGTCTCGCTGCTGCGCCTGTACCAGATGTACTACTCGCAGATAAACTCCGTCACCAGCCGTGCGTTCGTGAACAACGCGCTGCTGGCGCACCCGGAGCTGGCCGCCACCCTGGTGCGCTACTTCGAGACCAAGTTCGACCCCGCCCTGTTCACCGCCGGGCAGGCGGGCGCTGCCGCGCCTTCGCAGGAGCGACTGGCGGCGCTGGCGGCGCTGGAGCAGGAGTTCGTCGATGGGCTGGCAGCGGTCTCGTCGCTGGCTGAGGACCAGGTCCTGCGCGGCCTGCTCGACCTGATGAAGGCCACGGTGCGCGCCAGCTACTTCCTCAACCTGCCGCGCCTGAGCATCAAGATCGAATCGGCCAAGGTGGGCCTCATGCCCGAACCGAGGCCCATGTTCGAGATCGCCGTGGCCGGCCGCGGGGTGGAGGGCACCCACCTGCGCGGCGGCAAGGTCGCCCGCGGCGGCATCCGCTGGTCGGATCGCCACGACGACTTCCGCACAGAGGTGTTAGGGCTCCTCAAGACCCAGACCACCAAGAACGCCGTCATCGTGCCGGTGGGCTCCAAGGGCGGCTTCGTGGTCAAGAACGCGCCCGACGGGCCGGACCTGCGCGACTACGTGCGCACGCAGTACCAGGCGTACATTCGCGGGCTGCTGGACCTGACCGACAACCTGGTCGACGGCGCCGTGGTGCACCCCGCCGACCTGGTGATCTACGACGACGACGACCCGTACCTGGTGGTCGCCGCCGACAAGGGCACGGCCACCTTCTCGGACCTGGCGAACCAGACCGCCGCCGAGTACGGCTTCTGGCTGGGCGACGCCTTCGCCTCCGGCGGCTCGGCGGGCTACGACCACAAGGGCATGGGCATCACCGCCCGCGGCGCCTGGGAAGCCGTCAAGCGGCACTTCGCCGAGAAGGGCCTCGACCCGTTCAAGGACACGTTCACCGCCGCCGGCATCGGCGACATGGCGGGCGACGTGTTCGGCAACGGCATGCTGTACACGGACCGCATCAGGCTGCAGGCGGCCTTCAACCACCTCCACATCTTCATCGACCCGGACCCGGACCCCGACGCCAGCTTCGTGGAGCGTAAGCGCCTGTTCGAGACGCCCCGCTCCACCTGGAACGATTACGACCGTTCGCTCATCAGCGCGGGCGGCGGCGTGTTCGAGCGGGCCTCCAAGAGCATCGAGCTCACGCCTCAGATCCGCGAGCTGCTGGGCGTGGAGGCCACGGCGCTGTCGGGCCAGGAGCTCATCAGGGCCGTGCTGCGCATGCCGGTGGACCTGCTCTGGAACGGCGGCATCGGCACGTACGTCAAGGCCACCGACGAGCGCCACGGCGAGGTCGGCGACTCCGCCAACGACGGCGTGCGCGTGAACGGCGCCGAGCTGCGCGCCAGCGTGGTCGGCGAGGGCGGCAACCTGGGCTTCACGCAGCTGGGCCGAATCGAGTACGCCCTGGCAGGCGGCAGCCTGAACACCGACGCCATCGACAACTCGGCGGGTGTGGACTCCTCGGACCACGAGGTCAACATCAAGATCCTGCTGCAGCCGCTCACCGCCTCCGGCAGCCTGCCGGAAGGCGACAGGAACGAGCTGCTGGCCGAGATGACCGACGAGGTGGCGCGCCTGGTCCTGCGTCATAACTACGACCAGTCACGCGCGCTGAGCCTGGCCCTGCGCGCCAGCCAGCGCGACCCGGCGCTGTACGCCTCGCTGCTTGAGTACCTCGTCGAATCTGCCGGCCTCAACCCCAGGGTGGAGTTCCTGCCCAGCGCCAGGCAGCTGGAGGAGCGTCGCCTGGCAGGCACCGGGCTCACGCGGCCAGAGCTGTCCGTCATGCTGGCCTACGTGAAGATGGGGCTGTACAGCCGCCTGCTGGAGACCGAGCTGCCCAGCGAGCCGCACCTGCAGCACTACCTGCACGAGTACTTCCCGGTGCAGGTGCGAGAACGCCATCCGGACGCCATCGAGCAGCACCGCCTCAAGCGCGAGATAACCGCCACGGTCATCACCAACACGCTGGTCGATAACCTGGGGCTGGCGTTCGTGCACCGCGCCATGCGCGACAACGGCTCCAGCGCCATCGAAGTGGTGCGCGCTACGCTCATAACCCTCGAGGTAATGGACGCGCTGCCGTTCTTCAAGAAGATGGAGGAGCTGGGCGCCACCATCGGCGCCGAGGCGCAGTACGCGGCCATCCTCGAGATGGTGCGGGCGGTGCAGGGTGTGGTCAGCTGGATGCTGTTCAACAACATCGGGCACGGCGACTTCGAGCACGTGGTGAGCAGCTACCGCGAACCCCTGGCCGAGTTGCGCGCTGGCCTGCGCGGCTTCATGCCCGCCGCGGAAGGCGAGCGCTACGACGAGCGCGTGGTGGAACTCACCGCTCTCGGGCTGGACCACGCCACGGCCACAGACATCGTGGGTCTCGAGTACCTGCCGACCGGCTTCGGCGTCATCCAGGTCGCCAAGAGCACCGGCACCCCGCTCAGCGAAGCCGCGGTCGGCTTCTTCGAACTGGGCGACAAGCTGGCGCTGGGCTGGCTGCGCGATGAGCTCTCGGACCTGCCCGCCACCGGCCCGTGGGAGAAGGTGGCGCTGACCGACCTGGTCATGGACCTGCGCGACGTGCAGCAGCGGCTGACCGCCACATACTTCAAGGAGCAACGCTCCGGCGGCATCGGGGAGTTCCTGGAGCCCCTCGGGGCGCTCGACCGCTACGACCGCGCGCTGTCGAGCGTGAGGGAGCCAGGGGCGCTGGACCTGGCCGCTGGCACGGTCATGGTGCGCCTGCTGCGGCAGGCGGAGGGGGCCGCAGCCAGGGGGCGCGGCCGGGGCGATTAGCGCGGAGGCGCAGCCTGCGCGCAACGAGCGCGGTGAAACCTCAACCTATGAGCGCCCTGCTATTCACGAACGTGCGCAGCAGGGCGTCCAGGCGCTCCAAACCGGTAGGTGTGGCGCGGAGCACGTCGTCGCTACCGAGGGTTAACAACTCGTGGTGCGTCGCGTCCCTTAGCCACTCGGGCGCCAGTTCCGCTACGTGCGCCCCGGTGACCTGCGCCAGCCGCGTGAGGTCGACGCCTTCGGCCGTGCGCAGGCCCGTCATCAGCCTCTCCAGCACGACATCATCAGCCGTCAGCACCTCGCGCTCGGCCGCTGCTCCCAGCAGCCAGGTCTTGATGGGAGGGTTCTTGACGCGCGTGCCGAAGGGACCCTCCGGCAGGTAGGCGGAGGCGCCCGGGCCCACCGCCAGGTAGTGGCGCCCGCGCCAGTACGCCAGGTTGTGCAGCGACTCCTGGCCCGGCAGCGCGAAGTTGCTGACCTCGTAGCGGCGCAGTCCGTACTCGGCGATGACCGCGCCCGCCAGCTCGAAGGCGTCGGCGTCGGCCTCCGGGTCCACGCGCACCCCGCGCCGCCCGAACGGCGTATCTGGTTCGATGGTCAGGCTGTAGACGCTCAGGTGCGAGGCGCCCAGGTCGAGCACCGCACGAAGGTCGTCGGCCAGCCGCTGACCGGGCACCGCCATGATGATGTCGACGTTGGTGCGCAGGCCCGACGCCAGCGCCATGCGCACGGCGTCCAGGCCCTCCCGCCCGTCGTGCACGCGGCCCAGGAACGAGAGCACCGGGTCCTGAGTGGACTGCAGGCCGATGGAGAGGCGCGTGACGCCGAGGTCAGCGAACAGCTCGAGGCGCCTGGCGTCGAACGTGAGGGGGTCGGCTTCGAGCGTGAGCTCCGCGGACGCCAGCGGCGCCGCGCCCCAGCCGCGGCGCAGGTCGGCGAACACGCGCTGCAGCTCTGCGTCGCTTAAGTGCGAGGGCGTGCCGCCACCGAAGTACACGGTGGCCAGCTCACCAGGGTAGGCGGCGGCCAGCGCGCCGATCTCGTGCCCCAGGCGCTGCAGGTAGCGCGCCACCAGCGGCTCTGAGCGCAGCATCTTATGAAAATCGCAGTACGGGCACACGCTCGGGCAGAACGGCACGTGCACGTATAGCGCATCAACGGAAGCGGACGACACCCGTCATGGTAGCCCGGGTGTCGTCCGACTGGCATTCAGGCGCCTACATGCTGGCGCCTACTGTGTTGTTGCGCTTACGGCAGCTGGCTCAGCTGGTCGTCGAGGATGAGGTTGGCTTCGCGGTTGGCGAAGTCGAGGGTGGAGACAACGTCCGCGCCGTCCATGATGGCGCTCATCTCGGAGTCGATGAGGGCGCGCACGAAGTCGTAGCCGGGCACGTTAGGCTCGGCGATACCGAACTCGAGCATCTCGAAGGCGGTGCGGAAGGCGGGCAGCTCCTCGAAGATGGGGCCGAGGCCGGCGGCTACGCTCTCGCGCACGGGGAAGTACTGGCTGGCGATGGCCCACTGAGCCTGCGCTTCGGTGCCGGTGTAGTACTCGAGGAAGAGCCAGGCGGCCAGGTTCTCTTCGAGGCTGTGGCCGGCGGGCAGGCTGACGGACGCGCCGTACACGTTCATGACGGGCTCGGGCGTGGTGTGGGGGATGGCGGCGACGCTCCAGTCGAAGGTGGCGCCGGCGTCGATGGCCTGCTGGTAGAAGGGCAGACCGGAGGAGCTACCAACGGTGAAGAGGGTGCGGCCGGCGCCGAAGTTGGTCTGGTCGCCGAAGCGCTCGGAGATGAACACGGCGCAGCCGTCCTCGAAGAGCCCCTGCAGGAAGGTCATGGCGGCCACGGCGCCATCGCTGTTGAGCGTGTAGCGGTTGGTGGCCTCGTCGTAGACGTTGCCGCCGAAGCCGAAGGTCCAGGAGGCGAAGCGGCTGGCGTCGACGCTCAGCTCGTAGCCGAAGGAGCGGCCCTCGGCGGTGGCGCCGGAGAAGCCCTGTTCGGTGGCGGCGCAGGCGGCGGCGCGGAACTGGTCAGGGTTGGAGGGCGGGCCTTCGAAGTCGATGCGGCCAGACTCGCGCAGCTCGTCGAGCCACGTCTGGTTGTAGTACATGACCTCCATCGAGCGGTTGGGGGCGATGCCCAGACGCTGGTTATCGAAGGTGGGGAAGATGTCCGACTGCCAGAAGCCCGGGAAGAAGTCGGCGATGTCCGCGTCGGACAGGCCCCACTTCTCGGAGTGCACCAGCGGACGCATGTCGATGAGGCCGTCTACCAGCTGGTAGGTGGCGGCCTGGTTCTGGTAGGCCACGGTGATGTTGGGGACCTCGTTGGTGC
>JBAYRM010000004.1:0-39898 GCA_041676665.1 Trueperaceae bacterium
CCCATGACCAACAAGATGATCATGTGTCTATCTCCGCTATCACTACAGTGATGTTATCCGGCCCACCACGCTCGTTGGCTAGGGTAAGCATTACTTCTACGTTCGTTTGGCGGTTCTCGGTGCGTTTTATCTCGGCGAGGATCTCCTCCGGCTTCACCAGGCCGTGCAGTCCGTCGGTCGAGAGAACGAAGACGTCGCCCTTCTGAACCTCGAGCTCTATGACGTCGGGCGCGACCGTTGGGCGCGTGCCCAGCACGCGCGTGACCAGGTTGCGCCACTCGTGGTGCTCGGCCTGTTCTTCCGTCAGGTTACCCAGCGCGACCTGTTCCTCGACCCACGAGTGGTCTTTGGTCAGCTGATAGATCTTCTTGCCGCGAACCAGGAACGCGCGCGAGTCGCCCACGTGACCCACGTACGCCTTGCGCTTGACCACCGCCACGCAGGTAAGGGCGGAACCCATACCGCGCCGGTTCTGCTTGCTGAAAGCTTCCGTGTACACGCGCCGGTTGGCGAGCCTGAGCGCCTTGTCTATCAGCTTGTCGATGCCCACCACGGGGTGGCCGGAGCGCACTTCCTCCACGTAGCGCGAGAACGACTCGTCGAGCACTTCGGTGGCGAGCTTGCTGGCCACCTCACCGGCGGCGGCGCCGCCCATGCCGTCGGCGACCGCTAAAAGCGTGATGTCGCCCCCAGCCAGCGGGAACTGCCACACCCGGTGAAAGTCCTCGTTGAGTGGTCGAACACGCCCCACATCGGAACCGTGCCCCACGTTCTGTCCGAGCCGCACGCAGCCACTTTACCTGTTACGGCGGCGCGACTCTAGGCTACTGCCGCTGAATTCACGTACTTTCGCCGGGATTCAGTTCTCTTTGGCCCGCGGGCGCCTAACGGTCTGCAGGTAGGGGTAGCGCTCCAGCAGGCGACGCGTGTCGTGCACGAGGTCCACAGCCTCCGAGCGCGAGCGCGGCAGGTCCTGCAGGCGGAAGTACGCCGCACCGCCCTCCGGGAACACCACCGTTGGGGTTCCGAACAGGTCGAGCGCCGCCGCACGCGCGTGCTCCTGCGCCAGGACGGTGCGGTTCTCGGGGTTGGCCAGGTCGTCCTCGAAGCGCGCCCGGTGCAGGCCCACGCTGTCGACCACGCTCATGATCGTGGCGAGGTCGAGGGGCCGGTAATCGCGGTGCACCGCGCGCTGCAGCTCGAGCCTGAAGGCGTTGTGGGCGCGCGCGCCCTGCCTGCGCGCCGCCTGCGAAGCCATGAACGGCAACAGGCCCTTGCAGCCGTTGCCGTCGGTGTTGTCTAGCTTGTCGTTCCAGAGCTGCCAGTTGCCGTTACCCTGCAGGCGCTCGTAGTTGAACTGGTAGATGGAGAAGTGCTCCCAGGTGACCTCGAGGCCCAGCGGCTCGGCCACCATGTCGAACACCTCGGCGGCCCTCCAGGAGTAAGGGCAGAGGAAGTCGAAGTACACGGTGAGGCGCTCGGCCATAAGGCCAATGACAGCATCAGCCGCCCCGAAAGGGGGTAGCCGGCATGACAACCGGGCCCACCTAAGCGCCTGGTCAGTTGGCGTCCTCGGCGTCGTCCGGGCCGGTTACGCCGGGCTGCGCTACGCGCTTAGGCGGTTCCGGAATAGTCCCGAAGCGCCGCTCGTAACGCTGGATGTTGTCCTCCAGGCTGCGCAGTAGCGCCTTCGCGTGCCGCGGGCTGGTGACCAGTCGGGCGGTGATGACCGGCTGTTGGCCCGGCATCGCCAGCACGAAGTCGAAGAGGAACTCGTCGGGCGTGTGCGCCAGCACCGCTCCGTTAGTGGGGCGGCCGCGCGCCGTCTCTTTATCGATATCGAACTTGAGCGGGTTCACCCCAGCAGGGTACCGGTTTTCGGGCTACCGTCCCGCCAGCGTGCTCTCAGCCAACCGGCCGAGGCTGCCGCGCAGCATGAGCCGCGCCCTGCCTAAGTCCTGCTCGCTGGCCAGGGCCAGCACCAGCACGCGCCGCACGCCCGGAACGGGCCTAAGGATTATGGGGCCCTCGCCGAAGATGAGCGTCACCTGATCCGGCGCCCCGGCGCCGTCCTCGTTCGACGGATCCAGCAGTTCGCCCAACGCCTGCCCGGCGGCGAGGGCGCTGGTGATTATCTCGACCGTACGCTCGAGGAACGACCGGTCCAGCGAGCGGCTAGCCACCACCTCGGCGCTCTGCGTCACGATGGCCGCTGCCGTGGCCCCGCGCACCGCTAGCATGGCGTCCAGCAAAGGATTGAGGTCCACGAAGCTCGGCTCGCCCACCCCGGCGGCCGAATCGAACGTGCTGGCGTCCTTGTGCTCCTCACCTGCTGGCATCTGTGTCAACCCCCAATTCGACTCAAGCGAAGACTGCTGCGAGCTCACGTGCGGCTTCCTCAACCTCGTCGCGTAAGCTGCCGAGGTCAGCGGTGCCGTCGACCAGCACGAAGCAGAACAGGTCGTCGCCTATACGCCGCGCCAGGTAACCGCCCGTTTCGCCCAGGGCTATCAACTGGTCGACGCGGCTGCCCATCTGATTACTGATCTCGCCCGCCAGCAGCGCCAGGCCGGTGGTTAGGTCGGCGGCCACGTGCTCGAGCTCCGTCGCGCCCGGCGAGACCTGCGAATCGGGTCCCTCGGCAGGACCGGGATAGCGCTCGACCAGCAGCCCGTCCATGGCCGCGACGGCCACCACGCGGCAGCCCGACAGGCGCGCTGCCAGGCCCGCCAAGATGTCTTCCAGGTTCGTCACGGCGGCACTCTAGCATGCGCCCAACGGGCGCTTCCGTAAGGCTGTTCATACGTGTGCAACTGGTATCTTTGGGGGTGATGAGTCAGCTCCACGTTAGAGCCCAACCCGGCCAAGTGGCCCCTATCGTCCTGCTCCCAGGCGATCCAGACCGCGCCACTCTGGTGGCCGACAACTTCTTCGCTTCTCCCACCCGCTACACCGAGTACCGGCACCTGTACGGCTACACGGGTACCTACAAGGGAGTACCGGTCAGCGTCCAGACCACCGGCATGGGCTGCCCCAGCCTCGCCATCGTGGTCGAGGAGCTGGTGAACCTTGGCGCTACCACCCTCATACGTATCGGCACCAGCGGCGCCGTGGCTAAGCAGGTGCGCCCCGGCCACCTAGTAGTCGCCAGCGCCAGCGTGGCCAACGAGGGCACCAGCCGCCACTACCTGCAGGGGGAGCCGTACAGCGCCGTGGCTGACTTCGAGGTCACGCGCGCGCTGGCCGATTCCGCCGCCCAGGCAGGCGCCGAGTCGCACGTGGGCCTGATACAGACCGACGACGGCTTCTACGCCGCCTCACCTGACCAGGTGCCACAACTGGAGGCCCGCGGCGTGCTGGCCATAGAGATGGAGGCCTCGGCGCTCTTCCTGCTGGGTCAGTTGCGCAAGGTCCGCGCGGGCTGCATCCTCACGGCCAGTAACAACATCGGCGACACGAGCTTCGCCCCGAAGGACGTTCTAGACAACGCGGTTCTGGAGATGATCCGCACCGCGCTCGACGCGTGCGTGACGCTCCACCAGCGAGGGTTGACCGAGAGGAGCGGTAAATGAAGGTAGCGGTCATCGGCGCCGGCACCATGGGGGCTGGCATCGCGCAGGCCTGCGCGGTGTCGGGCCACGACGTGGTGCTGGTCGACACGTTCCCCGAAGCGCTCGGGCGCGCGCAGGCAGGCATGCAGAACAGCCTCGAGCGTCTCGTGAAGCGTGACAAGCTCACCGAGCAGGACGCCGCCGCGGCCCTGGCACGCGTTACCACTAGCGGCAGCTACGACTCCGTGGCCGCAGCCGACGTGGTGGTGGAAGCCGTGTTCGAGTCGCCCGAGGTCAAGCGTCAGGTCTGGCAGCAACTCGCCAAGGTCGCTAAAGATGGCGCCCTGCTGGCCACCAACACCTCCAGCCTGTCGGTTACCGAGATAGCTTCGTACTCCGGTCGCGAGGAGCGCATGGTGGGCATGCACTTCTTCAACCCGGTAGCCATGATGGCGCTGGTCGAAGTGGTGCGCGGCCTGCGCACCGACCCGGCCGCCCTCGACGAGGCCAAGGCGTTCGTAGAAGGTCTAGGCAAGAGCCCGATCGTATGCGAAGACAAGCCGGGCTTCATCGTTAACCGGCTCCTGGTGCCGTACATCAACGACGCCATGCACGCCCTGGCAGAAGGTGTGGCGTCCGCCGAGGACATCGACCGCGCCATGAAGCTCGGCGCCAACATGCCCATCGGCCCGCTGGCGCTAGCCGACCTGGTGGGGCTCGACGTGTGCCTGGCCGCCGGCGAATCGCTGCTCGCCGAGTTCGGCGATCCGAAGTTCCGGCCCGCCCCGCTCCTCAGGCAGATGGTGCGCGCAGGCAAGCTGGGCCGCAAGACCGGCGAAGGCTTCTTCGACTACGAGTAGCCGTGTAGGCACCGGCCCACGGCGCCGCACCGCAAGGAGTACTACATGACCCACGAACACGATCACGAGCACGAAGAGCTCGAGTTCGAACACCTGAAGATCGACATGCATGACGGCGTGGCGGTCGTTACGGTTGACCGCCAGGCGGCGCTCAACGCGCTGAACCAGGACGTGCTCGCCGAGTTGGCGTTAGCTTTCGACGTGGCACAGTCGGACGCCGAGGTGCGGGCGCTGGTAATTACCGGTGCGGGCCGCGCCTTCGTGGCCGGCGCCGACATCGCCGAGTTGCAGCAGCTAAGCGACCCGTTCGCGGGCCGCGAAGCCGCGCTCATTGGGCAAGAGGTCATGAACGCGTTGGCCGCCCTGCCGTTCCCTACCGTGGCGGCCATCAACGGCTTCGCGCTGGGCGGCGGCCTCGAGCTGGCGCTGGCGGCCGACATGCGCGTGGCCTCCACCAGCGCCAAACTGGGCCTCCCGGAAGTCGGCCTCGGTCTAATACCCGGCTACGGCGGCACCCAGCGCCTACCGCGCCTGGTAGGCAAGGGCTTCGCCTTCGAGCTCATCTTCACGGGCCGCCACGTCAGTGCCGAAGAGGCCCTGCAGATGGGCCTGGTCAACCGCGTCGCCGACGACGCCCTGGCGACGGCACTTGAGCTCGCCAAGGCTGCGGCCAAGAACGCGCCCGTGGCGCTGGGGCTGGCCAAGGAGGCTGTGGTGCGCGGCCTAGACCTCACCCTCGCCGAGGGGCTGGAAGTCGAGGCCGACATGTTCGGACTCGTGACCACCACCGCCGACATGCGCGAGGGCACCTCCGCCTTCCTCGAGAAGCGGGCGCCCAAGTTCGAGGGCAACTGACACCCGGCCGCTAAGGCGACCACCTGACCACCTCCGCTGGCCCGACACGGGGCCGGGCGACAACCACGGCATGCCCACGTACCATGGGGCATGCCGTTCAGGATCAAGGTCTCTCTCTTCGTCATCGCGTTCCTAGTCGTTCTGGTGTTCGTCGTTCCCATGCTGGTGCCGGTACCGGCCGCACCAGGGACACAGCCGCTCGCGGCGCTCGCTCGAAACGCTGAGTACGTCAACGTGGCTGGCGTCGACCTGCACGTGCAGGTGTTCCCGGCTGACGGCCCCGAAGCGCCCGGCGCAGAGCCGCTCTTCGTGCTGCTGCACGACTACGCCTTCAGTTCGTACACCTTCGCCGAGTTCGGGCCCGTGCTCACCGCTTACGGGACGGCGGTGGCCTTCGACCGACCCGGCTTCGGCCTCTCAGAGCGACCACTGCCGAGTTCCGGCCGTTACGACGTGGGCTTCGACCCCTACACGTCGGAGGCCCAGGTGCGCCTGACCGTGGGCCTACTCGACCAGCTAGGCGCTGGTGAGGCGATCCTCATCGGCAACGGCGTGGGCGGCCGCGTGGCGCTGGAGGTAGCCATGGCTCACCCCGAGCGGGTGGCCGGGCTGGTGCTCCTCAGCACGCCAGCGTTCGTGGCCGACGGTCGTGAGGCGCCGGGCTGGTTCCTCAACAGCCCCCAAATGCGCAAGCTGGGTCCGGTGTTCCTGCGGCAACTGGCTGAGGCGCCCGGCGAGCAGCTCCTGCTGGGCGCATTCCACGACGACGCCGTCGTTACCGACGAGCTGCGCGCGGCCCACGCCGTGACCACCAGCGTCGACGACTGGGACCGGGCGCTGTGGGAGATCAGCCGGGTCGGGCGGGCGCCCTCGCTCGAAGGCCGCCTGGACGGCGTCGGCGTGCCGGTTCTGGTGGTGGCCGGCGAACCCGACACCAGCTTCCCGGCCGAGGACGCCGAGCGCCTCACCGCAGAACTGCGGAACGCGCAGCTGGTGACGCTGAGTGGTTGCGGCAGGATCCCGCAGCTCGAGTGCCCCGAGGTGCTGACCGACGTGCTGCACGACTGGCTCACCGCCACGGGGTTAGCGTCCAGGCGGTAGACTCTGCGTCATGAAACCCGATTACCAGCTACTCAAGAAGCTTAGCGAGGCGGCCGGCGTGCCCAGCCGTGAAGAGAAGATCCGCTCGATCATCAAGGCGGAAGTGGACGGCAAGGTCGACCAGCTGAGCGTCGATCCGCTGGGCAACCTGGTGGCGCTCAAGAAGAGCGGCAAGCCGGGCGCCACGCGCGTCATGGTGGCCGCCCACATGGACGAGATCGGCTTCCTGGTACGCCACGTTGACGATAAGGGCTTCATCCGCGTTCACTCGGTCGGCGGCTTCGACACGCGCAACCTGTTCGCGCGCCAGGTCACCGTTCACGCCTCGCTGTCAGGCGAGGAGCTGGTGGGCCTCATGAACCCGGCCGGCAAGCCCATCCACATCAGCACCCCCGAGGAGCGCAGCAAGATCCCGGCGCTGGACGCTTTCTACATCGACACCGGACTAGACGCCGAGGCGGTCAAGTCTAAGGTGCGGATCGGCGACATGGTCACCCTGCGCCAGGAGTTCCACGACCTGGGCAGCGTGGTGACCGGCAAGGCGCTCGACGACCGCCAGGGTTGCTGGATCCTGGTCGAGACCATCAAGCAGCTGCAGGGCGCCGACATGGGCGCCGACCTGATAGCCGTGTTCACCGTGCAGGAAGAGGTGGGCTTGCGGGGCGCCATAACCAGCGCCTACGACGGTCAGGCCGACGTCGGCGTGGCACTAGACACCACCCTGGCGGTCGACACGCCCGAGATCAAGGAGCACCTGCGGGTCACGCAGCTCGGCAAGGGCGTCGCCCTCAAGGTCATGGACTCCAGCATCATCAGCACCCGCTGGCTGCTCGACCACTTCATCGACCTTGCGGAACGCACCAGCGTCGAGTACCAGCTCGAGGTCCTGCCGCTGGGCGGCAACGACGCGGGCGCCATTCAGAAGAGCCGCGGCGGCGTGCCCGCCATCACCCTCTCGACCCCGTCGCGCTACGTGCACACGGTGACCGAGATGGTCTCCAAGGCCGACCTCGAGGGCGCCATCGCGCTGCTAACGAGCTTCATCCGTGAAGGTGTGAGCACCGAGGGCCGCGCCTGAGCCCGCGGCGATGCCCTGCCGTTTCACATTAGGGGGGCGCTTGAGGTTACGCTTGGAGCACAGATGATCATCGGTTTGATCAGCGACGTGCACGCCAACGTCATCGCGTTGGAGGCGGTGCTCGACGCGCTCGATGAGCGCGGCGCAGAGGTGATCGTGTGCCTGGGCGACCTGGTGGGCTACGGGCCGCTACCCAACGAGACCGTCGAGATGCTCAAAGCGCGCAAGGTGCTCTGCACCCTGGGAGCGGCGGACGAACGCGTGGCGTACAGCTTCGCGGGCCCCGCCGCTCGCCGCAAGGGCGTGGCCGACGAGATCCTCGAGTGGACCAAGAGCGTCATGGAGCCCGAGAACCTGGCGTTCCTGCAGAGCCTCTCCGTTCAGCAGCGCATCCAGACCCCAACCGGCTGGCTGCGCTTCTTCCACGGTTCGTCCGACTCGACCTCCGTGCGCCTGAACCTCAACCAGGACCCGCTGACGCTGGGGCGCCTGCTCGAGCGGCACCGCTGCAACATCCTGGTGGCCGGCTCGACTCACGTGCCGTTCTACCGCAAGATCAGCGCCACCAGCATGGTCCTCAACCCCGGTTCGGTGGGGCTCTCCCTCAACGGCGAGCCGGGCGCCGACTACGCGCTTCTTACGATCACCGATACGGGCATGGACCTGGTGATGGACAAGGTGGAGTACGACTTCGCCGCCGCAGCGTTCGAGGTAATCGCGTGGGGCCTGCCCGCCGAGGTGGCCGAGGCCATCCAGCACGGCCGCATGCCCGAGCGCATGGGCTCGGGCACCGACCTGGAGCCCTGAGCCCTCGGCTCGCGGCGCCCCGTAGCGAAGCTCAGACCAGTTCCAGCCCCAGCGCCAGCGCCTCGCCGCCGCCGATGCAGATGCTGGCCATGCCGCGCTTGCCGCCCTGCTTGCGCAGCGCGTTGATAAGGGTGACCACGATGCGCGCCCCGGAGGCACCGATGGGGTGCCCTAGCGCCACCGCGCCGCCCAGCACGTTGACCTTCTCGGCGTCGAGGCCGAACTCGGCCATTGCGGCCATGGGCACCACGCTGAACGCCTCGTTGATCTCGTACACGTCAACATCTGCCGGCTGCCAACCAAGCCTGGTGTACAGCGCCTGCATGGCGGCCACGGGGGCGGTGGTGAACCACTCGGGCTGAGCGGCGCTGCCGGCGTAGCCGAGGACCCGGGCCACCACCGGCATGCCGCGCGCGGCCGCCACCTCCTCGGTGGTCACGACCAGCGCTGCGGCGCCGTCGTTGAGGGTGCTGGCGTTGGCGGCGGTCACGCTGCCTTCCTTCTCGAACGCGGGCCTCAGGGTGCGCATCTTGTCGAAGTCGACCTGGCTGGGGCCTTCGTCGTGCTCGACCACGGTGACCTGGCCACGCCGGCCCGGTACCTCGACCGGCACGATCTCGGCGGCGAAGGTGCCGTCCTGCATGGCGGCCTGGGCGCGCCGGTACGAGCGCTCGGCGTACTCGTCCTGCGCCTCGCGGCTGAAGGCGTACTTGGTGGCGCACAGCTCGGCGCACGAGCCCATGTGCTTGTCGTTGTACACGTCCCACAGGCCGTCGAGGATCATGGAGTCGACCAGCTTGCCGTCGCCCAGTCGCATGCCGCCGCGTGCGCCCGGCACGAGGTACGGCGCGTTCGTCATGGACTCCATGCCGCCCGCCACCACCACTTCGGCGTCACCGAGCCTCAGCGCGCGGCTGGCTTGGATGATGGCCTCGAGGCCGCTGCCGCACATCTTGTTGAGGGTCACGCTCTGGGTGCGGTCGCTGAGGCCCGCGAACAGCGCCGCCTGGCGCGCGGGTGCCTGGCCCTGGCCTGCCTGCAGCACGTTACCCATGTAGATCTGATCGACTCCGGCGGCCTCTACCCCGGCGCGGACCAGGGCTTCCTTGACCGCGGCCGCGCCCAGCTGGCCGGCCTTCATGCTCGCGAACGCGCCCTGGAACGCCCCCATTGGCGTCCTGACCGCGGATGCTATGACGACAGACATCCGAACCTCCGGCGGGCCAAGGTGCAGCTGGGCCCGTTACTTCCTGAAGCGTACCACCGCCTGCACTCCGGCCCACTCCACCAGCATGTCGCGGTAGAGGCTGAAGCTCGGTGGCAGCAGAACGGCGCCGATCACGGGGCTTCCGGGTGAGGCCGCACCGGCAGTGCCGGCCTCGATCAGCATGCGGTAGGGCGGCCCGACCTCGATTCGGCGGTCGTCCTGTGTGAACACCAACCGAGCGGTCCAGGGTAGCTCGGCCACCGAGGTGACCATGAGCAGCAGCACGTGATCGTTACCTGCGGCGCGCGCCCGGTCGATGGCGTCGTCGACGTCACCGGTCAGAACTGGCGCCGCTAACGGCACCAGCGCCAGGTCGACCAGCAGCAGGCTCACGCCGTCGCCGTCGAAGAAGCGCACGCCCGCCAGTGGCGCCTCGGCCGGCTCCCAGCTGGCGCGTCCCGTGGTGCCGGGCACGTGCGTTCCATCTGTCGAGGCTTCCGGTGGCGCGCCGTCGACGCCGCCCTGAGAGCCCCCTTCGGCGCCTGGCGGCTGGTACACCAGTGCGACCTGGCGGCCGTCCGGCAGCGTCAGGTAGTCGGGTCGCCCACCGAAACTGGGGACCTGGATCCCGAGTAGCGGCAGGGCGTCCAGCGGCACGAACCAGCTGCCAGCCCGCAGTTGCACCGGCGCGGCCAGGGCCACGTCTGTGGGACCTGCGTCGCCGGGGAACTGCACCAGCGCGTCGGGTGAGCCCGCGAAGAGGATGATGGGACCGTCGGCGCCGCGCCACGTGAGCGCGCTGCCGTCTTCCTGCACGACGACGCCGAGAGCGCGCGCAAGGGACGTGACCTCCACGTACACGCCGGCGCCCTGCTCGTAGGCGCTCACGGTGGCAGCCTCCTGCGAGTAGGTCGGCGTGAGCGAAGCTAGCAGCAGCGCCAGGAGTAAGCGAGTCGTTAAGGGCGCCCGCATCGCCGCGAGCCTAGCACGGGTCGCGGCGGGGCTAAGATGGGGTCAACCGCATCCAGAACCGGCGGCCCGTGTGGCCCGCAGGCGCTTCGAGGCGACCTCTAACCGGTTCGTACGAGCGGAGAGGAGCCGGATCATAGAGAAGGTTCACGGCAGAACGTCGGGCCTCAAGAAGAACCAGATCAAACGATTAAGCAACCTGTACAGGCGCCGTGTTGCGCCGGAGGCGGCGCTGTCCAACGAGCTGGCGCGCGCAATGGCCGAGTTGGCGCTTGAGCTCAACCGGGGCGTGAGCCTGCTGATAGACAGGCGCGGCCGGGTGATCACCGTGGCGGTGGGCGACGCGAGCGAGACGCCCGTACCGGAGATACACGGCGAGGCCGACGCCAGGCTGCACGGGCTGCGCCTGGTTCACACTCACCAGAAGCCGGGCGGGCTCTCCCCCTCTGACCTCACCACGCTCTTCCTCAACCGCCTCGACGCCATGGTGGCGTTCGACGTGGCGCTGCAGCCGGGCGGCAAAGGCGCAGCCGCGGCTGTGCAGGTCGGACCGGCCTACATCGCGTTCGTGGCGCCGAGCGGCGCCGACGAGGAGGACTGGCTGGTCGAGGGTCCCATGAGCGTGCGCGAGCTCGAGCAGCTGGACGTGCTGGCAAGGATCAGGGCGCTGGAGGAGGAGATCGAGCGCGAGGTCGGCGCGCGCGAAGCCGTGCGCAGCAGCGCCGAGCGCGCGGTGCTGGTTGGCATCACGGGCAACGACAGCGCGTTCGAGGCCGAGTCGCGCATGGAGGAGCTGGCTGAACTCGTGCGCAGCGCCGGCGCCGTCGTGGCGGTCAGCAGCCTGCAGCACAAGACCCGCCCCGACGCGCGCACGCTGGTCGGCGAGGGCAAGCTGCAGGAACTGGTCTCGCTGGCGTTCCACGAGGACGCCGACCTGCTGGTGTTCGACCGCGAGCTGGCGCCCGCTCAGGTGCGCGAGATCGAGGCGCTCACCAGGCTCAAGGTGCTGGACCGCACGCAGGTGATCCTCGACATCTTCGCGCAGAACGCGCGCGGCCGCGAGGCGCAGGTGCAGGTCGAGCTGGCGCAGCTTCACTACCAGCTGCCGCGCCTGGCCGGCAGGGGTACGGCCATGAGCCGCCTGGGCGGCGGCATCGGCACCCGCGGTCCTGGCGAGACCAAGCTCGAGGTCGACCGGCGCCGCATCCGCGACCGCATCGCCTCGCTGGAGGCGGCGGTAGACGAGATAAGCAAGCGGCGCGGCCAAACGCGCAAGTCGCGTACGGCGAGCAGCACTCCGGTCGTTGCCCTGGTGGGTTACACGAACGCCGGTAAGTCGACCCTGTTCAACGCTCTGGCCAAGTCGGACGTGGTGGCCCGCGACCGCCTGTTCGCCACGCTCAGGCCCACCAGCCGCGAGGGCTGGCTGCCGGGCTTGGGGGTGTGGGGCGGTAAGGTCGTTTACACCGATACTGTGGGGTTCATCCGCGACCTGCCCGAAGAGCTGGTGAACGCCTTCAGGGCCACGCTCGAAGAGCTTCACGACGCCGACGTGCTGCTGCACGTGGTCGACGGCGCTGCGCCGGGCGCCCCGGACCGGGTCGACGCCGTGCAGCGCATCCTCGACGACCTGGGGCTCGAGCCGCCGCGGCTGATCGTGCTGAACAAGGCAGACCTAGCTGAGCGCGTGCACCTGTCGGAGCTGGCGCAGCGCTACGACGCGGTGGCGGTGTCAGCGGTCTCCGGCGAGGGACTCGACGAACTGCGGGCGGCGCTGACGCTGCTCCTCGAGACCGGAGCCGAGTTGGCAACGGACGCCCCTCCGGCGCAGGCAGATCCGCGTTCCGGCGCCCGCGGTCAACGCAGCTTGGATAGCATGGAGGCATGAGCCCGAGCGACCTGCGCTTCAACGACTTGCGAGATTTCCTCAACCTGCTCGAGCAGCGCGGCCAGTTGCAGCGCGTGAGCGTGCCTGTTAGCACGCACCTCGAGATGTCGGAGATAGCCGACCGCGCCGTCAAGTCCGGCGGGCCCGCGCTTTTGTTCGAGCAACCCGTCAACGAACGTGGCGAGAGGCTCGACATGCCCGTGGCAATGAACCTGTACGGTACGCGCCAGCGCATGGCCTGGGCGCTGGGCGTGAACGACCTGAACGACATCGGCGACCGCCTGCGTTCGCTGATTGACGTGAAGCTGGGCGGCGGGCTTATCGGCCTCATGTCTAACCTCCCGAAGCTGCGCGAGGTGGCCGCGCTGCCACCCAAGCGTGTGCGCAACGCGCCGGTACAGCAGGTCGTGTGGCGCGGCGACGAGGTCGACCTCTCGCGCATCCCGGTGCTCAAGACGTGGCCCCAGGACGGCGGTCCGTTCATAACGCTGCCGCTGGTGGTAACCAAGGACCCTGACGGCGGCGAGCTGAACATCGGTATGTACCGCATGCAGGTGCTGGACCGTAACACCACGGCCATGCACTGGCAGCGCCACAAGACGGGCGCCAAGCACTTCGAGAACGCCAGGCGGTTAGGCACGCGCCTGGAGGTGGCGGTAGCTATAGGCGGCGACCCGGCGCTCACGTACGCCGCCACGGCGCCTATCCCGCCCATCCCTGGCCTCAACGAGTACTCGCTGACTGGCTTCCTGCGCGGCCGCTCGCTAGAGCTGGTCAAGGGCGTCAGCGTCGATCTGGAGGTGCCCGCCAACGCCGAGATCGTGCTGGAGGGTTACGTGGATCCCGCTGAGGAACTGGTGGTTGAGGGCCCGTTCGGGGATCACACCGGTTTCTACACGCTGCCCGACCTGTACCCTGCCTTCCACGTGACCGCCGTGACCATGCGCGAGGCGCCCGTTTACCCCGCCACGGTGGTGGGCAGGCCGCCCATGGAGGACGCCTACCTCATCGAGGCCAGCGAGCGCATCTTCCTGGTGCCGGCGCAGCTGATAATGCCCGAGATAAACGATTACCACCTGCCGCCAGCGGGCATCGCGCACAACCTCGTGAACGTGAACATCACCAAGCAGTACCCGGGGCACGCGTACAAGGTGGCCAACGGCCTGCTGGGATTGGGTCAGATGATGTTCGCCAAGATGATCCTCGTCTCAGACGACCCCGGCGTGCCCGTGAACGACCACCAGGCGTTCTGGCGGGCGGTGCTGGCCAAGGTCGTGCCCGGCAAGGACAGCCAGTTCGCCCGCGGCCCCATAGACGTGCTGGATCACTCCAGCCGCACCTTCGGTTTCGGTAGCAAGCTCATCCTCGACGGTACAGGCAAGCACCCCGAGGAGGGCGGTCCGCAGGCGTACACGCCCAACCCGGAGCGGGCCGCAGCCGCCCTGCCGAGCCACAAGGAGGTGCTCGATCAGCACCAGCACGCAGGCGGCTTCTGGTTCATCTGCACCAACAAGGGCCGCGCCGGTCAGGGTCGTCACGTGGGCGAATGGGCGGCACGTCAGCCTGCGGCGCAGGGTGTGCGCCTCATAGCTGTGCTGGACCATCACACCGACCCACGCGACTTCGACGAATCGATCTGGACCATGCTCAACAACATCGACCCCGAGCGCGACGTTCAGGTGGTCGACGACACCTTCGGCGCCGGTCCAGTGTTCGTGATAGACGCCACGCCCAAGCTGCCCTCGGAGGGGTTCGATCGCGGCTGGCCCGACAAGCTCGCCATGGAACCGGAGGTCAGCAGGCGGGTCGACGACATGTGGCCGCAGATCTTCGGCCCGGCTAAGTCTGCGAACGGCGACTAGGCGCCTCAGGCGGCTAGGTAAACGACCACGCCGGCCACCAGCAGGCTGGTGAGGAACCCGGTCAGCGCCAGCAGCAGTGCCCGCCCGCCGGCGCGCCTGAGTCCGGCGAGGTCCACACCGAGCCCGATACCGGCCATGGCGGCCGCCGTTAGCAGCAGGCTCGCGGTCGACGTTGGCGCCACCCACGCTAGCGGCACCACACCCGCCGAGCGGGCCGCCCCCAGCAGCATGAAGCCGATCAGGAAGCCAGGCAGCAGCACCCGCCGCCGACGGGCGCCCTTCACGGCCTCATGGGTGGCCGCGCCGCCTGCGTCCCCGCCCACCGTCCCCTGCATGAGCAGCCCGAGCAGCAGTAGCGCGGGTGCCAGCAGTGCCACGCGCACTAGCTTGACCAGCGTGGCCAGGTCGAGCGCCGTAGGGCCCATGGCGGCTCCAGCGGCCAGAACGTGACCGACCTCGTGCAGCGTGGCGCCGACCACCAGCGCGTACGCGCGCTCGCCTAAGCCGAGCGGCACAGCGAGCAGCGAGAAGAGCACCACGAAACCCGCGCCGAGCAAAGAAACGAGGCCGACCGCAATGGCCGCCTCGTCGTCGTCGGCGTTCACCACCGGCGCGGCGGCCGCTATGGCGCTGGCGCCACAGACGCCCGTGCCCACGGCCAGCGTGCGGCGCAGGCCGGGCGCCACTCCCAGCACGCGCCCCAAGGGTTCGAACACGGCCAGGCACACCGCCACCGCTAGGAGCGCGAGAACCACGGCCGTGGGACCCGCCGCCATAAGCAGGTCGAGCTGCAGGCGTACACCGAGCAGCACGACTCCCAGTCGCAGCAAACGCCTGGCAGCGAAGCGGGCGCCCGGCGCGGCCCAGGCACGCTGGCCCAGGAAGGCGCGAGTGAGCACGCCCAGCACCAGCGCCAGGGCTAGCGCGCCGAACAGCCGCAGGCCGGGCAGGTTCACGAGCCACCAGGCGGCCCCAGTCAATACGCCGACCAGGAGCAGGCCGGGAACGACACTCCACCAGTGGCTGGCGGGGCGCAGCGTCGCTGTGGGCGCGGGGGCCTCTCTGAGCACAGGTGGCACGCTCGACTGTAGAACCGCCGCCGTCATAAGGCCAGTAGATGTTGCTAATACCACTATGCGCTCAGCTTATGCACGCGCTATGGTCGCACCATGCTAGTAGAAGCCGACCACCTCGTAGCGTTCGCCCGCATCGCGGCGGAGGGCAGCGTGACCCGCGCTGCGGGCGCGCTGCACAAGAGCCAGCCGGCCCTCTCGCAACAGATGGCGCGCCTGCGGGAGGCGGTGGGTGACCCCCTCTACCGCCGGACCCGCCACGGCGTTAGCCTCACCCCCGCCGGCGAGGCTCTGCTGCCACACGCCGAGGCCCTGACCCGCGCCCTGCACGGGGCCCGGGCGCTGGCGGACTCCTGGCGCACGCTACATAGCGGCGGCCTCGTACTGGCAGCCTCCACCACGGTGGCTCACTGGTGGCTCCCCGCGCGCCTGGCCAGCTTCGCAGCGAGCCACCCGCGGTTGCAGCTCGGGGTGCTCACCCGCAACAGTCAGGACGCCGTGGCGCTGCTGGCCCGCGGGGAGGCCGAACTGGCCATTGTGGAGGGGCCGATGGACGAGGAGCCGCCGCCCGACTGGACCGAGGCCACGGTGCTGGCCACCGATCAGATCGTGCTGGCGTGCCGGCCCGACTCCGACCTGGCTCAGCGCGGCGTCATCACGCCGGCGCAGCTGACCGGGATGGCTCTGGTGCGCCGCGAACCGGGCTCCGGCACGCGCGAGAGCGTCGACCGCGCTCTCGGCCAGGTAGGCGTTACGCCCGTCACGCGGCTCGAGGTCACCGGCGTGGCGGCCGTGGTCGCCGCTATACGCGCGGGTCTGGCGCCAGGTTTCGTTTCGCGTCTGGCCATCGCGGAGGACCTGGAGGCCGGTCGCCTGCGTGAGGTCCCCGTGCGGGGACTGCACTTAGAGCGCGAGTTCACCTGCCTCAGCCCGCGCCCCGAACTGTGCTCACCGGCGGCGAAAGCGTTCCTGCAGGCGCTGCGCGGGTGAGGTCCGAGGCCGGGTCAGCGCCGCCCGAACAGCGCGGCCGGCACGAACAGCGCGGCCTGGGTCAGCACGATGGTCGCGCCGCTCGGAACGTCTAGGTAGAAGGAGATGGCCAACCCGGCCACGGTGCTGACCAGGCCCAAGGCGACAGCCAGCAGCGTCATCTGCGCCAGCGTGCGCGCCAGCAGGCGCGCCGCAGCGGCCGGGATCACCAGGTAGGCGGCCATGAGGATGACCCCCACCACCGAGGCGCTCACAGCGATGATCACAGCTGCAATGAGGAACAGCACCAGCTCGAGCCGGTCGGTGTTCAGCCCGTCGGCGCGCGCCAGCTCGTCGTCGAAGGTGGCGTAACCCAGGCGACCCCACAGCAGCAGCAGGAGCGCCGAAGCCAGCACGGCCACGCTCACTATCAGCCACAGATCGCTGCTCCGGACCCCGAGGATCGAGCCGAACAGCAGGTCCATAGCCGAGACGCCCAGGTTCGCGTCGGGCGGGATGAGCGAGAAGAGCAGCACCCCTAGCGCGACTGAGACAGCGAACGACACTCCGATGGCCGTGTCGGAACTGAGCCGGGTGCCGCGCCGGAGCCAGGCGATTACCAGGGCGGCCAGCATGCTGAAGGGTAAGGCGATCAGGATCGGGTGGTTTATGAACCCAACTCGCGAACCGACCAGGTCGGCGCTAACGATCACGAACGCGCCTATCCCCATGCCCCCGAACGCGGCGTGAGCCAGGCCGTCGCCCAGGAAGCTCAGGCGGCGCTGCACCACGAACACGCCGAGCAGGCCCGCCATGACGGCGATGGCCAAGCCCGCTACAAGCGCGCGTTGGAAGAACGGGAACGATAACGCCTCGAGGATGCTCATACCGAGATGGCGTGCGCGTGGTGACGGTGCCCGAACGCCTGCTCCAGGCACTCTTCGCAGAGCACCACCTCTGGGCGACCGTAACCGTGGACGCGCCTGTTGATCACCAGCACCTGGCTCGCGTGGTAGCGGGCGGCCGAAAGGTCGTGGGTGACCATGACCACGGTGGCGCCGGTGTCGACCTGGTACGACTCGAGAAGGTCGTAAAGGTCGTGTTCGGCCAGGAAGTCGACGCCGGTGGCGGGCTCGTCGAGCAGCACCAGTTCGGGCCGCCGCACCAGGGCGCGCGCCAGGTAGGCTCGCTGCAGCTCGCCGCCACTAAGGCGCGCCAGCGGCCTGCGGGCCAGCGCCCCGGCGCCCACCCGCTCCAGCGCGTTTCGGGCGGCCGCAGACTCGGCGGGCCGCACGCGCGCGGGCCAGCTGCGCCTCAGGCCGGTTATGACCAGCTCCTCGGCCGTGGCCGGGAACGTGCGGTCGAACGTCTTGAGCTGCGGTACGTAACCCACTCGCTTAGGCTCTACTCCTGCCGGTTCGCCGAAGATCAGCGCATGGCCCTTCTGAGGTGCCTTGAGGCCGAGGGCGACCTTCACGAGCGTTGACTTGCCGGCGCCGTTGGGGCCGACTATGGCGAGGAACTCACCAGCGCCGAGGTCGAAGCTCACGTCCTCCAGGATGGTGGCGTCGCCGTAACGCAGCGAAACGTGGTGCACGTGCAGCGCCGGCACCGAAGAAGGGGGCCCGTGTCTGGCGTCAGCTGCCATGCGCGGGCCCCCTCTCAGGTGCTACTAATGCGTTGCTGCGCGGCCTGGTTCCCGCGCTGGCGCCCGAACCGGTCCGGCGCGCCGTAAGGATCAAGCCAGCTTGTTCGGGTTGACGAAGGCGGTGGGGTCCAGGTCGCGGATGGCCTTGGCGCTGAGCCACACGCGCTGCGGCTTGCCGTCGACCCAGATGGTGCGCTTCTGCAGGTTGGGCTTAACGGTGCGCTTGTGAACGCCGACCGACTTGAGGCCCACCCCGCCCTTACGCTTGGCGGAGCCCTTGTGCTTGCTGGTCGTGGTGGTGCTGGTCTTGCGTCCGGTTATGGCACATACGCGCGGCATGGTCGAATCCTCCAACAGGTTCAAGGTGTGGCCCGGCGGCCACCGAAGCTTTTAGGTTAGGTCACGCGCATACCCGCAAGCGGGCCAGGCGGCGTGCAAAGCGCTTGAGTTTAGCACAGGCGCCGCGGCCAGCACAACGGCTGGGCTGTCGCGGTAGCATCTGCGCGATGACCCGCGACGAACTGGCCCACCGCATCACCCAGCGCTCGTTACTGAGGGGCGAGTTCCTGCTCCGTTCAGGCGCCATTAGCAACGAGTACTTCGACAAGTACCTCTTCGAATCTGACCCTGCGCTGTTGAAGGCGGTGGCCGAGGCCCTGGCACCATTAGTGCCGCCGGATGTTGACGCGTTGGCCGGCCTCGAGCTGGGCGGCGTGCCGCTGGCCGTGATGCTGGGCCAGGTCACCGGCCTGCCCACCCTGTTCGTGCGCAAGCAGGCCAAGGAGTACGGTACCCGCCGCCTGGCCGAGGGCGGCGACGTCGCTGGCGCCAACCTGCTGATCGTGGAAGACGTGGTCACGTCGGGTGGGCAGGTGGTGCTCTCCACGCGCGACCTGCGCGAGCGGGGCGCCACGGCGAGCACAGCGTTGTGCGTGATCGACCGGCAGGCCGGCGGCCCGGAGGCGCTGCTGGCCGAGGGCGTCGAGCTGCGGGCTCTGTACACCATGGCGGAGCTCAAGGCGGCATGACGCGCGGCTAGACTGGGGCATGGCCGAGAGAACCCTGTTCGAGAAGATCGTAGCGCGCGAGATCCCCGCCACCATCCTGTACCAGGACGAGCTGGTCACCGCCTTTCGCGACATAAACCCGCAGGCGCCCACGCACGTTCTCATAATCACGAACGAAGCCATCCCTACCGCAGCAGACGTGCTACCTGAGCACGAGGCCGCCCTTGGGCGCCTGTTCACCGTGGCCCGCAAGGTAGCGGAGCAGGAGGGCCTCGACAACGGCTACCGCCTGATAGTGAACTGCAAGGACGACGCGCATCAGGAGGTGTACCACCTGCACATGCACCTGCTGGGCGGCCGCCGCCTCGGACCGCTGCTGGCTGGCTGAGCACGCCGCGCCTCGCGGGGTTAGCCTAGGGGCATGGCGAACTCAGAGATGCAGTACCGCAGACTCGGCAACAGCGGCCTCAAGGTCAGCGCCGTCAGCCTCGGTGGTTGGACCACTTACGGTCAGACCGTGGGCGAGCAGAACATCGTGCAGCGCATCATCGACCGGGCCCTCGAGCTGGGCATCAACTTCTTCGACATCGCCGACGTGTACGCCCGCGGCAAGGCCGAGGAGCTAATGGGCGCCGCGCTGGACGCCAGCGGCGCGGCGCGGCACCACCTCGTGGTCACCAGCAAGGTGTTCCACCCCATGTCCGACGACGTCAACGACCGCGGCCTCTCACGCAAGCACATCATGGAGTCAATCGACCGCAGCCTCGACCGGCTCGGCTTCGACTACATCGACGTGTACTTCGCGCACCGCTACGACCCGGAAACCCCCCTGGAAGAGACCGTGGAAGCGTTCTCCGACGTGGTCCGCTCGGGCCGCGCCCACTACTGGGGCACCAGCATGTGGACGGCCGCGCAGATCGCTGAGGCGCACGCGTACGCCAAGTCCAACGGCCTGGTCGCGCCAGTGTCCGAGCAGCCCGAGTACTCCATGGTGCGGCGCGCCCGCGTGGAGGAACAGATCCTCCCCACCACCACCCGCCTCGGCGTGGGCCTGGTCGTGTTCAGCCCACTGGCGCAGGGCCTGCTAACCGGCAAGTACGACGACGGCGTGCCCGCCGGCAGCCGCTTCGCCAACTTCGAACGCTTCCGCGACCAGAACCTCACGGACGACAACGCCGCCAAGGTCAAGGCGCTGAAGCCGGTGGCCGATCAGCTCGGCCTGACGCGGGCCCAGCTCGCCCTGGCCTGGGTGCTGCGGCAACCGGGCGTGTCTAGCGTCATCACCGGCGCCAGCCGCCCGGAGCAACTAGAAGACAACGTCAGGGCCGCCACGGTGGAACTGAGCCCGGAAACCCTGGAGCGCATTGACGACATCCTGGCCTGACGCCAGCTGACCAGGCCGCGGCACACCCGGAGGGGAACCTGAAGCTCTACAGCGCCGCCCAGATGCGAGACGCCGACGCCCGCGCCGTAACCGCCGGCGTGCCCACGGAGCGACTCATGGACGCTGCCGGCGCGGGCGCGGCGCGCTGCCTCCTGGAGGCGTTCCCGCGCGCGCAGCACGTGGTGCTCCTCTGCGGCCGCGGGAACAACGGGGGCGACGGTTACGTGGCGGCCGGGTACCTGAGCGCGCGGGGCGTGAAGGTCACGCTGTACGAGCTGGAGGGCGAGCGAGCCGGTACCGGCGACGCTGCGGCGGCGCGCGCGGCCTACGTTGCGGCAGGCGGGCAGCCGCACAGCCTGACAGAGCACACGTACCGCTCGGCGCTCGCCCAGGTCGAGGCGCTAGCGCCGGGGAGCGGCGGGCAGGGCGACGCCGTGGTGATCGACGCTCTGTTCGGCACCGGGCTCTCCCGGCCGCTGGCAGGCTGGCTCGGTGAGCTGGTTGAGGGCCTGGCGCCAGCGGGCCTGCCGGTGGTGTCCGTGGACGTGCCTAGCGGGCTGAACGCCGACCTGGCCGAGCCCACCGGCCCGCACGTTACGGCCGACCTCACGGTTGAGCTAGCCGGGCGTAAGCCCGCATCGCTCTTCTTCCCCAACCGCCGCGCCTACGGTCGCTGCGTGCTGCTCGATATAGGTGTGCCCGCCGCGGCGCTGGAGGCTGCCTCCGACGTGGTCATCCTCAGCGCCGGGCACGTAGCCCCGCTACTTCCCGCCCTCGACCCCGCCGGGCATAAGTACAGCGCCGGGACCGTGTGCGTGGTGGCGGGCTCGCCGCCCTACCTCGGCGCCGCCGAGCTGGCGTGCCGCGCAGCGTGGCGCGGCGGCGCCGGTCTGGTGACGCTGACCGCAACGGAGCGCTTCGGGGGCGCCTGGCCCGAGACGGTCTTCCGGCACCTCGAACCGGGCGCCTGGCCGCCCGCCGGCCTGGAGGCGCGGAGCGCGGGCGCCATGGTCGTGGGCCCCGGGCTGGCGCCAGCGTCGCTGCCAGCGCTGCCCGCCATGCTGGCCTGGGCGCCTGGGCCGGTGGTGCTCGACGCCGGTGCGCTCGAGCCTGGCGCCCTGCTGGCCGCTGGCACGCAGCTGCGGGAGGTAACAGCGGTACTGACGCCCCACGCGGGCGAGGCGGCGCGCCTGCTGGAAGCGGCCTCTAGCGACGGCGCGACGGAACACGGCGGCGCACTGGTGGGGCGCGACCCGCTGCACGCGGCCGGGCTGCTGGCGCAGTTGCACGGCGCAGTGGTGGTGCTCAAGGGGCCCACCACCGTCGTCAGCCACCCTGACGGGCGCACGGCGGTGAGCACGAGGGGCGCCCCCGCCATGGCCACCGGCGGCACCGGCGACGTTCTGGCGGGCCTGCTAGGCGCCCTGCTGGCGCGGCGCGGTGGCGCAGAGCATGCGTTCGAACGCGCCTGCCTGGCGGTCTGGCTGCACGGCCGCGCAGGCGAACTGGCGGCCAAGCAGCTAGGCGAGTCGCTGGTGGCTTCGGACGTCGTCGCGTACCTGCCGCCAGCACTTGCCGAGCTGGCTAACTGAGCGGCGGCTAGCGCCGGGCGCCACGCCGCGGCGGCCCCGGTCGCAAGCGCGGCGGGCCGGGTGGTAGCCTGCCCCGTGCTACGCGCAACCGTTCCCGCCACTAGCGCGAACCTGGGCCCCGGCTACGACACACTGGGGTTGGCGTTGAACCTCCTACTCGAAGTGCGGCTCACCCTCTCCGAGTCAGACGGCCTGCATTACCGCGGCGCAGGCACCGTTCCAACCGGCGGCCAGAACCTGGTGCATCGCGGCTTCCACGCCGTGCACCAGCGCCTGGGCGTGACCGCGCCGACGGCCACCTTCGAGGTCGATAACCCCATCCCTCTCGCGCGCGGCCTTGGCTCCTCGTCCGCCGCACTGGTGGCGGGCGCCGCCCTCGCTAACGAGCTGCTCGGCTCACCGCTCGACCGTCACGCTGTGCTCAACGTCGCGGCCGCCATCGAGGGCCACCCAGACAACGTGGCGCCCGCCGTGTTCGGCGGTTTCACCGTATCGGCCGCGAGCGGCTCCGGCGACCACCAGACCGCCGCGTTCCCCGTGCCGGCCACCTGGCGCCTCCTTTTCGGCGTCCCCGATTTCGAACTCGCCACCGCCACAGCTCGGCAGGTGGTACCCACTAGCGTGACCCTGAGCGACGTGGTGCTCACCACCTCCCGCGCGGCGCTGTGGGTGGCTGCCGTAGCGCAGGACCGACCCGAGCTGCTGCGCAGCGCCTCGCTGGACGTTCTGCACCAACCGTACCGAGCAGCGCTGGTGCCGGGCTTCCTGGAGGCCGCGCGCCGCGCCCGCGAACTCGGCGCCTACGCCGTGTTCCTCTCAGGCGCCGGACCCACCGTCGGGCTCGTTTGCAGTAGCGACTCAGCTGCTGCCTGCCGAGACGTCCTAGCCACCTTCGCGGGACCGGGCGGTCAGGTGCTCGACCTGCAGCCCGCTACCGGGTACGCCGTGACCAGGTGCTAACCTCCGGCCGATGAAGCGACGGGAGCCAACGGGAGAACCCGCAGCCGACAAGGTCATCCTGGGAATAGACACTTCGTGCGACGACACGGGCGTCGGCATCGCACTAGGCGAAAAGGTCCTCGCCAACGTGGTCGTTGGCCAGACAGCTCTGCATGACCGCTTCGGCGGCGTGATGCCGGAACTGGCCAGTCGCGAGCACCTCGAGGTCATAGACGAGGCCGTGCAACAAGCCCTCGCCGAGGCCGGCCTGAAGCTCGAGTCGGTCCAGGCGGTGGCCGCCACGCACGGACCCGGCCTGGTAGGCGCCCTGCTGGTTGGCCTCAGTTACGGCAAGGCGCTGGCGTGGGGGCTGGGTGTGCCGTTCCTGCCAGTGCATCACCTGCAGGGTCACCTGGCGGCCGCCACGGGGGTGCAGCCGCCGTTCCTCGCCCTCATCGCATCGGGCGGCCACACCGCCCTGTTCGCGGTGCACGAGTGGGGCAAGGTGGAGGAACTGGGCCGCTCGCGCGACGACGCGGCCGGCGAGGCGTTCGATAAGGTCGCCCGCCTGCTAGGCCTGGGCTACCCCGGTGGGCCAGCGCTGGCGCAACTGGCCGCAACAGGTGACGACCACGGCGTGAAGCTGCCGTGGCCAATGGCTGGCTCGCGCGAGCTGGAGTTCTCGTTCAGCGGCCTCAAGACCGCCGTGGCGCTGCTGCTCGAGCGGCAGCCGCACGTGGCCGCGGCCGACGTGGCGGCCACCTTCGAGCGGATCGTGGTGGGCTCCCTGCTGGAGGTAACGCGCCGGGCGCTGGAACGCACCGGCATGCGCCGCCTGGTGATAGCGGGCGGGGTCGCGGCCAACGCCAGGCTGCGCCGCGAGGTCGCCGCCCTGGGGGAGGAGCTGGGCGTGAGCACCACGTTCCCACCCCCGGCGCTGGCTACCGACAACGGCGCCATGATCGCGCTGGCCGGCCGCCTGGTGTTGGCGGGCTCCGATCAACGCTGGCAGCGTTACGACGCCAGCGCCGCCCTGGCTACCGACGCGTCGCCCTACTTGCCGCTGGCCTGAATCGCCAGCAGCGGCGCTTCAGCGCACGCTGCCCCAGAGGCCAGCCAGGTACATCTCTTGCGTGATGATGCCCTTGACCACGTCGCCCTCCATGGCGACCACCAGCTGCTCGTGAGCCAGCACGCGGCGCAGGTCGGTGACCGCCATATCGGCCTCGGCCTTGACCAGCTCCTCCCACGAGGTTATGCGGTCGTGATGCATGCCGGTCACGCCAATAGGCACGCCGCCCTGCTCCACGATCACGATGCGGTTGGCCATCATGGTCTGCGCCACCTGCGAGGAGTCGACCACCGGTACCTTGGCGGCCGCCTTGCCCACGGTGGGCGGCAGCAGCAGTCCGAAGCTCAGGAGGGTGGGCGAAGGTAGCCTCAGCGCGCTGCGCACGTAGATTAGGGCGAAGGAGTAGGCCAGCACGAACACGACGCCTTCTAGGATGCCGGCGGCGTTGAGGGTCGCGAAGCCGAGGCGGCCGCCCTGACCGAGGAGCCAGAACAGCAGCAGCGCCAGCAGCAGAGCGAAGGCGACAGCGGCGAGGGCGCCTAGCAAGGCAGCGACGCGAAGTTGGGAGGGGCGTCTCACTTGGTGATCTCCTATGACGTCAGGCGCCGGCCTCGTGCGCGCCGGGCAGGTTAGGTGTGAGGGTACCTGGAAGCTGGGAAGGCTTGTCTACGTCGGCGGCCAGGGCGGCGTCGGCGGTGATGAGCGCACGCACGGGCGCCCCCAGAAGCCTGCCAACTCGCCGCTCTAGCCTGGCTATGTCGGCCACCCCTAACAGCAGCGCCGCCAGGACGTCGACACCGATGATGCCAGCCAGCGCGAACGGGTTCTTGCGGGCCCTGAATACCCGGTCTATCTGAGGCAGAAGGCGCGGCGCCAGCGAACGGTGCATGTACACGAGGTTGCCGCCAGTGAACCTGCCGCCACGCAGGCTGGCGTAGGTGCGCTTCTGATCGGGGAACTGCGCGGCGGCGTCGGCTTCGCGCACCACGGGATAGACCAGCTGGGCGGGTCCCTCCGGGCCTTCCGCGGCAGCCGCAGTCGCCACGAAACGCGCGATCATGGGCCCGGTAACCCACGGGATGTCGGCGCCGAGTAGGAGGAGCGGCCCGCTGCCGGGCAGCGCCAGGGCGGCGCCGAGACCCATGCCCAGGGAGTCGACCAGCCGCTGGCCACCGGGTACCTGCACGTCGTAAAGGCCCGCCAGGTGCGAGTTGGTGGGACCCACGTACACGATGTGCGAGACGACGTTGCTCTCTCGCAGGGCCCTGAGGACGTAGGCGCCGAGCGGTTCGTGGCCGAGCGGCAGCAGCGCCTTGGCCTCAACGCCGGCCTCCGTGGCCAGTCGGTCGCCTGCGTCGCCGCCCGCGAGCACCACCGCCACGACGGTGTCGTTGTTCATGCGGCGATTGTACCGCGCCGCCCGCACGGCAAGAACGCGTCCGCTCGCCGGGTGTGGCGAGCGGACGCGTGTGAACCTTACGGGCTGCAGCCGGATGGCTGCCAGGGCCTCAGCGCCTCAGAAGCGCGTCTGCCTGACGTTGATCTCGGTGGTGCGCCCCGAAGTGGCGGTGAAGGTGGTGATGTACGTGGTGAAGCCCGGGGCTATGACCACCAGCTCGTGCGAACCAGACGACACGTCGTTGAGCGTCAGGCGACCGGAGCCGTTGGGCAGCGTGCCGACCTGACGGCCGTCGAGGAAGACCAGGGCGCCGCCAACGTTGCCCTGCACGATGACCGTGGCGCGCTGCGCGGTGAGCTGCGCGCTGACCGTGCGGTTGTCGCCGGCCCTCACGTCGAAGTTGACGGTGGTGCTGTCGAAGCCAGCGCGTTCGAAGCGAGCCTGGTAACGACCGGCGTCGAAGCGGATGGCGCCCGTGGGCGTGGTGCCGACGAAGCGGCCGTCAACGAACACGTCGGCGCCCGCTGGCGTGCTGCTGAAGGCGATGGTGCCGGCGCGCTGAACGGCGTTCAGGTTGGCGTTCACGTTCTCGGTCTGCCCGGCGCGCACGTTGACGCGGGTGGTGAACGCCTCGAAGCCGTCGGCCTCGATGCGCACGTTGTAGCTGCCGGGGCGCGTGCCGAAGTTCATGGGGGTGAAGCCGATGAACTCACCGTCGAGGAAGACGCTGGCGCGCGAAGGGTTGGAGGCGAAGCGCAGGGTGCCGAAGGCGGCTTCGGCCGGGCGGCTGCCCACGTAGTAAAGGGCCGTGTCAGTTACCCAGCTCTGCTGCGGGATCGGGTTGACGATGATGGCGAAGTTCTGGATGAAGCCCTCTTCGCCGATGTTGCTCTGCGCGAAGATGTCGCCCTCACGCTGGAAGCTGGCGAGCTGGCTGGTGTTGAGCTCCGTGCGGCTGGCCAGGGCGATGACCTTGGAGAGGCCGCGCGGCGGCGCGATGTTGAACACGTAGCGCGCTCCGGACGGCGGGAAGGTGCGCACCTCGCCTGCCCTCAGGAAGTTGTCGTTATCGAAGCGGTTGGGGAAGATCTGGGTGATCTCGCCGTTGGGGCGCACGTCGAACAGGTAGACGAAGCTGGATTCGTCGACGCGAACGGAGATGCGGATCTCCTCGCCGATCTGGTACTCGGGCGTGCCGTCGCCGGAGGGGTCGCGGTCAAGCCAGACGTCGACACCGAAGCCTGGAGCCGGGTTTACGACTATGGCCTGCGGAGAGATCACGAATCCTTGCGAGAACCCAAACGGAAGCAGAAGCAGAAGTGCGAGTGATGCGATTAGCCTTTTCACGGTCTGCCTCCTTTCTTGCTTGCGAGCGTAGCACCGGAACGTCAGGGCACATGATGCACGCCTTAAAGCGACCTTCACAAAAGTTGTCAAGTACCTTACAGCCTTACGGAGTAGCATCTTTCTATATGCGAACCTTAGGTATGCCCCCTACCGCCAGGGCGCGCTGGCGCTCTCCCCTTCTCGCCACCCTGCTTGGGCTGTTCGCCGTGCTCACCTTGGGCGCCGCCAGGGCGCAGGACGTGGACTCGGTGCTCGCCAACGTCGAGCAGGCCGCCCGCGCGCTGGAAGACGTGTCGTTCCTGCTGGAGGGCAAGCTCGTGAACGCCGACGGCACCACGATCACGCTAGAGATTGACGTGTTAGCGGTGCCGGGCCAGAGCCTCGCCAGCGCCTACATAATCCAGCCCGACGCCCTGGCCGACAACATCATCATCATGGACGGCCCAGCCGTGTACAACTACACGTTCATGACCAACCAGGTCATGGTCTTCGACGCGGACGACCCGGACGCCCTGGGCGGGCTTTTGCCCGCGGGTGAGGACGGCGCCAGCGCCAACTTCAGCTTCGACCTGGGCGCCATCTTCGCCGGCTTCGAGGCCTCCATCGTCGAGCGGTTCGACGGCCCCCACGGCGAGACCTACCGGCTGCGGTTCGCTAACAAGGACCCTGCCGCCGCCATCCTGGACGTCATAGCGCTTGTTCCCAGCTCGGACTGGTTGCCGCGCACCCTGATCTTCATGCAGGCCGACGGCCACGTGCTGGCCGAGCTGCACGCCGAGAGGCTAGAGATCGACACTGGCCTCGACCCCGAGTACGTTCGGGAACTGCCGAGCGACGCCGAGGTCATAGACAACCGGCGCTGAGCCGTTGCGGGGCGGGCGCCGCGTCAGCCCACCATGTCGGCGGGCACCACGGCCTGATCGAACTCCTCCGCCGTGAGGTAACCCAGCGCCACCGTGGCCTCCTTCAGGGTGGTGCCCTCGCGGTGCGCCTTCTGGGCGATCTCGGCCGCCTTGTAGTAGCCGATGCGCGTGTTAAGCGCCGTGACCAGCATGAGCGAGTTGCCGAGGTGCATGTTCATGCGGCCCTCGTCGGCCTCGATGCCGACCACGCAGTGGTCCGTGAAGCTGGCCGCCGCGTCGGCCAAGAGGTTGGCGGACTGCAGGAAGTTGTAGATCATCACGGGCTTGAACACGTTGAGCTGCAGGTGCCCGTGCGTGCCGCTGACCGCCACTGCGGTGTCGTTGCCGATTACCTGGGCGCAGACCATGGTCAGGGCCTCGGCTTGGGTGGGGTTGACCTTGCCGGGCATGATGCTCGAGCCGGGCTCGTTCTCCGGCAGCCGGATCTCGCCGATGCCGCTGCGCGGCCCGGAGCCCAGGAGCCGGATGTTGTTGGCCACCGCGAACAGCGCCACGGCCGTGCGCTTGAGGGCGCCGGAAGCTTCGACCACGGCGTCATGCGCCGACAGCGCCTCGAACTTATCGTCGGCCGTGCGGAACGGCAGCCCCGTGAGTTCCGCGATCCTGCCCGCCACCTTCTCAGCGAACCCCTTGGGGGTGTTCAGTCCGGTACCCACGGCGGTGCCGCCCAGGGCCAGCTCGGCCAGGTGCGGCAGCGTGGCCTCGATGGCCTCGACGCTCTTACGCACCTGCGTGGCGTAACCGCCGAACTCCTGCCCCAGCGTTAGTGGCGTGGCGTCCATCAGGTGGGTGCGGCCGATCTTGACCTTGCCGGCGAACTCGGTCGCCTTGGCTTCGAGGGCAGCCTGCAGGCGCCGCAGTTCCGGGAGGGTGCGCTCGACCAGCGCCGTGTAGGCGGCTATTGACATGGCCGTCGGGAAGGTGTCGTTCGACGACTGGCTCTTGTTCACGTCGTCGTTGGGGTTGAGAGGCGTCTTGCTGCCGCGGGCGTTGCCCGTCAGTTCGGCGGCGCGGTTAGAGACCACCTCGTTCACGTTCATGTTCGACTGGGTGCCGGAGCCCGTCTGCCACACCACCAGCGGGAACTGGTCGTCGAGCGCGCCCGCCAGGATCTCGTCGCAGACCTGGGCGATCAGGTCCGCCTTCTCCTGCGGGAACTCCGTGAGCTCCGCGTTGGTCTGCGCGGCCGCCTTCTTCAGCACGGCGAAGGCGCGCACCACCTCCACCGGCATGCGCTGTCCGCCGATGCGGAAGTTCTCGATCGAGCGCTGCGTCTGCGCGCCCCAGTAGGCGGAGGCGGGAACGCGCACCTCGCCCAGCGTGTCCTTCTCTATGCGGAACTCGGTCTGGTTGTCGTTAGAGCTTTCCATGTTGCCCCATGCTAACCAGCCGGGCTGCCTGGTCCGGGCGCGCCGGGTTAGCGGCGGGTACCTCAGGTCGCCAGCACGAACCTGAGGGCGGCCGCCAGGCCGTTGCGCCAACTGGTCCAGTTGTGCCCGGCGTTGCGGATGGTCAGCTCGCTCTGCACGCCAGCGCCGGCTAGCTGCTGGGCCACTTGGCGGTTGACGTCGGTGAGCCACTCGAGCGAGCCCACCTCCAGGTACCAGCGCGGCGGCGGCGTCGCGCCGCCCTTCAGCTGGTCTAGCAGCCAAGACCGGTCGGTGCGGTAGAACTCGCGCTCCTGGGGCGTGCCCAGGAAGGCGCCCGAGAAGCTGACCACCGAGCTGACCAGCTGCGGGTAGGTTAGCGCCACGGTGGCCGAGAGCAGGCCACCGAGGCTGGCGCCGAGCCAGATGCGCTCGCCCGTGGTTGGGAACTCAGTGTCGAGCTTCTGCAGCAGCTCCTCGGCCAGGAAGGTGCGGTAGGCGGGCGAGAAGCCGTACTCCTCGTTCCTGTCGTGCGGCTCCACGAACGCGAAGCGTGCGGGCCGCGTAGCTCCCAGCTGGTTGAGGGCGTCGGCCACCTGATGCAGCCGCGCCAGGCGGTAGAACGCCACCCCGTCCTGCACCATGACCAGCGGCAGCTCCTTACCCTCGTGCCCGGCCGGCGTGTACACGGTCACGCGGCGCGGCTCGCCCGGCAGCACCTCGCTCTGGAAGCGCAGGCGCGTGGTGGTGCCCTGCGCCGGCTCGTCAGGTGGCGCGGCCAGTTCGCCCGCCGTGTACGCCGGACCGAACACGGCGCTGGCGTTCGGGAACCAGGGGCTGGCGGCGCGCTCACGGTTACCTGGATCGCCCAGAATGCGCCCGTCCGGGTGCCTATAGGCGTACTCGAAGTAGGCGTCGTCGGGTAGCTCGTACTCGACCTGCACGGCGCCTGCCTGCGCCAGCGGCAGGGGGTCGCGGTCCATGTCGGTCATGTCGGAAAGCAGCTCAGTTGCCCAGGCGGGCGGCTCGAGAAGCAGCTTCATCAGCCGAGTCTAGCCGTCCACCGGGCTTCGCCACGTAGGGCAAGAAGCCCGGTAGCGGCTGGTACACTCGGCAGCATGACCATGAGCAGCAGCGTTCTCGATTCCCTCACGCTCGAAGAGCTGAGCGCACGGCCTGGCGCCAAGTGGAACCTCTACCCCGACGACGTCATTAGTTGCTGGATCGCCGAGATGGACTTCCCGCTGGCGGAGCCTATCAAGCAGGCCATCCACGAGCAGGTCGACAGCAACGACCTCGGCTACCTTCTGCCTGCTGGCTTGCCGGGCCTGAAGGACGCAGTGGCCCAGCGCCTTAAGGCGCGCTACGGCTTGAACGCCGTCGCCGATGACGTGGAGCTGCTCGGCACCACCGGGGCTGGCCTTAACCTCGCGGTGCGCGCGTTCTCGCAGCCCGGCGACGAGGTGCTGCTGCTCACGCCGCTCTACCCGCCGTTCAAGATGGCGGTCGAGGACTCGGGGCGCGTGCCGGTCGAGGTGCAGCTGACTAACGGCGAGGACGGTTACTCCATCGACTTCGGCGCGCTCGAGAGCGCGGTGACCGACAAGACCGCCATGCTCATGATCTGCAACCCGCACAACCCGGTCGGGCGCGTTTTCACGGTCCAGGAGCTAACGGGCCTGGCGGACCTGGCGCACCGGCACGGTCTGACCCTGGTGAGCGACGACCTGCACTCCGACCTTCTGTTCGACGGGCGGCACGTCCCAATCGCTTCGCTGGATCACCCGGTGGCGGACCGCACCGTGACCCTGTACGGGCCCACTAAGGCGTTCAACCTGCCTGGCCTCAAGATCAGCTTCGCTGTCAGCCGTAACCACGAGCTGCTGGAGCAGATGAAGGCGGCGGGTCGTGGCCTGGCCACCCCTCCCAACATCCTGGCGCAGTCCGCCACCCTGGCGGCTTACCGCAGTGGCGACGCCTGGCTGAACGAGGTCCTAACCTACTTGCGCGCGAACCGCGACTACCTGCTAGAGCGGGTGGCCCGCACGATGCCTAAGGTCAGGGTGCATAAGCCTCAGGCGACCTACCTGGCCTGGCTCGACCTGCGGGCGTTCGACCTGGGCCCCAAGGTGGCCGAGAGCCTGCTCGAGAGCGCCAAGGTCGGCTTGAACGACGGGGCCGCATTCGGAGCTGGCGGAGAGGGCTTCGTGCGCTTCAACTTCGCGACGAGCCGCGCCATCCTGGACGAGGCGCTCACGCGGCTGGAGCGGGTACTGGTTTGACCGACGGGCCGGGCGGCAGCAGGCGGGCGGGCGCCGAAGGCGGCGCCCTGGGTGAGGTTCGCACGGTCTCGCTGCCGGCGTCGCTTGAGGCGGCGCTGCGCTCCGGGCACCCGTGGGTGTACCGCAACCACCTGGCGGGGCTCGAGCTGCCGCACGGGTCTGTCGCGCGCCTGGAGGCGGGTCGCGCCGTCAGTTACGGCGTGTACGACGGCGAGGGCGCCATCGGCTTGCGCCTCTTCGGTGAGCGCCCCACCCCGGCCGCCATAAGGGCGCGCGTGATCGACGCCCTGGCGCTGCGCAAGGGCCTGCCCGCGGAGGGGCACGACGCCTACCGGCTGGTGTACGGCGAAGGCGACTACTTGCCCGGTATCGTGTGCGACCGCTACGGGCGCTACGCGGTCATGAAGGCGTACGCGGCCTCGGTCGAGCAGTTCCTGCCGCAGATCGCGCGCGAGATCGGCAGTCGCCTCAAGCTCAAGGGCGTTGCCCTGCGCGCCGGTCGCGGCGACGAGGAGGCCGGCGACGGCGGCGCGTCGCTGACCGCCCTGTGGGGCGAGTTGCCGCCGCCGGAGCTGACCGTGACCGAGAACGGCCTCAGTTTCATCGCCGACCCGTGGCGCGGCCAGAAGACCGGCCTGTTCCTCGATCAGCGCGACAACCGCCAGCTGGTCAGGCGTATGGCTGCCGGCAGGCGCGTCCTCAACCTGTTCGCCTACAACGGCGGCTTCAGCGTGTACGCGCTCGCGGGCGGCGCTGCGGCGGTGGTCAGCGTCGACGTGGCGCGGCCAGCGCTGGAGGCCGCAGAGCGCAACGTGGCGCTCAACGGCGGCGGTGAGCACAGCGCGCTGGCCGCCGACATCTTCGACGCCTTGCCGCGCTGGGTGGAGCAGGAGCAGCGTTACGACATGGTGGTACTCGACCCGCCCTCACTGGCGAACAACTCGGCTCAGCGGCGCCGCGCCCAGCGCGCCTACATGCGCCTCAACCGCGACGCGCTGCGGTTGGTGGAGCCGGGCGGGCTGCTCATGACCGCTTCGTGCACGGCGCAGGTGGCGCCGGAGCAGTTCAAGGAGGCGGTGGCGGAAGCTGCGCGCGCGGCGGAGGTGCGGGTGCAGGTGGTGGCGGAGCTCGGGCACGCCGTCGACCACCCGGTGCCGTTAGCGTTCCCGGAGGGGCGGTACCTGAAGTTCCTGGCGCTCAGAGTTCTGTGAGCCGCTGCTCCAACCACTCGAGGATCGCTGCCCGGGTGGCCTGAGGCACGCCGCTATCGGGGGCGTCGTGATGCAGTTCGTGGAAGCCGCCCTCCTGCTCAAGCAGCGTCACGCGTGGGCTGGCGGCGGCGAGCTGCCGGCTGCCGGCCACGTCGGCCACCTGGTCGCCGGAGCCGTGCACCACCAGCGTGGGCACCGCCAGGCCGGGGGCCAGCCGCAGCAGCGCCGCGCCCTGCTCGAGCATGGTGGCGCCGGCGTCGGCGCGAACACCGCCGTGGTAGATGAGCGGGTCCGAGGCGTAGCGCGCCACCTCGCTGCGCTCACGCGAGATGGTCTCGGCGGCGATCTTGGTGGTCGGCACGCTGGGGAACAGGTTTCGTAGCAGCGGCGCTGCTCCGGTCACGACCTTCGCGCGCTTGACCGCGTCGAGGAGGAACGGAGCGCTGAGCGCTAGCGCGCTGACCCGTTCAGGATGCTCCAGCGCGTAGCGCAGGGCTATGGCGCCGCCCATGCTGTGACCGAACACGAATGCGGGCACAGAGCCCGATTCCTGGTGCGCGTGCATCTGCAGAGCGGCGAGGTCGGCCAGCGCCGGTTCGAAGCCGTCGACCGAGCCGCGCACTTGGCCGGGGCTGTTGCCGTGGTTGCGCTGATCGAACGCCCATACGTCGAAGCCCGCGCGCGCAGCGTCCTGCGCCAGGCCCGCGTGCCTGCCGGCGTGCTCGGCGTAGCCGTGCAGCAGTAGCAGCACGCCGCGCGGGCCGCCCGGGTCGGTGGCGCGCCAGGCGTAACCCGCCAGTTGCTCGCCGTCGAAGCAGTTCAGGACGAACGGTTCGGCGGCCCCAGCGCCGGCGCTGCTCTCACCTGAGGTGTCAGTGACCATGACGCGATGGTAGCAGCCGTTAGAGCCCGTTGCGGGTATAGATGTCGTCGACCTGGCGCAGGTACCAGGCCGGGTCGAAGGCGCTGTCGAGCTGGGCGGCCGTGAGCGGGTTGTCGGGATCGGCCGCCACCAGCTGCCTGAGGTGCACGCCGCTCTGCCACGCCTCGAGGCTGGCGCGCTGCACCAGCTCGTAAGCCTGCTCGCGGCTCTGGCCCGCCTCGATGAGCAGGTGCAGGAGCCGCTGCGAGTACACCAGGCCGTGCAGCAGGTCGAGGTTGTGGCGCATGCGCCCCTCGTCTACTACCAGGTTGCGCAGGACGCGGGTCAGGCGCCCGAGGGCGTAACTGGCCAGCGTGGTGCTGTCGGGCAGGATGACGCGCTCGACGGCGGAGTGGCTGAGGTCGCGTTCGTGCCACAACGCCACGTTCTCTAGCGCCGCCTGGAGGTTGGCACGCAGCAGGCGCGCCACGCCGGTGAGGTTCTCGGAAGCGATGGGGTTCTTCTTGTGCGGCATGGAGCTCGAACCGGTCTGCCCCGCCGCGAACCCCTCTTGCACCTCTCGTACCTCGCTGCGCTGCAGATGGCGGACCTCAACGGCCACGCGCTCGACCGAAGTTCCGAGGATGGCCAGCGCGCTGAGGAGCTGCGCGTGCCGGTCCCGGGCGACGGTCTGGTTGGTGACGGGGTCCGGTTCCAGACCCAGGGCAGCTGCCACCGCCACCTCGACCGCCGCTGGCAGGTGCGCGTAGGTGCCCACGGAGCCCGACAGCATGGCCACGCCCACCGCGGCGCGCGCCGCCTGCAGGCGCTGCTGGTCGCGCGTAAGCGCGGACCGGAAGTTGAGGAACTTGAGCCCGAAGGTGGTGGGTTCGGCGTGCACACCGTGAGTCCTGCCGATAGTGGGAGTGTGGCGGTAGCGCTGCGCCAGGTCGGTGACCACCTCGAGCACTTCTTGAAGGTCCGCGAGGATGAGGTCGGTGGCGCGCACCAGCAGCAGGTTCTGGGCGGTGTCGACCACGTCGGTGCTGGTCAGGCCGTAATGGATGAAGCGCGCGTTCAGGTCGAACCGTTCGGAGAGCGCGCGGGTGAACGCCACCACGTCGTGGCGGGTCACGGCCTCGAGTTCGTTCACTCGCTCGGCGAACTGGGCGTCGAGGGGCTGCTGCTCGGCCTGGCGCCGAAGCGCGGCGCTGGTACCCGCTGGCACCTCGCCCAGTTCCTCGTAGGCCTGGGTGGCGGCCAGTTCGACCTCGAGCCAGGTGCGGTACTTGTTGGCCTGGCTCCACAGTTGGGTCATCTGAGGCGTGCTGTAGCGCTCCAGCATGATGGGGACGCTACCACGACCAGGAGCGCGCTCCTGCCGAGCTTAGGCACCGGCCCAGGCTCACTCGGCCGGTGCCGCCCAACCCCCCGGGAAGCCGCTCCGGGATGGTAGAATCGTCTGTCAGGCCGCCGACCGGTTACAGGCCGTTCTGCGCGTCGACGAGAGCCACCTTCTAGCGCTATCCGCCTACCGCTTAAAGCGGTCCGGGCGTGCACGGTGTGGCTCGCCGCCCCGCGGTCGGCTGTGGAGGTCACCTTGAACGAAGGACAAGTAGTACCCGTCCAGATCACGGACGAGATCAAAACCAGTTTCATCAACTACGCCATGTCGGTCATCGTGCAGCGCGCCCTGCCCGACGTTCGCGACGGCCTCAAGCCCGTGCAGCGCCGCATCCTGTACGCCATGAACCAGATGGGCCTAGCCAGCAACCGCAAGCACAGCAAGAGCGCGGGCGTGGTGGGCGAGGTCATCGGCAAGTACCACCCGCACGGCGACGGCGCCATCTACGACGCCATGGTGCGCCTGGCGCAAGACTGGAACCTGCGCTACCGCCTGGTCGACGGTCAGGGTAACTTCGGTTCCATCGACGGCGACCCTGCGGCCGCCTACCGCTACACGGAGGCGCGCCTCACCAACGTGGCCGAGGCCATGCTGGCCGACATCGACAAGGAGACCGTCGACTTCCGCGACAACTTCGACGGCACCATGCAGGAACCGACGGTGCTGCCCTCGGCCGTGCCTAACCTGGTGGTCAACGGCGCCGCTGGCATCGCCGTGGGCATGGCGTGCAACCTGGCGCCGCATAACCTAGGCGAGACCGTCGACGCGCTGGTCGCACTGCTCGACGACCCCGAACTAACCACCGACGAGCTCATGAAGCACATGCAGGGCCCTGACTTCCCCACCGGCGGCCTCATCGGGCGCGACGGCATCAGGCAGGCGTTCGAGACCGGCCGCGGCTCCATCCGCATGCGCGCCCGCGCTCACTTCGACGAGCACAACGGCCGCAAGATCATCGTGGTAACCGAGATCCCCTACCAGGTCAACAAGACCTCCCTCATCCAGACCGTGGCGCAGCTCGTGCGCGACAAGAAGATCGAGGACATCTCCAACATCCGCGACGAGTCCGACCGGCACGGCATGCGCATCGTGTTCGAGCTCAAGCGCGGCGCCAACAGCGAGGTGGTGCTGCACCAGCTTTACAAGTACAGCCAGCTGCAGAGCACCTTCTCGGTCAACAACATAGTCATCGTCGACAACGCCCCGCGCCTGCTCTCCATGAAGGAGATGCTGCGCTACTTCCTCCTGCACCGCGCGGAGGTCATCCGCCGGCGCTCCGAGTTCGAGCTGCGCAAGGCGCGCGAACGCGCGCACATCCTCGAGGGTTACCTCATCGCGCTCGACGACCTCGACGCCGTCATCAACCTCATCCGCAGCTCCAAGGACGGCCCCGAGGCCAAGGCGGGCCTCATGCGCGAGTTCGGCCTCTCCGAACTACAGGCGCAAGCCGTTCTCGACATGCGCCTGCAGCGCCTCACTGGCCTCGAGCGCGAGAAGATCCAGGAGGAGTACCGCGAGCTGCAGGAAGAGATCGCCCGGCTCGAGCTCATCCTCTCCGACGACAGCGAGCTCAAGCGCGTCATCCACCGCGAACTGGTCGACGAGAAGAAAGCCTTCGCCGATCCGCGCCGCACCGCCATCACGGACCTCTCCGACGACATCACCAAGGAGGACCTCATCGCCGAGGAGTCCATGGTGGTCACGCTCACCAACGGCGGTTACATCAAGCGCACCGCGCTCACCAGCTACCGCACCCAGGCGCGCGGCGGCAAGGGCTCCAAGAGCCAGAACGTCAAGGAAGACGACTTCAACACGCAGCTGCTGGTGGGCAGCACGCACGATTACTTGCTGTTCTTCACCGACCGCGGCCGCGTGTACCGCGAGAAGATCTACGACCTGCCCGAGCTCGAGCGCAACGCGCGCGGCAGTCACATAAGCAACATCCTGCCGTTCAAGGAAGGCGAGGAAGTGCAGACGGTGCTGTCGGTGCGCAGCCTCGACAGAGACGGCTACTTCGTGTTCGCCACCCGCAACGGGCTCATCAAGCGCACCCTCATCCGTGACTACATCAACATCACCTCGGCCGGGCTGGTAGCCATCAACCTGCTCGAGGGCGACGAGCTGGTCGCGGTGCGTATTACCGATGGCAGCGCCGACATCGTGCTCGGCACCCGCCACGGCCAGTCCATCCGCTTCACGGAGGAAGACGCGCGCGACACCGGGCGCGCCACCCAGGGCGTCATAGGCATCCGCCTGCGCAAAGCCGACGAGGTGGTCAGCCTGGCGGTCATCCCTGAGAGCGAGAAGGAAGGCGCCGAACTGCTGAGCCTCACGGAGGCCGGTCTGGGCAAGCGCACCCTGTTGTCGGAGTTCCCGCTGCAGGGCAGGGGCGGCCAGGGCGTCATCGGCCACAAGCTCACCGACAAGACCGGCAACATGGTCACTCTCACGCCGGTGCAGGGCAACGAGCAGCTGCTCATGCTCACCAACCACGGCATCGTCATCCGCACCACCGTCGACGACGTCCGCAGCTACGGCCGCTCGACCCAGGGCGTGAACGTCATGCGCGTAGCCGAAGGCGACAGCACGGTAGCCGCCATGGTCCTGCCCAGCGAAGAGGAGCTCGACAAGATCGACAGCTGATCCGGCCGCGCCTTCCGGCGCCGGCGCGACCACAGGGCGGGCACCGCGGTATATTGCCGGGGTGCCCGCCCCTATCTGGCTCGACTGCGACCCCGGACACGACGACGTGCTGGCCATCTTCGTGGCGGCGCACGCCTCCGAGCTGGTAGGCGTAAGCGCCGTAAGCGGGAACGCCGCACTGAAGTACACGCTGCGCAACGCGCTGCTAGCCTGCCAGCTGGCGCAGGTAAGTGCGCCGGTTCACGCCGGCGCAGCGAGGCCCCTGACGCGCCCGGCGCGCCACGCCGCGCACATCCACGGAGCCGACGGGCTAGGCGGACCGGCCCTGCCCGAACTCAGGCGCCAGGCCGACGCCGAACCGGCCGTGCGCGCGCTGCTGAAGGCCGCCGAACAGCGCGAAGACCTGAACCTCGTAGCGGTAGGACCGCTGACCAACGTCGCGCTAGCGCTGGCCCTCGAACCCGGGCTGGCGACCAGGCTGAAGAGCATCAGCATCATGGGCGGCGCCACCACGGTAGGTAACGTCACCGCCACCGCCGAGTTCAACATCTGGGCCGACCCCGAGGCGGCGGCCATGGTCTTCGAGTCGGGTGCCAACATCATCATGGCGGGACTCGACCTCACGCACCAGTTCCTGATCGGGCGCCCCCAGGTCGAGGAGGTACGCGCCCTGGGCGGCACCGTGGCGCGCTTCGCGGCCGACCTCCTGAGCTTCTTCATCGACGCCTACGAGGAGTCCTACGGCGACGCCGCCGGCCCACTGCACGACCCGTGCTCCGTGCTGGCCGTAACGCACCCGCACCTGTTCGAAGCCGAACGCCGCCACGTAGCCGTGGAGCAGTACGGCGAGCTGACGCGCGGCATGACCGTCGTCGATGGTCGCAGCGGCAGCATGCCCAAGCCGCCCAACACGCAGGTGCTCACGCGCATCAACGCCAGCGCAGCCTACGGAGTGCTGCTAGAGGCGCTAGGAGGCCTGCCATGACCACGGCCCGTAAAGGAGCGCGGCGCGGTCCGGCGCCGCAAGGAGCTGCCTCGACCGCGGTAGTGGAGTTCCGGCACGTAACGAAGACGTACTCCCGCACGCACACGCACGCGCTCAAGAACGTGGACTTCAGGGTCGACAAGGGCGAGTTCGTTTACCTCACCGGCCACTCCGGCGCCGGTAAGTCCACGCTGCTGAGCCTCATGCTCCGGCGGATCGTGCCTACCGAGGGCAGCGTGCTGGTGAACGGCTTCGACGTGGCGCGCATCCGCGAGGGACGCCTGCCGCAGTTCCGGCGCAGCATCGGCATGGTGTTCCAGGACCACCGGCTGCTCGACAACCTCTCCGCCATAGAGAACCTCACCTTCGCCCTGCGCGCGGTGGGCGCGCGCGGCAACCTCGAGCAGCGCGCCATGCAGGTGCTGCGGCAGGTGGGCCTGGCGCATAAGCGCAAGGCTTACCCCATCGAGCTCAGCCTGGGCGAGCAGCAGCGCGTAGCCATCGGCCGCGCTATGGTGACCGACGCTCCGCTCCTGCTGACCGACGAACCCACGGGCAACCTCGACCCGGACACCGCCACCGAGATCCTCGAACTACTGAACGACATCAACCTGCGCGGCACGACGGTGGTGGTAGCCACGCACGCGCGCGACCTGGTGGACCGCTACAAGCGCCGCACGCTGGTGCTGCGCAACGGCGAACTGGTGCGCGACGACGCTCAGGGCGGCTACTCGCTGTAACGGCAACGGCCGGCGCACGGGGCCCCAACGTGAACGCCTGTAGTCAGAGCTGCATGACGCGGTAGTCGAGGCGGTCCTCGTCGAGGATCATCTCGAGGAACTGCAGTTTGCCGAGGGCGTCGATCATCGCGAAGCAGTTGTCGCGGTCTAGGTAGATGCCCTCCTTCATGACGGTGTGGCCGTACACCCCGAACCTGTGGCCCGCCTGCCTGACCAGCTCGGGCTTGTTGAACCACCAGGTCTTGGTGTCGGGGTCGTGATAGAAGAAGTCGTCGAACACCTGCATGCCCGGCAGCGGCCCCGCGTGCGCGAACTGCACGCCGTGGAACACCACCTCGCGCGGCATGGCCGTGAACCACGCCCGCAGGTCCTCCGGCAGCGCCATACCGCCCTTGCTTTCGTCGAACTCGGCGTGATCCAGCCCCCCGCGGGTCGAGAGCTGGTAGCGGTGATCGGCGGCCGACTCGTCGTGGTTGCCGAGGATCACCTGAACGTTGCCGCCCGCCTGATCCACGTAGCGCTTGAACCTGTACAGCTCACGGATCTGCGCCTTGGCGGCGCGCCGCAAGTGGTCTGCGTCGGTGGAGTCGTAGGGCTCCGCCCCGACGGCGTTGGCGTACGCCCGCTCGTCCTTGTAGTGCACCAGGTCGCCCACGCACACTATCTGGTAACGCCCCTCGATGACCGCGGGAGTCGGTTCCAGCGCCGGGGTGGCGGCCGCGGCGGCCTTGAGCACCCGCCACAGCTCGGGCCACTGCCCGTGCACGTCGCCGATGGCGATGACCTTGATCACGACCGGCCCGCCCTCATGCGCTCACTTCCTGCTTAAGTAGCGCCCGCAGGCGGCCGTACAGTTCGCGCGACTGCTCGGG
>JBAYRM010000005.1:0-38508 GCA_041676665.1 Trueperaceae bacterium
CCCGAGACTTCGTAGCCCAGGTTGCCCACCGGATCCAAACGAACCATCATCCTGCCGTCGGCCGGACTGGCGCAGGCGGCCAGTAGCGCGACCATTACCGTCGCTGCCACCACCTGCAAAAGTAGACGCTTCATCCAGGCTCCTCCTTCATGAATCAGGGAAGATGATAGAACGCTCCCTGCCACCTTACCCGTAAGAAACTACTCAGCTAAGAACACCGTAACCTACGTGAGGGGCGCCCTGTCAGAGGTACGGTTCAGGGCAACGCTCGGGCCGCCAGCGACCGGCTCGAGGGAGAGGACTCGCATGCAGAGCAATGACCTCAAGCAGCGGCTTTCGCACCTGGCGTGGCACGTGACCCAGGAGGCGGGCACCGAACGTCCGTTCACGGGCGAGTTCTGGGATCACTTCGTGGCGGGCAACTACGACTGTGTGGTCTGTGGCGCCACGCTGTTCGGTTCTGACGACAAGTTCCACTCGGACTGCGGCTGGCCGAGCTTCTCCGAAGTGGCGGCGCAGGGCCGCATAACCACGCACGAGGACCTGAGCCACGGCATGCGCCGCACCGAGGTGCGCTGCGCGTCGTGCGGCGCTCATCTAGGCCACGTGTTCCCAGACGGACCGGGCCCCAAAGGTCTGCGTTACTGCATAAACTCCGCTGCGCTCACGTTCGAAGGCGAGTGATCGATGCGACGCCTGCACCGCGCTACACGGCGGCAGAGTGCTAAGTTCCTACTGCTCCGTAAGTGACCCCTCGGAGCAGAAGGAGCAGAGCATGAGCATTTTGCTTTGGATCGTTCTTGGTGCTCTTGCCGGATGGATAGCTGGCGCCATCATGGGCACGAGCAAAGGTCTCGTCACCAACATCGTGATCGGGATCGTAGGCGCCTTCCTCGGAGGCTGGCTCTTCCAGCAGTTCGGTAGTCAGGGCGTTACGGGCTTCAACATCTACAGCCTTCTGGTCGCCGTGGTGGGAGCCATAGTGTTGCTCGTGATCGTGAGGGCGTTCAGGCGCGCTTAACCGCTTCGCTGCAGCGCCTGGCGCCCCGGCATGCACCATCGGCCGGGGCGCCTTCGCGTCGCCTCGCGGCCCGCTTCCGTTAGACTCGGCTGGTGACCGATCCGGCCGACATCCTGCGCCGCAACCGCGTGTGGGCCGCGCAGATGCTCGACGCCGACCCGAACTACTTCCAGCGTCTCGTCGGCCAGCAGGCGCCGCACATCATGTGGATAGGCTGCTCCGATTCGCGCGTGCCCGCCAACGTCATTGCTGGTTTGGATCCGGGCGAGGTGTTCGTGCACCGCAACATCGCTAACGTGGTGCCGCACACCGACCTGAACGTGCTGAGCGTGCTCGAGTTCGCCGTCAGTGTGCTGAAGGTGGAGCACGTGATCGTATGCGGTCACTACCGCTGCGGCGGCGTGGCGGCAGCGCTCGACGGTCAGAGGCACGGCCTTATCGACAACTGGTTGCTGCATATTAAGGACGTGGCTGTGCGTCACGCGGAGGCTCTTAGCGGCCTGACGGACACCCAGCGCAGGGCCCGCCTGGCGGAGCTTAACGCCATCGAGCAGGCGCACAACGTGTGCTACACGAACGTGGTGCAAGAAGCGTGGGCTGCTGGCCAGTCGCTGACCGTGCGGGCCTGGATTTACGACGTGGAGGACGGCCTGCTGCGCGACCTGCGTTTCGCCGTCAACCGGCCTGACGACCTGGCCCCCGCCTACCGGATATCGGTCAACACCGACGACGCGTAGGCAATGACCTAATCCAGCGGCTTGAGGCCGGCTTCGATCTGCGCGCGGTACGGCTCGAGGAACGGTGGTAGCACCGTCTTCTCCCCCAGCGTTGCGGGGTCCTCGTCGACCGCGAAGCCCGGCCCGTCGGTGGCTATCTCGAACAGCACGCCGCCGGGCTCGCGGAAGTAGATGCTCCTGAACCAGTAACGGTCGACCCAGCCGCTGTTGGGAACGCGCAACTCGGTCAGCAGGTCGAGCCAGCGCCTGTGCTCTTCCTCGCTGGCGGAGCGGAAGGCCACGTGGTGCACGCCGCCAGCTCCCGGGTGCGCCACCGGCAGGTCGGGCCTGACGGCCACGTGCAGCTCGGCCTGCGGGCCTGGCCCGCCCATCTCGAACACCCGCACTTCGTGGTCCGGACCCTCGGGATCTGGGTAAGTGCGCACCTGACGCATGTTCGTAACGCCCAGTAGCACGCTCTGGGTTGGCTCCAGGTCCGGCACGGTCATGGTCACGGGTCCCAGCCCGCGCAGCTGGTGCTCTTCCGGTACGGGGCTTAGCTCCCACGTGGTCGGCGCGTCGCCCGCGCCCCCGTCGTCAACGAGCGCCAGGCGCTGCCCCTCGAAGTCCTCGAACCTGAGCTGGTGGCGGCCGTCGACCTCCTCGATCTCACCGCTGGCGACCCCTAAGTTCGCGAAGCGTTCGCGCCAGTACTCGAGGGCCGCCTTGCCCGCGACCCGGAAGCCGGTCCGGGTCACAGTGCGGCTTCCGCGCCGCTCACGCGGCACGCTCCAGTCGAAGAAGGTGATGTCCGTGCCGGGACTGCCGACCTTGTCCGCGTAGAAGAGGTGATAAGCGCTGGTGTCGTCCTGGTTCACGGAGCGTTTCACCAGTCGCAGTCCGAGAGTCTCGGTGTAGAAGCGCTTGTTCTCCCTGATCTGCGAGGAGACGGCGGTTAGGTGGTGGAAGCCTCGGAACGTGAGGGGCGCATCGCTGACCTTAGCCTGCTGAGCCCTTGCGGCAAAGTCGCCTGAAGTCACCTTGGTTCATCCTTCCCCGCCCTGAAGCGCTGTTAACTTGACTCTAAACCGCGCTGCCGGTGAGAGTCGTGCATGTCACTCCTCAGCCCGCGCCCCAGACCCCAGCGCGTGACCCTGTCGGGCCACTACGTCCAGTTGCAGCCCCTCAGTTTCGAGAGTCACTTCGAGTCGCTGCTGGCCGCGTGCACCGCGCCCGGCGCCGCTGAGCGTTTCCGTTACCTGTTCGACGAACCTCCAACTGCGGAGTCGCTGGCGACCTGGTTCCAGGCCGTGACGCCACTCAACGATCCGCTCTTCTTCGCAGTGGTCGACGTCGGCACGGGCCGCTGCGAAGGGCGCCAGGCGCTCATGCGCGTAACCCCGGAGCACGGCGTAATCGAGTTGGGCAGCATCTTCTGGGGCGCCAGCATGGCGCGCACGCGCATGGCGACCGAGGCGCTCTACCTGAGCGCCGCCTACGTGTTCGACGAGCTGGGGTACCGGCGTTTCGAGTGGAAGTGTGACGCCGACAACGAGCCGAGCCGGCGGGCGGCGCTGCGCTTCGGGTTCACCTTCGAGGGCGTGTTCAAGCAGCACATGATCGTCAAGGGTAGGAACCGCGACACGGCCTGGTTCGCCATGCTGGACCACGAGTGGGAACACATCAAGCGGGGTTACCAACGGTGGCTAAGCGCAGATAACTTCGGACCCGACGGGCGGCAGCTAGAGAGACTGCAGAGCCAGCTAGGACTGGCAGCCGGTGCCGAGGGAGCGGGCTAGGCGCCCCGCCGCGGTGCGGTTAGGCGCGTGCGGTTAAACGAAGAAACGCGCCCTCAGGCGCGTCCGATATCTTCAACATACCGCCGTATGCGCTATTCGTCAAGTCCATGCAGCCGTGTTCCGATCGGCACCGAGGAAAGCGTGCCTGGCGGCCTCGTCGCTTGCTCCGGCGGGGCCCAGTCCCACCACATCTGGAACCCGCCACAGCTCGGCGGCGTGCACCAGGTAGCGCCTGGCGCGCACCGCGTCCGCCGCTGCTCCCGGGGTGCGGTAGAAGTCAGTGAGCCAACTGGTCTGCCGGTGCAGCGAGCCGTACGCGCGGCTCATGTCGGCCGCGTACGCGGCGCCTGCGCGGTTGACCGCCGCGGCGTCCAGCGTGGGCGCCGCCACCAGGGCGTCTGCCAGCAGCCGCGCGGACAGCAGAGCTAACGCCATCCCGCTGCCGAAGCTCGGGTCGCTGGCGGCGGCCGCGTCGCCGATCAGGGCAACGCCGTCTGCGTACGGCGTCTGTACCCACCTGTCGGCGCCGTCGAAGCCGGCCAGCGGGCCAGCCTGGGTAGCGGCCGCGAGGGCCGCCGCGGGCGCACCCGCCGTTACGGCCAACTCCAGGAACGCCTTCAGGTTCCTGCCCACCTCGGGTCTGCGCCCGGCTGCTAAGTGGTAACCGGCGTAAACGCGGGTGCGGTGCTGGTCTACGGGTAGAAGCATGGCCACCGCACCCACTGGCGGGTTTAAGTACAGCTGGTTCGTGTCGGCCAGTTCGGCCGTGTGTTCGACCGGTACCCCCGTAACCAGGGTGCCAGCGAGCACCAACCGCGGCCTGTCGGCGCTCTGTTCTAAGCCGGCCAGGCGGCTAACGCCCGACATGCGCCCGTCGGCCCCCACCACCAGCGCGGCGTCGGCGGTGCGCGCCTCACCCCTGACCGCATACGAGACCTGCGGCCCGCTCGCGCGCCGCGTCACCCCGGTTACCCGAGCGCCGCGCACGACCCTGGCTCCGGCCGCCCGCGCGGAATCGAGCAGCACCTGCTGCAGTTCGGGATGGAAGAACGCCAGCGCGCTTTCGCCGACCTCTTGCGCTAGCTCGCGCGGTGGTGGGGGCGGGAAGCCCGCGAAGCGCGTACGCCAGTAAGGCAGGCGCCGAGCCGGGCCCTCCAGCATGACGCCTAAGAGCCCAAGCGCTTTCGCCTCGGTCACGCCCCACGGGTACATGACGTCTCCCCTGACCCGGTCAACGAACCGTGATGTGCGCTCGAGTACCAGCACGCTCGCGCCCGCGCTGGCCAGCCGGCGGGCTAGGGAGGCTCCAGCCACGCCGCCGCCCACAACGACCACCTCGAACGCACGGTTCATTACCACCTCCAACCTGCGGAGCGTTGCCGCGCGCAACCTCGCAAGGCACACGCGCACGGCTGGTGGGACGCTACCATCGTGCACATGGCGAACGATCGGGAAGGCCCCGCAAGAAGTAGTGCCGGTAGCGCCGCTAACGCGGGCTGGTTCGCTGGCCTGGCGGCGCTGTTCGCGCGCACGGTCAACCAGGCTGACGCCCAGGCGGCAGCGGCGCGAGTCAGGGATGAGCGTCGTGCGGATCCCGGGCTCACACAGGAGCGGCAGGTCGGGCGCATCATCGCGCGCGCCAGCCGGCAGACGGCGGCCATCGGCGCCGCCACCGCTGGCGCCGCAGTACTACCGGGCATCGGCACGGTCACGGCGCTGACCGTGGGGGTGGCAGCCGACATGGCGGCCAGCGTGCGGGTGCAGACGACGATGGTGCTCGAGATCGCGGCCGCGCGCGGCGTGCGCCTCTCAGACGAGGAGTTACGCCGGGCCACGCTGGTGGCGGCAGGTCTCGCCACCGCCGGGTCGGCTCTCTCCAACAAGCTGACGGCCATCTCGTACAGGGCCGCAGAGACGGCGGCGCTGAGGTTGGCCACGAACGGTGCTGGCCGCCTGGCGCTGCGCGCGGTGCCGTTCGTGGGGGTGCTGGCGGCCTCCGGCGGCAACCTGCTGAGCACTCAGCTCATCGGTCGGCGCGCCGACGCCTACTTCCGTCATTTGGCGGCAGCGGCGGTTTCACCTGACTTCGGCAGGCGCGCCACCACCCACAGCAGCGGAGCGCTGAGCGCCGCTCCCAGCAGCCCCATGACCGTGTAACCGGCCTGGGCCATGATCACGCCGCCCACCAGCGTCGCGAACGCGGCTGCGCCGCCGACCAGCAGGTCGTTGAAGCCCTGCATGCGGCCCTTCTCGGCGGGCGCGAGGGAGTCCGCCAGCAGCGCCGAGCCAGCCACGTAACAGAAGTTCCAGCCGAGGCCGAGCAGGAACAGCGCCACCGCCACGGGAAAAAGCTCGGGCGATAGCGGCGCCATGACGCACGAGGCCAACAGTATGACGGCGCCTACCCCCAGCACCGGGCGTCTGCCCCACCGGTCGGTGAGCCAGCCGGAGACCGTCGAGAAGGCGTACATGCCGAACGTGTGACTGCTGAAAACGAGGGCGATGTTAGAGAGCGGGTGCTCCAGGTGGTGCATGTGCAGCGACGTCATCTGCATGAGGCCCACCATGACCATGTGAGCGGTAACGACGCTCGTGATGGCCGTCCTCACGGAAGCGTCGCGCAGCAGCTGTGGCAGCGTCCTGGCGGATGCTTCCGCAGCCACGCCGCGCTCCTCCAGCGCGATCTCGTGCCCCAGCCGCATGGGTTCCGGCCTAAGCGACACGAACAGCAAGATGGCAGTGAGCAGGTAACCGACGCCGGTGGCGAGGTACGGGCCCGCGATCTCGCTCCAGCCGAGCGACAGGGCCAGGTTGCCGGTCGGAGCCACCAGTGCGGGGCCCAGCACGCTGCCTACGGTGCCGCCCAGCACCACGGTCGCTATCGCCCTGGCTCGCCTGGCGCGCGGGTTCACCTCGGCGGCCACGAAGCGCCCGAGTTGCACGGCTGAGTTGCCTGAGCCGGTGATGAACAGTGCCAGCAGCACCAGCGGGAAGTTGCCGCTCGCCACGCCCCACAGCGATAGGCCCGCGCCCGCCGCGCCCGTGAGGAGTGCGGCGCTGAGGGCGTTGCGGCGGCCCATGAAGTCGGAGAGGCGGCTCCAGAAGAGCGACCCTATGGCCACACCGACCTGAACAACCGCCGCCGGCAGCCCCGCCAGCGAGGTCATGCCCGACAGCTCGGCGCCCACGATGGCGGCCACCGTGGCGGCGGCAATGGAGCCCGCCGAACCGAGGCTCTGGCTTATGAACAGCGCCGCGGTAATGCGCCGTGCGTGCCGCGTGCGCTCTCTATTGGGGAGTGCTGCCTCTAGCGGCGCGGGGGGCGTAGGGGCGGACCGCATCCGCACAGCCTACCGCCGGGCCCCGCGCCTCAAGCTCCCGCTGCGGGCCCGGTCGGATAACCGCGCCGCGCGGGTTCCGCAGTAGGGTTACCGCTGGCCTAGCGCTTCAGGTGCGGCCGATCCTCACGCGCCACACGGTGGGGCCCATCTCGATCTCGTCCCAGGTGAACTCGCCCGGGTGCTCCGCGGCGAACTGGTAGTAGAGGGGCTTGGGATCGTGGTCGTTCACGAGCACGTAACCGGCGCCCGGCTCCAGCGCGTTCCATTCCACGAAGATGGTCTCGTGGCGCTGCGCTGGCGGCATGTGGCGCACGTCGAGGTCGCGGGTGGGGCCAGCAGGCGGCGCGGGCTTCTTGGGCGTGCGCGTGAGGTAGTGCAGCGTGCCGTTGAAGCGCTCGCCCTCCTTGGGCCAGGTGTGGCGCAGCAGGGTCCAGGCGCGCGCTGCCAGGTCGCAGGCGGCGTCCTTCTCACCAGCGTCGCCCAGGCCGCGCAGGCTCTCGTCGAACAGCCGGCTCAGCTTGGCCAGCGCCTCCGCCGGGTCAGTGACTACCTCGCCGGTCGGTGGGATCAGGGTCGGGTCGTCGGTCTTCTGGGTCATGGAGTAAAGCCTACGGAGCCGGGCGGCGGGCGGCCATGACCTGAGCCAAGGCCGGCGCGGCGGGCCCGCGGCCGGGCGGCCACGTCGGCAGGTTCAGAAGCCTGCCGAGAACGTGTCGCAGGCGTTGGGGTCGCCCGTCTGGAAGCCGGTGGTGAACCACTGCTGCCGCTGCGCGGCGCTGCCGTGAGTGAACGTCTCCTGGTTGGGAATGCGGCCCGAGCGTTTGGCCAGCGTGTCGTCGCCAACGGAGGCGGCGGCGCGCAGGCCCTCCTCGAGGTCGCCGCGCTCCATGACGCCGTTGCGGTCGGCGTACGCCGCCCACACGCCCGCGTAGCAGTCGGCCATGAGTTCCGTGGCCACAGACGCCTGACTGGCCCGCCCGGGCTGCGTCTGCTGGATGCGCTGCGACTCGGCCAGCACGCCCAGCACGTTCTGCACGTGGTGGCCTATCTCGTGCGCGATCACGTACGCCTGAGCGAAGTCGCCGGGCGCGCCGTAGCGCGCGTGAAGCTCGTCGTAGAAGGCCAGGTCGAGGTACACGCGCTGGTCGGTGGGGCAGTAGAACGGCCCGGCGGCCGAGGGCGCCACGCCGCAGCCGGACTGCACCGCGTCGCGGTAGAGCACCAGGCGGGCTTGCGGGTACTGGATGCTCGAGCGCTCGAAGGTGGCCTGCCAGAAGCCCTGCACGTCGTCCAGCACCCACGAGACGAAGCTCACCTGCTGCTCCTCCGCCTCCAGTGACTGCTGCGTAGCCGGCGGAGCGCTGGTGGTGGTTGTGCCGCTCACGCCCAGCAGCGAGAGGATATCGACGCCTGTAACGGCGCTCAGCACGAGCACGAGGATGATGCCGCCGATACCGAGCGGAATGGCGCCGCCGCCCACGGCGCGGCCCGGGCCGCCGCTGGCGCGCCTGTCCTCTAGGTTCTTGCTTCTACCTCGGTCTTCCCATTTCATGGTCGTCCCCTACCTTGGCGAGTGGGCGAGTTCGCCCCATGTTCGTCAATGCTACCCGCGCACGTTCAGCGTGTGGGTACGAACGGCGGTTCAGGGTTAGCATCCAGGCGTGAACAACGACGACTACGACCATAGCGGCCGCTTCGTGCCGCTTGCCGGCACCATGAACACGCGCGACCTGGGCGGCCTGCCTCTTTCGGGCGGGCGCTTGACGGCGCCGGGCGTCTTCATGCGTTCCGACGTGCCGATGGGGTTGCACGCCGAGGACTTCGCCAAGCTCGCGCGCCTCGGTCTTACCACCGTCATCGACCTCCGTCAGCCCCACGAGCTCGAGCGCGACCCCTCATGCCTGCAGGGCCGCGACGGAGTGGACTGGCATCACGTGGAGGTGTGGGGGCACATCGACGAGGAGGAGGGCCCGGCCGATAAGTTCGACATCGTAGCGTTCTACCTGGCTGCCCTCGACCACGCGGGCTCTGGCTTCGCCCGGGCGTTCGACATCCTTGCCAGCAGTAAGGGGGCGGCCCTGTTCCACTGCACCGCCGGCAAGGACCGCACGGGATTGCTGGCGCTGCTGCTGCTGGAGGTGGCGGGGGTACCGACGGAGCTGATAGTGGCCGACTTCGCTCTGACCCATGACCGCATAGGCCCCTTGCGCGAGCGGCTCCTGGCGGACGCCGAGAGGAACGGTGTCAGCCGCGAGCAGTTCAGTCGCTTGCTGGGCGCCACGCCCGACATGATCGAGCCCGCCATCGAGCACCTGCGCTCGCGGCACGGCGGCGCCGCGGCGTACCTGAAGCGGCACGGAGTGGCGCGGGCCACGCTCGACGAGGTCCGTCGCAAGCTCACCACCTAAGGCAAACCGCGCGCGCCTTTAGATTTCCCTAACCCTCGTAGCCTAGATATGGAACGTTCGTTCCATAAGGTGTTAGTATCGGGTTGATGGCACGCCCCAGGGAGTACGACGAACAAGAAGTGATAGCCAAGGCGGTGGAGCTCTTCCAGCGCAAGGGTTACGACGCCACGTCCGTCAGGGACCTGCTCGAGCACACAGGGCTCTCCAGCAGCAGCCTGTACGCCGCATTCGGCGGTAAGGAGCAGCTCTTCCTCAGCGCGCTCAGAGCGCACGCAGAAGTGGAGCAGCTGACGCTCCTCCAACAGCTCACCGCTCCCGGCGGCCTCCGCAACAACGTCCACGCCGTGTTCCACGGCCTCATCCAGCTACTGCTGGAACCCGACAACAACTCGTCGCTAACGTTGCGAGCCGCGGTGGAACTGGCGACCAGCATGCCGCCCGTCTTCGACCTTCTCTCCGAGTACATCCAGGAGCTAACCGACATGTTCGCCACCCTTCTACAAGACGCCCAAGACCGCGGCGAGGTGAGCTCGCACTTTCCAGCCGCCGACCTGGCCCACTACCTCCTCTTCAACGCCTACAACCTGGGCATCATCGAGCGCGTGGGACGCTCCCGCGAGAAGCTGGAGCGTTACGCCGCCATCGCCCTGTCGGTTCTAGACGGGCCCAGCAGTGGGGGCCGCCAGTGAGGGCCCTAAGCCGCTTCACCATCAGCTACCCGTGGCCCGTGATCGTAGCGTTCGTGCTGCTGACTCTCGGGCTCGGATACGGCGCCACCAAGCTCGAGCTCGAGGCGTCCGTGATGGCCATGCTGCCCGACGGCGCCGAGGAGACACTGCTGGCCGAGAGAATCGGCGAGGTCTTCGGCGTTGACGCCGTGATGGTGGCCATGGTCGAGGGCGACGTCTACACACCGGAAGGCGTCGCCGCGCTGACGCGCCTGACCCAGGAGCTTACCCGTGCCCCCGGCGTGACCAGCGTGACTAGCGCCGGCAACGCCCAGCGCATGGAGGACGACGACGGCTTCCTGCTGATCGAGGACCTGTTCGCGGCCGCTCCGGACCCGCAACAGATAGCGGCCGCCCGCGACTACCTCGAGACCTCGCCCATGTACCGCGGCGGCCTCCTCATAGCCGAGGACGGCTCCTCGGCCAACGTGGTGATTCAGGTGGACGCCTCCACCGACTCCCAGGTGATCATCGACGGCGTCCGCGACGCCCTCAACGAGCACTGGGCGCAGCCCGGACTGGGCGCCACCCACCTGGTGGGCGGCCCGCTGCTGGACGGCGAACTGCGCAACACCCTGGCGCGCGAGATGCCGCTACTGGGCGGGGTGGCTGCCCTGCTCATCCTCATCATGCTGTTCCTCAACTTCCGCAGCGTGCGCGGCGCAGTGCTGCCGCTCATGTCCGTGGTGGTGGGCCTCGTGTGGTCGCTCGGGACAATGGGCTGGCTCGGCGCCAAGCTCAGCACCCTCAGCATGATCGCGCCCGTGGCGATCCTGGCGGTGGGCAGCTCCTTCTCGCTGCACCTACTGGGGCGCTTCTACCAGGAACTCGCGCACGGCGCCTCCAAGGACGACGCCATCGGCAACGCGTTCTCCGAGACCGGACTGGGCGTGCTGATTTCCGGCCTGGCGATCTCGGCGGCCCTCACCACCTTCGTGCTCTCGGGCATGCCGACCGTGCGCACGCTCGGTCTCCTCACCGCGGGCGGCGTGCTGGCCACGCTCATCTCTGCCATGCTGCTCCTGCCAGCCGTGCTCAAGCTGCAGCGGTTGCCGAAACGCGTTATTGACCCCGAGGCGCCCGGCGCCATCGGCGGCTTCCTCAAGTGGGTGGCCAACCTGGTCATAAGGCGCCGCGCCGCCATCCTGGTTGTCAGCGGCCTCCTGCTGGTAGCCGCCATCGTCGGCGCCACGCGCATCGTGCCCAACACGGCCGTCATCGACTACTTCGCCGCCGACTCACCCATGCGCCAGGACTACGCCAAGGTCGAGGAGGCGTTCGGCGCCTCCAGCCAGATCCAGGTACTGGTAGAAGGCGACCTGGCCGACCCCGTGACCCTGCAGGCCATGCTCGACTTCCAGGACGCCGTGGCCGAAATCGAGGGCATGGGACCCGCCACCTCCATCGCCACCATCCTGCGCGCCATCCACTGGACGCTCACCGGCGAGGAGGCGCTGCCCGCCACCCGTGAGGCCGTGGCGCAGGAGCTGCTCATCTACCAGCTGTCAGGCGACCCGAGCACCATCAGCTCTTACGTGACGCTCGACTCCAGCATGGGTCTCATCGACCTGGCCACCACGTCACCCTCCACCGCCGAACTGCGGCGCATGCAGAACGCGGTGGAGGCGGCCGCCGAAGCGACCCTGGCGCCCTACGCCGAGCTGAGTTACACGGGCACCTCGCTCATTCAGCTGGCGGTGGAGGACTCGCTGCTGCACGACTTCATCATCAGCCTGTCGCTAGCCATCCTGCTGGTCATCATCATCGACAGCTTCGTGCGTTCCGTGCGCGCCGCGGTGGTGACCATCCTGGCGCTGCTCCTCACCATCGCCCTGCAGTACGGCGTGCTGGGTCTGCTCGGCATCCCGCTCGACCTCTCCACCATGCTGCTAGGGGCACTGGCGATAGGCGTCGGCGACTACGCCATCCACCTTACGGTGCGTTACATGGAGGAGCGGCGCCTGGGCCGGCCGCCCGAGCCCGCCATGACCAACGCCATCCTCAGTTCGGGCCGCTCCATCCTCTTCACGGCCCTCACGCTCGGCGCTGGCTTCGCCTCCATGATCGTCAGTCAGTTCGTGCCGGTCAGCACCCTCGGCTCGCTCATGACCTTCACCGTTCTCTCCGTTGGCACCGCCTCGCTCACGCTGCTGCCCGCCGCCTGCCTGATATTCCTGCGCAACCCGCCGGGTTCCAAGAACCTGGCTGAGAACACCACGCCCGCACTGGAGGTAAACCATGCTTGAACGACCCGCCACAAGCACCATCCCGGTCCGCCGCCGCCCGCGCTCCCTGCCCCTCGCTCTGGTCGCCGCAGCGATACTGCTGAGCAGCGCCGCCGCCCAGCGCTACCAGACCGCCCAGGAAGTCACAGACGCCATGGCGCAACTGAACGCCCCTGCCACCAGCGTGGCCACCATGACCATGACCATCACCTCGGCCAGCGGTCACACCCTCACGCGCGAGATGCAGCTGTGGTCCGCCAACGAGGGCAAGAGCCAGCTCATCAAGTTCCTCAACCCCGCCGACATCCGAGGATCCGGCTTCCTCTCCGTGGAGGAGGCGGGCACCACCCAGACGCTCATCTACCTGCCCGCCCTCGGCCGTACCCGGCGCGTGGCCGGCGGCCAGGAGCAGGACGCCTTCTTCGGCTCCGACTTCTCGTACGAGGAGATCTCGAGCATGAGCGGCGACTTCACCGACGACTTCGACGCAGAGCTGGTCGAGGTTCGCGAGGGCCCCGTGTACGTGATGACGGCCACCGCCTCAGAGGGCGCTGATTCCAGCTACGACCGCATCGATTTCGAGGTGCCAGAGAGCACCCTCATCCCGAGCCGCGTGGAGTTCTACCAGGGCGGCCAGCTGGTGAAGGTCCTCACCATCTCGGCCACCACCGAAGTCGGCGGTTACGTGCTGCCCAGCCATATCCGCATGGAGACCGTGGCCGCCGGGTCGCACACCACCATCGTGCAGTCCGACTTCACCGTCGACGAAGAGATACCCGCCGAGGTCTTCACCGAGCGCTTCCTGCAGCTCTAACGCTACTAACGCAAGCTTGCCTAAGGAGTGAACCGCATGCCCCGCACATCCAACACCCCACGCCGCACACCGCCGGTCCTCGCCGCCCTCCTCGCCCTGTTACTGGCGAGCGGCGCCCTGGCGCAGGTCAAGTACGACCTTGGTGGTGAGCTCTCCGCCGACTTCGGCGTCGCGGTGGACGGCTACATACCCGTCGCCGCCGCCGGACTAACGCTGCGCCTCAGCGGCGAGGTCGGCTCGGGCTTCTTCCCCGACGCCATCTTCATGGCCGAACTGAGCGCTGTGTACGACGCCGCCGACGCCGCCTCACCATTCGAGGTGCGCCTGGGCCGCGCGTACGCAACGGCCTACCTGGGACCGATAGACCTCTCCGCCGGCAACCAGATCGTGTCGTGGGGCTCCGCCGACGTGCTCAGCCCCGTGGACGTTATCAACCCGCGCGACCTGAGCTACCCGGTCGGCAACCCCGCCAGCCAGAAGCTGGCCACCCCCATGCTGCGCGCCGTGGCGCACGCGCCCGGTGACGTAACGGTGGACGTGGTGCTGGTGCCAGTGTTCGTGCCGTCCGAGATCCCAGGCGCGCGCTGGCAACCGGCGGCGCAACTGCCCCTGCCGCCCGGGGTGACCATCGTGGGCGTAGCCGACCCGCTGGTGGCCCGTCCCGCCGTGGAGGTGGCTAACGTGCAGTTCGGCGTGCGCGCCACCCTCGCCCTCAACGTGGGCGGCGGCGCCGACGTGAGCGCCATGTACTACCGCGGTTTCCGCCACCTGCCCTCGGTGGCCTACGTGCCCGTTCCCACCGAGGTAGCTGGGCAGTTCGTGGTGCAACCCATCCTCGCCTACGACCCCATCCAGGTGCTCGGTCTCGACTTCTCCGCCGTGGTGGGCCAGTTCGTGCTGCGCGGCGAAACTGCTTACACCTTCACGGGTGAGCCGGCCACCCTGCCCGGCGGGGTGCCCGCGCCCGTAGGCACCGACACCCTGGAGGCCGTCCTCGGGGTCGAGACCATGATCCCCGGCGGACCGTTCGTGAGCCTGCAGGGCATCTACCAGCACGCCTCCGCGGGCGCCGCTACGCCAGCCTCGGACCGCTTCTCCACCGCGGCCGTGGCCACGTACGAACCCAACAACCGCACGGGCCTCGAGTTCGCGTGGCTGCACGCCTGGAGCGACGGCAGCGGCGCGCTGAGGCCCGCCCTCAGTTACACCTTCGCCGACGGCTTGGTCGGCACCACGGAGGCGGCCATCTTCTACGGCCGCGCAGGGAGCGAGTATGGAGCCTGGCGAGACAACAGTCAGTTCCGCGCGTCGGTGGCTTTCTCCTTCTGAACCTTCCGGGCTGGCGTTAGCGCGCTGGCCCGCGACCCCTGGCAGTTTCCGGCCCCTTCAGACGCGGGTCCGGCGCCCGCTGCTGGCTATCCTGGCCGTCCTGGGCGCCGTCGTATTGACGCCTCAAGCACTGACATCGGCCACCGCGCAGACCGCTGCACCGGTCCCCGCCTCGGCTGCAGCACGGGCCGCCACCGAGCTGTGGCTGGGCGGCGACTTCGTGGCCGCGTACGAGGCCGCCGTGGCCGACGAGGGTAGCGCCGCCTCGCAACGCCTGGCGGCGCGCGCCGCCGCCGACCAGGCCGTGTACGTGCTGGCGGCGGCGGGAGCCGGGCAGGAGGAACAGTTCGAGTGGCTGCGCCGCTCCGTGACCGCCGCTGAACGCGCCGTGACCCTCGACCCCAACGCCAGCCAGGCGTACGTCTACCTGGCGCGCGGCCGCGGCGAGATCGCCAGGCGCTCCGGCATCCTCCAGAACCTCAACGTGGCCACCGAACTGAAGCGGCTGTTCGAGAAGGCGCTCGAGCTCAACCCCCGGGACGCCGACGCGCTGGTGGGTTTCGGAATGTGGCACCTGGAGCTGGTCGAGAACGGCGTGGGCTGGCTGTACGGCGGCAAACGCGATCAGGTCATGCCGCTGGTGGAGGCCGGCGTGGCCGCCGCGCCAGAGCAGGTGAACTTGCGGGTCGAGTACGCCACGGCGCTGCGCGCGTTCGCGCAACCGGAACTTGCCCTCAAGCAGCTCGAGACGGCGCTGGCGCTACCAGCCCGCAGCGCCGTGGACCGCGCTGAACAGGAGCGCGCGAGGCGCCAACTGAACGACTAGCGGAACGGTTAGCGGCGGGGCGGGCCCTTCACGAACAGCCGCTGCAGCGCGGCCAGCCCCATGCCGAACCCCACGGCGGACACGAAGTAGAAGAGCGGGTTGCCCGTATCGAGCGCCCGCCACAGCAGGTAACCGCCGCCAGCGAAGGCGAGCAGGGCGAAGATGACCGGTCCGAGCTTCATAGCTCCTCGAAGGTATCACGCGCCATGCGATTGTCCGGGGCCGCTCGGGCCCCTGCTCGCCACCGACCGTGAGTTGGGAGGCGTAAGAACGGCATAAGACTGGTTTGCGCTTGGCTGGCAGGACTCCGGTTGGCTCCAGAACCTGATACCGTCTGCTGGTGACGACCGCTACGAAACGCAGGCCGGTGCTCGGTGGCCTCAACCTGGCTTTCCTGCTTATGGCGGCGCACGCCACCAACGACGCGTTCACGAACGTTCTGCCCGCGTTCCTGCCCACGCTGCAACTCAGGTTCGGGGTGGGAGAGGCCATGCTGGCCACCTTCGTGGCCGTGGTCTCCATTTCCGCCAACGTCATGCAGGCGTTCCTCGGAACCGTGGCGGACCGCTGGGGCAGGCGCCGCAGCGCTGCACTGGGCCTGATTGGCGGCTCCGTGCTAATGAGCTTCATGGCGGTTGCGCCGAACTCCGTCTCGCTGCTCCTCATCCTCGCCATCGGTGGTCTAGGCTCGGCGCTGTTCCACCCTGCCGCCGTGTCGCTCATCGCCGGAACGGGCCCGAACCGCAGCCTGGCTGTCGGGCTGTTCGCCGCTGGCGGCCCCATCGGGGCTGCTCTCATGCCCATCGTGGCGCTGGCCATCATCCGCAATTACGGCGTGCAGTACGTGCCGTGGCTGGCCATCATCGGAGTCGTCATCGGGCTAACGCTCTTCTTCCTAACTCCACGGCAGCAGACGCCGCCTAAGGCCAACCGCCCGAAGGCGTTCGACCTCGCGCTGTTCAAGGGCCCCGTCGGGCGACTGGCGCTGGCGGCCATCTTCCGAGCCATCGCGTTCGTGAGCTTCGTCAACGCCCTGCCGCTGTTCCTCACGACTGCGCGCGGCTTCGCGTCGGACGCACCGATCATCGGCACCTCACTGGCGCTGTACAGCATCGGCGGCTCCGTAGGCGGCCTGCTGGCCGGAGCGCTCGAGGCGCGCTTTAAGCGGCGCCACCTAGTGGTCGCCCTGATGCTCGTGGCGGCGCCTATTACGGCGTCCGTGCTGCTGGTGAGCCCGGGCACGCCGCTCTTCTGGCTGCTAGTGACGCTGGCGGGCCTCACCACCAACGCGCCTATTCCCTTGATGGTCGTGAGCGCCCAGGAGCTGGCGCCCGATCAGGTCGCTACGGCCTCGGGCATGCTCATGGGCTTCACCTGGGGCGTAGCCGGGGTGCTGTACATAGGCTTCGGCGCGCTGCAGGAGGCCGTTGGCCTGCAACCAGCCCTGCTGCTGTCGTTCGCCTTCTTGGTACCGGCCGCCCTACTGGCGCGACACGTGATGAAGGCCAACCAGGGCGCGCTAAGCGGTTAGCACGCCGGGCGCGCGCACCCAGAAAAGAAGCACGCCCGGGAGTGCAGGCTCCCGGGCGGTCGTTCATAGGGGTAAGGAGAATCTAACTCCCTAACATGAGAACCGCTGTCGAACTGTCCACATGTAGGTCGATCATGCGGGCCGGTCACTGAGGCTGGCGGGCCGACCCGACACCCGTAGTGTCGCGTCGGTGACGGATACCCCTGAAACGCCTCGCTGCGCGGCCCTATACTCCAGCAAAATCATTTGCAAGGAAGAGGTGCCGGATGCGTTTCACCCGTCGAATCGCGATTACCCTCGCCTTCGTGCTGGCTGTCGGCTTGGCGCTGGCCGCCCCGCCGCAGAGCCTGCGAATCATGGCCCCCGCCTCACCGGGAGGCGGCTGGGACGGCACTTCGCGCGCCATGCAGGCGGCCCTGCAGCAGGCGGGCATAGTGGGCAGCGTGGAGGTGTTCAACGTGCCCGGCGCTGGCGGCACCATCGGGCTAGCGCAACTCGCCACGGCCGAGAACGGTAACGACGACATCCTCATGATGATGGGCCTCGTCATGGTGGGCGCCATCCTCAGCAACGACGCGCCCGTCACGTTGGCGCAGACCACGCCCATCGCACGGCTGACGGCAGAGTACGAGGTCATCGTGGTACCGGCGAACTCGCCGTACGAAACCCTGCAGGACCTGGTCGACGCCTTCGTGGCAAATCCAGGCGCCGTGTCGTGGGCCGGCGGCTCCGCCGGTGGCACCGATCACATACTCGTGGGCCTGCTGGCGCAGGCCGTGGGTGCGGATCCCAGGGCCATCAACTACATCGCCTTCTCCGGCGGGGGTGAGGCGCTGGCGTCTATCCTCGGCGGTCAGGTAACGGCCGGCGTGTCGGGCTACTCCGAGTGGGCCGGGCAGATCGAATCTGGCGACCTGCGCGTGCTCGCCATCTCGTCCACCGAGCGCCAGGAAGGCATCGACGCACCCACCATGATCGAGGCCGGCGTGCAGCTCGACCTAGCCAACTGGCGCGGCGTCGTGGCCCCGCCCGGCATCAGCGCGGAGGCCAAGGACGCGCTGGTGGCTACCATGGACGCCATGGTTCAGAGCGCAGAATGGGCCGACGCCCTGCAGCGCTTCGGCTGGACCAGCGCTTACATGAGCGGCGCGGAGTTCGAGGCCTACCTCCAGGATGAGGACGCCCGCGTCACCGAGATCCTGCGCGAGATAGGCCTGGTCGACTAGGCTCCATGGAGCAACAGATTCAGGGCCGTAGGCCCGTTGCCTGGGGCGACCTCTTGGTCGCCCTAGGCGTTGTTGGGCTGGGCGCCTACTTCCTGCAGGGCGCCTACCGGATAAGGGTCCTCCCCTCGTACTCGAACATCGGTCCGCGCTTCTTCCCCTTCCTGGTGGCGTTCGCGCTGCTCGCCTGCGGCGCGGTTCTGTGCGTGCAGGCCCTGAGAGGCGTGCGCGGCATCCCCGAGGAGGCGGAGGACGTGGACGCGGACGCGCCCACCGACTGGCGCGCGCTGCTGGTCATGGGCGGCGCGCTGGTGGTCAACCTCCTGCTCATGCGCCGCGGCGGCTTCATCGTGGCTTCCACCGCCCTGTACCTGGGCGTGGCGCTGGCCTTCCACGAGCGCAACTGGCTGCGCGCTGTGCTGATCGGTGCGGCGCTCTCCACCGCCATCTACCTGGCCTTCACCGAGCTGCTGGGGTTAACACTGCCAGCCGGGATCGTGCCCCTATGAGCGGGCCCGCCCTGGACGCGGTAAGCGAAGGCGGCGCCTAGATGCTCGAGACCTTAGAGGCGCTGGCCCACGGTTTCTCCATCGCCCTATCCTGGCAGAACGTGCTGTGGGCCCTGGCGGGCGTGACCCTGGGCACCATGGTGGGCATCCTGCCGGGCATCGGCCCGGCGCTCACCGTGGCGCTGCTGCTGCCTGTGACCTTCAACCTTGACCCCATAGCCAGCTTCATCATGTTCGCCGGTATCTACTACGGCGGCATGTACGGCGGCTCCACCACGTCGATCCTGCTGAACACGCCGGGCGAATCGGCCTCCATCATCACGGCCATCGAGGGCAACCAGATGGCGCGGCGCGGACGGGGCGCGGCCGCCCTGGCCACCGCCGCCATCGGCTCCTTCGTGGCCGGCACCATCGCGACCGTGGCGCTCACGTTCGTGGCGCCCGTTATGGTGCGGGTGGGCCTAGCGTTCGGGCCGGCGGACTACTTCGCGCTCATGATCCTGGCGTTCACTACGGTCACGGCGGTGCTGGGCAGCTCGCTGGCGCGCGGGCTCACGAGCCTGCTGTTCGGCATCGGCCTAGGCATGGTGGGCATCGACCTGCAGAGCGGCCAGGCGCGTTACACGCTCGGCAGCCTCGAGCTGCTTGACGGCATCAACGTCATCACCGTGGCGGTCGGGCTGTTCGCGGTGGGCGAAACCTTCTACGTGGCCTCGCGCCTGCGGCGCGGTAACCAGAAGGTTGAGGCCATCAAGGGCTCCATCTGGATGAACCGCGAAGAGTGGTCACGTTCGTGGCGCCCGTGGCTGCGCGGCGCCCTGCTGGGCTTCCCGCTCGGCAGCCTGCCCGCCGGCGGCGCGGAGATTCCTACTTTCCTCAGCTACACGATAGAGAAGCGCCTCAGCAAGAACCCGGAGGAGTTCGGCAAGGGCGCAATCGAGGGCGTGGCCGGTCCGGAGGCGGCTAACAACTCGGCCGCGGCGGGCGTGCTGGTGCCCCTGCTCACGTTAGGCATTCCCACTTCGGCCACGGCCGCCATCATGCTGGCCGCGTTCCAGCAGTTCGGCCTGCAGCCCGGTCCCCTGCTGTTCCAGCGCGCACCCGACCTCGTGTGGGGCCTTATAGCCTCGCTTTACGTGGGGAACGCCATGCTGCTCGTGCTGAACCTGCCGCTGGTTGGCATGTGGGTGCGGCTCCTCACCATCCCCCGTCCACTTCTGTACGCCGGCATCCTCGTGTTCGCCACTCTGGGGGTGTACAGCCTCAGCAACTCGATAGTGGACCTGATAACCCTCTACGCCATCGGCGTGGTGGGCTTCCTCATGCGGCGCTTCGGCTTCCCCGTGGCTCCAGCGGTGATAGGCATGATCCTCGGTCCGCTGGCCGAGCAGCAGTTCCGCCGCGCGCTAGCCATCAGCCAGGGCGACTACTCAGTGTTCTTCACGCGGCCGCTATCGCTCACGCTCATGATCGTTGCAGCACTGGCGCTGTTGGTGCCGGTGGCGCTAGACATGCGCGCCAAGCGCAAGGGCCGCACGGTTGAGGTAGACGACTGAGGTCCGCGCCCTGAGGGGCGGGCCGGTTCATCACTGCGCGCGGGCCTTACGTTAGGTCCGCGCGCAGCCGGTTCGGGTCACTGCCCGAGTATCAGAGCGAACATGAGCGGCGCCACGATCGTGGCGTCGGATTCGATGATGAACCTGGGCGTATCGATGCCGAGCTTGCCCCAGGTGATCTTCTCGTTGGGCACCGCGCCCGAGTAGCTGCCGTAACTGGTGGTTGAGTCGCTGATCTGGCAGAAGTAGCCCCATAGCGGCGTGGGGCGCTGCATGTCCTGCTCAAGCATGGGCACCACACAGATGGGGAAATCGCCCGCGATGCCGCCGCCTATCTGGTAGAAGCCAACGCTGCGCTGGGCGGCCATGTCCGTGTACCAGTCAGCCAGGTACATCATGTACTCGATGCCGGTGCGCACGGTGTGCACGTTCTTGACCGTCCCCGAAAGGTTGGCGGCGGCGTACATGTTGCCGCTGGTGGAGTCCTCCCAGCCAGGCACGATGATCGGCAGGTTCTTCTCGGCAGCGGCCAGCAACCAGGAGTCCTTCGGGTCTATCTGGTAGTACTGCTCCAAGCGGCCACTGCGCAGGATGCGGTAGATGATCTCGTGCGGGAAGTAGCGCTCGCCCGCCTGATCGGCGCGCGTCCATTCGTCCAGCAGCGCGCCCTCCAGGCGGCGCATGGCCTCGCCTTCGGGGATGCAGGTGTCGGTCACGCGGTTCATGTGCCGCTCGAGGAGCGCCTGCTCGTCCTCGGGCGTCAGGTCGCGGTAGTGCGGTACGCGCTCGTAGAAGTCGTGCGCTATCAGGTTGAACACGTCTTCCTCGAGGTTGGCGCCGGTGCAGGTGATTATCTGCACCTTGTCCTGCCGGATCATCTCGGCCAGCGAGAGCCCGAGCTCCGCGGTGCTCATGGCGCCCGCCAGCGTGATCATCATGGCGCCGCCGGCGTCCAGGTGAGCCTTGTAACCGTCGGCCGCGTCGATCAGCGCGGCGGCGTTGAAGTGCCGGTAATGGTGCCTGAGGAACGTGCTTACTGTGCCGGTGGTTGCGTTCTGGTCGCTCATGCGGGTACTCCTTAGCGCTCATATTACGGTCGGGCCTCCTGAGGGGGCGGCGCAGGCGCGGGCACGCCAGCCGCCGAGGCCAGTTCTGGCGGCTGCCTCTAGACACAAAGCATGATGAACGCCTGGCGAACGGGCGCTAACATGGGCCCGATGTTAGTAGCCACGGACCTACGCAAGAGCTTCAACGGCACGTTCGCGGTGGACAACGTGAGCCTCGAACTGGGGCGCGGCGAATCGGTGGGCCTGCTCGGCCCCAACGGCGCTGGCAAGTCCACCACCATCGCCATGTTGTCTACTCTCACCCGGCCCGACGCGGGCAAGGTGGAGTTCGAGGGCCAGGACGTGCTGGCAGACCCCGCCCCGGTGCGCCGCGCCATGGGCGTGGTTCCGCAGGAGATAGCCCTGTACCCCGAACTCACTGCCCAGGAGAACCTGGAGTTCTTCGGCGGCCTTTACGGCCTGCGGGGCGAGGCGCTGCGCGCCGCGATCGACGACGCGCTCGACCTGGTGGGCCTGAGCGAGAGGCGCCGCGATCAGATCAAGAAGTACTCGGGCGGCATGAAGCGCCGCATCAACATCGCGGCGGCGCTGCTGCACGACCCGAAGATAGTCATCATGGACGAGCCCACCGTGGGCATCGACCCGCAGTCACGCAACCACATCCTCGACACAGTGCGGCGCCTCAACCGCGAGCGCGGCCTGACCGTGCTGTACACCTCTCACTACATGGAGGAGGTCGAGCAGCTTTGCGACCGCGTTTACGTGATGGATCATGGCAAGGTCATCGCGCAGGGCACGCTGGATGATGTGCGGGCGCTGGCGGGCGACGAGGGCGCCGTGTGGCTGCAGGCCACCGCGTACCCGGATGGGCTCCTGGAGAGCCTGCGCGCTCTGCCCGGCGCGGGTCAGGCGGCGCTAGCCGATGACGGTATCCGCCTGACCCGCACCAGCGAGCTGGCGCTGATTGACGTGCTGCGCGCCGCTGAGAAGGCTGGCGTGACCGTTACCAACCTGAGCGTGAGCGAAAGCAGCCTCGAGGACGTGTTCCTGCACCTCACGGGGCGGAAGCTGCGCGACTGATGAGCAGCCAAGCGGGCCGGTCACGCTCCGGCAGCCGTAACCCATTGGGGGCGTTCCTGCGCAAGGACGTGCTCATTCAGGTGCGCGACCTCAAAGAGCTGGCGCTAATGCTGCTGATGCCGATCATCCTGATTGCCATCCTGGGCCTGGCGCTTGGGCAGTTCGTTACGGGCGGGCCGGTGCAGCTCGACATCGGCGCGGCCCTGGTGGTGGAGGACGACCCCACCGCGGGCCGGGAAGAGTTCACGCGCCGGCTGGCGCAGACCGAGATGCCGCTGCCGCAGAGGGTGGCCCTCACGGCGGCCGCGCTAACCATCCAGCCGCAAGAGATGATAAACGCGCTTCTCTCCAGCCCGGAGCTGGCGGACCTGATCGCCGTTCAAGACCTGGACGCCGAGGAGGCCCAGGCACTGCTGGAAGCCGACGACGTTCAGGCCGTGATCACCCTGCCGAGCGGTTTCACGGGCGAGATGCTCTCCGCCATGCTTCTCGAAGGCGACGGCGCCACCATGGACGTGGCGCTGTCGGACGCCTCGCCCCTGCGCGCCGGCATCGTGAACGACATACTGACCGCCTTCGCGCGCGAGGTTAGCTTCCAGAGCGCGCTCAGCCAGGAGCTGCAAGCACCGCCGCCGGGCGTCATCACCGAAACCGGCACCGTGGAGGAGCTGACCGTGGGCGCCCGCGTGCCCTCAACGGCGTTCTACACGTTCGGCATGGCGACCATGTTCGCGCTGTTCGTGGCCGGCAGCATCTCCGGAAGGGCGTACCTGGAAAGGGCGCAGCTCACCTTCGACCGCATACTCCTTAGCGGCGCCAGGCCGCTCGCGTTCCTGCTCAGCAAGGCCATGGCTGGCGCTGTGATCGTGTTCTTGCAGGTGGCGTTCCTGTTCGTCGCCGCCACGCTGATCCTCGGGGCCCTTCGCGGCCAGCCGGTCTCGTTCTGGCTCGGTTCGGCCGGCATCGCGGCGGCGCTGGCGCTGGCCGTGGGCGCCTTCAGCGCCTTGGTTACGTCGCTCAACTTCAGGGCTAACAACCAGGCTATGAGCAACGTCTTCAACTCGGTGGGGGTGACCCTCCTGGCGGTGCTGGGCGGCTCGTTCTTCCCTGTCGAGGAGTCGAGTTCGCTCATCAGCGTCCTCGGTGGCTGGACTCCGAACGGCGCTGCGCTCAACGGCTTCCTGGACGCCGCCAAGGGGTTCGGGCTGGAGGCTTACGGCCCCGACATCATCCGCATCCTGGTAGGCGCAGTGGTGCTGATGGTGGCGGCCGTGGCCCTCTTCCCGCGTAAGGCGGTCGGCTGATGCTCACGATCCTGCGCACGCAACTGCGCCAGACCATCCGCGTTCCTTGGGCGTTCCTCGCCATGATCGCCATGAGCATCGTTATGGCGCTCGTGTTCGGCGTGCAGGCCACCAGCTCCCTCTCGGTTCAAGTGGTGGCCGAGCCCGGCATGAGCCAGCAGGAGGCGGACGCGTGGCTAGGGCGCCTGAACGCTTCCGGCAGCTTCGATTTCAAGCTCATCGAAGACGCGGAGCCCGTCCTGCGCCGCATCGAGTCCAACTCCTCGGGGGTGCTGCTGCGCGTGGGCCACGACTCGTGGCACTTGTACGTGGCCCCCGGCGACGAGAGTGCCCCCGCACTGTCCGGCTGGGTGAGCAGCGTGTACCGGGAGGAGCTCACCTTGCGGGCCGCGGCCAACGGCGCAGCGCTCGACGAGCTGCGCGCCAACGTGGGCGCCCGCCTGGAGCAGCCAGCCCTCAGCGTCACCAGCACACAGGTGGAGTCGGCAGAGGAGTTCGCGTACGACTCGCGCACCCAGGGCATGTTCGGTATGGGGCTGTTCTTCGTCACGTTCACGCTGCTGTTCGGTGTGAACATGATCCTGGAAGAGCGTCGTATGGGCATCTGGGACCGCGTCATCGTGTCGCCCATCGGCAAGGCCAGCATGTTCGGCGGGCACTTCCTCTACACCTTCCTCACCGGCATGGCGCAGCTCCTGATAGTGTTCACCGTGTTCCGCCTGGCGTTCGGGGTCGGCACGGGCCCCAACTGGCCGGTGGCGCTGCTGGTGGCGGTTGCGTACTGCGCGGCGATCACGGCGCTTGGCATGCTGCTGGCGGGGCTCGTGAACAATGCGCAGCAGATGAACGTGGTCATCCCTATCGTGGCCGTTTCCATGGCCATGATCGGTGGCGCCTACTGGCCCATCGAGATCGTGAGCAACCGCATCATGCTGGCGCTCTCCCAGGCGCTGCCCATGCGGCACGCCATGGACGCGTTCAAGGGGTTGGCCTACCACTCCTGGGGTTTCGGGGAGGTCGCGGTGCACGTGGGTTACATGGCTGCGTTCGCGCTGGTTTGCACGGTGGTGGGGATCTGGCTGGTGGACCGGCGGCCAAGCTAGCGTGGGCTGGTCACTGTGCTAAGCGGAACTTGCCGGTGGCAGGATGCAGGCACGAACGCCTGCCACCGGGCTCAGCGCGCTACCGCCGCTTACCGCTCGAGCGCACCACCAGCACCACGGCGGCTACCACCACCGCCATACCCAGGAGGCCGGGTAGACCCACTCGCTCGCCGGCGAACAGAACGCCGAGCAGCACCGCCACAACGGGGTTCACGTACGCGTACGAGGTGAGCAGCGCGGGCCGCACGCGAGCGTTGAGCAGGTACACGTACGCGCTGAAGCCGATGAGCGAACCGAACACCACCAGGTAAGCGAGCGCCAGAGCTGAGCTCAGAGTAGGTGGACCCGCTACCGTCTCGCCGCGGAGTAACCCGAGCGGCAGGAACAAGGCGCCGGCGGCCAGCATCTGCGCGGCGGACCCCATGCCGCCCGGCGCCTGCGGCAGCCGCCGGCTGAGGGCCGACCCGAGCGCCCAAGAGAACGGCGCCACCAGCAGCAGCACCGCCGCCAACGGGTTGCTGCGCATGCCGCTCTCGAGGTTAATGAGGAGCACGCCGAGCAGGCCGATGATCATGCCAACGTACTCTCCCCTGCCGGCGCGCTCGCCGCCGAACGAGAGGAGCAGCGTGAGCCAGAGCGGCATGGTGGCCACCATCACCGCGGCCAGGCCGGAAGGGGCGCCGAACGACTGGGCGAGGCCCACACTGCCCATGCCGCCCACGAGCAGCAGCACGCCCACCGCGGAGGAGCCGAGCCACTGCTTTAGCGGCGGGTGCCGCTCTCCGCGCCACTTCATCAGGCCGTACATGAGCAGCCCGGCCAGTACGAACCGCACCGAGAGCATGAGGTACGGCGGCAGGTCCTCCACCGCGAAGCGGATAGCTAGGTAGGTGGAGCCCCAGATGATGTAGAGGATGAACAGCGCCAGCGCGACATCGAACGGCACGGGCCCGACTTTGCTGTTTCGGAGGGCCCGGATGCGCGTCACCCGCAGATTGTACGGGCATACAAGACCCACCCGGGTTGCGTGAGGAGCCCCGAACCAGGTGCTCGGACGGCTGCTAAGGTGTTCGGATGCTGCCAGATTCCAATAGCGCCCCTGACTACGCCACCCGCAACGGTTTCGACACGCGCGTTGGCGCCTACTGCGTTCTGGTGGAAGATGGCGGGTTGCTGCTGGCGCACCTCGCCACGCACCTGTTCGACAAGGACGAGTGGACCCTGCCGGGCGGCGGGCTGGAGCCGTTCGAGAGCCCCGAGCAGGCGGCGGTGCGGGAGCTGCGCGAAGAGACCGGCCTGGACGTGGCACTGACTGGGCTGCTGGCGGTGGACAGCTTCACCGTGCAGCCACGTGACCGCATGGTCGAGGCCGACCGAACCCGCGCCCTGCTCTCGCTGCGGATCATCTACCGCGCCACACGCACAGGGGGCACGCTTAGGCGCGAGAGCAACGGCAGCACCGACGACGTAGCCTGGATCCCTCTGCACGAGGTCCCCAGGCTGAGCCGCGTTGAGCTTGTAGACGTCGCGCTGCAGGCGTTGTCTGGTCAGGCCGTCTGACGCGCCGCCTGCAGCCGCTCCTCTGCCAGCATCACCGCTGCGGCGTCGGTAGAGATGCCGCGCTCGTCGGCTAGCGCCAGTGCGCGCGCGACCTTGTTACCGATGTCGCCGACCAGGGCGTAGGCGCGCTCGCGGTTGTAGCCGCCCGGTTGCAGCTCGTCGGACACGTTGATCACGCCGCCCCCGTTGATGATGAAGTCGGGTGCGTAAACGATGCCCCTCGCCTTGAGAGCGTCGCCGTGCCGGGACTCGGCCAGCTGGTTGTTGGCAGAGCCGGCCACCACCTTGGCTGTCAGGCGCGGGACGGTGTCGTCGTTGATGACGGCGCCCAGCGCGCATGGGGCGAACACGTCGCACTCCACGTCGTAGATCTCATCGCTGGTCACGGCGCGTGCGCCCAGCTCCTTGACCGCCTGGTCTATGCGCTTCTGCGCGATGTCTGCCACCACCAGTTGCGCGCCGTCGGCGTACAGGCGTTCCGCCAGGCTCATGCCCACGGCGCCTAGGCCCTGCACCGCTACGCGGCGCCCCGTCAGATCGTCGGAGCCGAAGGCGTGCCTGAGCGCCGCCTTGAGTCCGCTATAGACACCGAACGCGGTGGCGGGCGAGGGATCGCCGCTGGTCTTCGGGAGTCCGGCCACCCACTGTGTCTGGCGGCGGATGGCCACCATGTCCTCAGGCGCGGTGCCTACGTCCTGCGCTGTGATGTAGCGCCCCCCGAGGCGGTCAACCGCGCGCCCGAACGCCTCGAACAGGGCGGGCGTCTTGTCGACAGTGGAGTCGGCGATTATGACCGCCTTGCCGCCGCCGAGGGGCAGGCCCATGGCGGAGTTCTTGTAGGTCATGGCGCGACTGAGCCGCAGCACGTCGTTCAGTGCGGCCGCTTCGTTCTCGTAGGGCCATACACGGCAACCTCCGAGGGCTGGGCCCAGCACGGTGCTGTGGATGGCAACGATGGCCTTGAGCCCAGTCTTCTCGTCTTGAAAGAAGGTCACCTGTTCGTGTCCCGCTGCTTGCATGTTCTCCAACGTGTTAATGACGACTGCCTCCGTTTCAGGCGGCCGAGCCTGCGCTGATGGCCGTATTTCTATAGGTTAAGCCTCTCAGTCCAGCCGTTGGTGGGAAGTTCCTACTTATCGCATTGGTGTACTCGGCGGTGCGCACCGCGCGACAACGCTCGTACCAGCCTGGGTAACGACTCGCCGCGGCGACTAGAGATGAACCGCACATGGAGCGTGCCTACGCCACGCCCAGTACCTGAGGCAGGTGCTGCTCCAGCCGGGCCAGCTCCAGCTCGAGCACGCTGGCGGCTGGCTCCGGGTCGCCAGTGTTGCCTGCCAGGAGCATCAGGAACTGGTCCTCTGTGATGGGCGGTCTAGGCAGAAGCTTGAAGAGCTGGATCCCCAGCCGCATGAGAGGCAGGGGCACGCCTATGAGCGGCTTGCCCGGCCTGAGGAGGTCGCGGATCATGGTCAGCAGCTCTCGCAGTGTGTACTCGGTGGGCCCCGCGAGGTCGAACTCTCGTTCAACGGTTGCAGCTAGAGTCAGCGCCCTGCTGAAGGCGGTGGCCACGTCCTCGGCCCAGATCGGTCTGAAGGGGTACTCGCCGCTGCCGACTACCGGCACCACCGGCGGCAGCGTAACGAGCTCCTTGAGGCTGCCGCCGAAGAAGGCGTCTCCCTCACCGAACACCAGGCTGGGCCGCATGATCGTGTAGGGCAGGCCGGAGCCACGCACCAACTCCTCGGCCTCGGCCTTGGTGCGCTGGTACGCGCTCCTGCCGTCGCTACGTGCCCCCAACGCGCTCATGTGTACCAGTCGGCATACACCGGCCGCGCGCGCCGCGGCCACGACGTTGCGGGTGCCGTCCACGTGCACCTGCTGAAAGGTGGCACCTCGCTTCTCCGCGATGACGCCCACCAGGTGGATGAGCGCGTCGGCGCCCTTCACGGCGTCGGCGAGTCCAGCGCCCGTGATCACGTCGCCTTTCACGCTGCGCACCCGGGCCAGCGGCTTCGCCGCAGGCTCCCGTGAGAGCCCAATGACCTCGTGGCCGTCTGCCAGTAGGCGGCGACACACGTAGCCACCGATGTAACCGGTAGCGCCAGTAACGACAACCCGCATGCCTCACACTAACCGCGTGCGGGGCATGCGGGCACTGGGCCGAGCGGCCGCGGACCTCAGTCCTTCGCTCTGCCGCTGGCGGCGGCGCTCACCGCTCGGTGTCCACCACCTGCCGCAGCTTGGCCGCGAAGGCGTCCGGGTCGCCTCTCTGGCCGTACTCGCCACCGAGGAAGCCGCCGTGATCGCTGGGGAACACCTCGGCCTCGGTTCCGAGTTTCTGAGCGAGCGCGCGGGCGGCGCGGCTCGCCAGTTGACCTTCGGACTGCTGGCCGACCGCGATAACCAGGCGTGGTGAGCCAGAGGCGATGAAGCCCCGAAGGGTAGCTAGTTCTGGTTCGTACAGCGTGCAACTGAGCAGGTTCTGGGCCAGCAGCGCGTCGTCGCGCCGTCCATCGTCCTCTGTGGGCAGCCCGAACATGGCGGGGTCAGGCGCGGGCTGCTGCAGGTACTCCTCGGTGAGCGGCCCGACGTAGCTCACCAGGGCGATGAACTTAGCCATGGCCGGCCCGACGCCACCACGCTGGTAGGTGGCGTGCATATCTCTGGTGACACGCTCCGCCGCTTCGGCGTCGGGCACCAGCCGCACCAGTGGCGGCTCGTGCGCCACCACCGTGCGGAGTTTCTCGGGGTGCAGCGTGGCGAGCGCGAGCGCGTTCACGGCTCCGCCGCTGCTGGCGAACAGGTCTACCGGGCCGCCTCCCAGGTGCTCGATGAGCCTGGCGAGGTCGTCGGCATGCTCCTCAGGCGTGCTCTCGGGCGCGCCGTCCGTCTTCTTGCTGCGTTCGACGCCGCGAGGGTCGTAGGTGACTACAGTGCGGTCGGCGAAGTGGCCGGCCAGGGTGGTGAAGCCCGCGGCGCCCATGGGCGAGCCGATCAGCACGAGCATGGGCTTGCCGTTGCTCCCGCTGGGCCGGACATCGTACGCGATGACGGCACCCCTCGTCTCGAGGGTGCGGGTGGTCGGTTCGGTAGCTGGTGTGGTCATTCTTCAGGCTCCCTTGCTGCCTTCGAGGATGGCGTCTATCTGGCCGAGCGCCAGCGTCATGCCTTCGTCCATGCCCATCTCAAGGAGGGTCTCCATGGCTTCGAGCGTCTCGAAGGAGTTCTCGAGCACCATGCGCGTGCGGCCCTGCTCTATCTCCTCGATGGTGACGCGGAACGATACGCCGGGCAGGTCGTCGTTTCGGGTCCCGTCAGGGTTGGTGAAGCCGTCGCGTATCTCCAGGTAGCGGGGCGGTTCGGCGACGTCGACCAGCCAGTACCCGCTGGACTTATCGCCTTCCGGACCGGTCATGTAGAACTCGGCCTTACCGCCTGGCCGCAGGTCGTGAACCGGGAAGGTAGCGGGCCACTCGGGCGGTCCCCACCAGCGCTCCAGCTGGCGCGGGTCGGCCCACAACTGCCAGACCCGCTCAGGCGTCGCATGGAACTCGCAGGTCATGGTCATCGTGAGGTTTGCGGGGTCCTTACGTACGTCGACTACGCTCATGGGTCGTCCTCCTCGTCGGGGTGCGCCCGGGTCTTGGCCACTCCCACCTTGCCTGCCGCCGCACGACTAATGATGCTTCGCCGAGTTCGGTCGACCTTGGTAGAGAACACACGGTTGGCCTCGACTACAGGCAGCGGTGATACAACCTACTGGTTGTATGTCCGTGCTGTCAATAGGCGCCACCGGATTCACCGCCTGCCTCAGCTGACGCTGAACCTAGGCTCCGCCTCCCAGGTAAGCGCGGGCCACCCGCTCGTCGCCCGCCATGGCGGCGGCCGAGGCGCCGAGGCGCACTGTGCCGGCCTCAAGCAAGTAGGCGTGGTCAGCGAGGCGCAGCGCGGCGCGCGCGTTCTGCTCGATTAGCAGCACGGTCGCGCCAGAAGCGCCTAGATCGGCTACGACCTTGAAGATCTCCTCAACTATCAGCGGCGCCAGGCCCAGGCTGGGTTCGTCCAGGAGAAGCAGCCTGGGGCTGGCCATCATGGCCCTGCCAATGGCGAGCATCTGCTGCTCGCCGCCCGACATGGTGCCTGCCAGCTGCGTGCGGCGCTCGGCCAGGCGCGGGAAGGTGGCGTACACGCGCGCCAGGTCCTCGTTGATGACCTTGCGCCCCAGCCGCGCGCGGGCGTAGGCGCCCAGACGCAGGTTGTCCTCCACGGCCAGCGCGGGGAACAGCTCGCGGCGTTCCGGCACTAGCACCACGCCTCGGCCCACCAGCTCCTCTGGTATGGCGGCCGTGATGTCGTCGCCCGCGAACTCAATGAGCCCGCCGGCCTTTGGCACCACGCCCACGATGGAGTTCACCAGGCTCGACTTGCCGGCGCCGTTGGCGCCGATGACCGTGACCAGCTCGCCCTCCAGCACGCTCACGTTCACTTGACTAAGCGCCTGCACGCCGCCGTAGCGGACGTCAAGGTCGCGGGTCACCAGCAGCGCCTCGGCCGCGGCGGCGCGGCGCGCCTCGACGGCGTCCGGGTTCACGACCACCGCGCTCACGCTGCCTCCTTGCCGAGGTACGCCTCTAGCACGCGCGGGTCGCTGCGCACCTCTGCCGGGCTGCCCTCAGCCAGCTTCTGGCCGTGGTTCATGACCACCACGTGGTCGGCCAGGTTCATGACCACTTCCATGTCGTGCTCTACCAGCAGCACCGTGGCGCCCTCCGCCTTGAGCCGCTTGACGAGGCTGATGAGCTCCTCCTTCTCGTGGCGCCTGAGTCCAGCGGCAGGCTCATCCAGTAGCAGGAGGACGGGATCGGCCATCAGTGCGCGCGCTACTTCGAGCAGCCTGAGCTTGCCGAGCGGCAGGCTGTCGGCGGTAGCGAACGGATCGTCGCCCAGGCCCACCCGCCTGAGCTGGCGCAGAGCCTCGGCGCGGGCGCTCTCGTGCTCGGCCCGGTCGAGCCGCAGCATGCCGCGCACGAGGCCGGAACGCGTGCGAGCGAACCCGCCAAGCAGCACGTTGTCGAGGAGCGTCATGGAGCCGATGACGTTGAGGTGCTGGAAGGTCCGTGCGACGCCCAGGCGCGCCACGTCGTGCGGCGGTTTCCGTTGTATGGGTTGCCCGCCGAACACGATGCGGCCGGCGCTGACCTGCAGCACGCCTGTGATGAGGTTGAAGACGGTGGTCTTGCCAGCCCCGTTCGGTCCGATCAGGCCAGTGATCTGACCCTTGCGAACGTCGAAGTCGAGCTCGTGCACAGCCGCCAGGCCGCCGAAGTTGCGGCCCACGCCCTCGAGCGCCAGGAGCGCCTCGCCCTCGGCGACGCTCGAGCTGGGCCCGGGCGGCAGGGGCGCCGCTTGCTCCCTTACCGGCTTGGGCGGAGGTTTGGGCAGCAGCCCATCGAGCATCGGCATGAGCCCACGCCGCGCGCGCTGCAGAACGATGATGACGATGAGCCCGAACGCGATTATCTCGTAGTTGCCGGTGCGGCCCACAATGAGCGGCATGACCTGCTGCAACTGCTCCTTGAGGAGCACGAAGATGGTGGCGCCGGCCAGCGCCCCCCACAGGCTGGTGAGGCCGCCCACCACCGCCATGATGAGCACGTCGATGCTGGAATCCAGGCTGGCGATGCCCGGCACCACGTAGCGCTCGCGGAAGGCGTACAGCCCACCCGCCAGCCCCGCGAAGGCGGCTGCCAGCAGGAACGTGAGCATCTTGAGCGACTGCACGTTGACGCCGAAGCTGGCCGCCGCCACAGAGCCGGTCCTGAGGCTCTGAATGGCGCGCCCGATGCGGGAGCGCATGAGGTTGCTCGTCAGCAGCAGCACGAGTAGCAGCGCACCCCACACGAGGACGAAGTAAAGCCGGTCGCCGCGCAGCTCATGACCGAAGAACGACAGTGGTGGGAAGCGGTGACCGGTGGCTCCACCCAGGCCGGTGCTGCCGCCGGTGACGGGGATCCAGTTACGCAGCACACCCGTTATGACGAGTCCCCACGCCAGGGTGGCGAGGGCGAGGAAGTGCCCCTTGAGCCGCAGCGTCACCAGTCCGATGAGCCAGGCGATGACCACCGAGGCAACGACGCCGACTATCAGCGCCAGCCACGGGTTCACCCCGTAGCGGCTGGCCACGATGGCCGCCGTGTAGGCACCCGTGCCCATGAAGGCGGCCTGCCCCAGCGACGCCAGACCGGCGTAGCCAGTTAGCAGCACGAGACCCATGACCACCAGTGCGTACATGCCGATAACGTTGGCGAGCCGCAGCGTGAACGGCGAGGCCAGCAGCGGCATCAGCACTACGCCCGCCAGGAAGAGCGCCAGGAGGCCGCCGCGGACGTAGCGGGCGGCGCCGGGCGTGAACAGCCCCCTCACTCGACGTGCTCCTCGAAGTCGAGGTGCTGGAACGAGCGCACCAGCAGCACGGGGATGATGAGGAGGAACACCAGCACCTCCTTGTAGGCGGAGCTGATGTAGAAGGCGGTGAACTGCTCGGCCACACCCACGAAGAGGGCGCCCGCCACGGCCAGCACGGGGCTCACGAGCCCGCCGATGATGGCGCCGATGAACCCTTTCAAGCCGAGCATGAAGCCGAAGTCGTACGCCATCTTAGTGATAGGCGTTATGAGCACGCCCGCCACGGCGCTGAGGAACACTGAGAGCGTGAACGCCGCGCTGCCCGCGCGCACGACGCTGATGCCGCTGAGCCGGGCGCCCAGCCGGTTGACGCTGGCGGCGCGCAGAGCCTTGCCCTGCAGGGTGCGACCGAAGAACCACCACAGCCCCACCAGCAGTAGCGCGACCACCGCGAGCAGCCATAGCGCCTGCGGCCCGAAGTAGGCGGCTCCCAGCCTGAGCCCGGAGCCTGACTGGAACGGCGGCAGCGTGTAAGGCTGCGGCCCCCAGAACGCCAGCCCTATGCCGGTCAGTGCGAGGTGGAGGCCGATGGTGAGGATAAGGAACACCACCACGGAAGCCCGTGGCAGCGGCTGGATCATGGTTCTGAAGAAGATAGGGCCGAGCAGGGTCGTTAGCCCCACGGCCAGAAGGATCTGCACTAGATACGGGAGAGAAGCTCGACTAGCTAGCAGCACTATGAAGTACACGCTGGCGCCCGCAACCAGCGGCCACGCTAACGCGATCAGGGCCTTCATGGGCGCCCTGTTTCGTAACTGCTTGGCTACGTCGAGCAGGGCCCACGCCAGGAGACCCGCGATCACTAAATAGACGGTGCCGGGCACCTGCTGGGCGCGCAGGCTGGCGACCGTTAGGGCCGACAGCATGACGAACTCGCCCTGCGCCACGTTGATGACGTTGGTGACGGAGTAAAGAACCACCAGGCCGAGCGCGACCAGAGCGTAGATGGCGCCGTTGATCAGCCCTTCGGAGGCAAGGATTAGGGGGATGTCAAACAAGATCGGTGCCGTCCGTGTCTTTGGTCATGTGTACCGGTCCGGCGGCCTTGTGGCGCCGAGCGGTTCGCCCGGCGCCACGAGACTCGCCTTCAAACGGAAGCCTCTAGGGCTCCGTCTTACGCTTAGGCCCTCACCGGGCCAGGCGCCAATCGCCACCGCTGACCTCTACGATCACCAGCGCGCGGGTGTCGAGACCGAGGTGGTCTTCTGGCGTGAAGTTGAACACGCCGCCCACACCTACGAACTCGGGCATGGCTTCGAGTGCGTCGCGGATGGCGGCGCGCGCAGCCACGGTGTCGCTGAGGTCGAGGGTGCCCTGCTCCTGGGCGTGTAGTACAGCCAACTCGAACGCCTTCACGGCGTCCCAGGCGTGCCCGCCGAAGGTGCTGGCCGTACCGGCGCCGAAGGCGGCCTCGTACTCGTCGACGTAGGCGAGCGCTACTGCCTTGATGGGGTTGTCGTCCTGCATCTCATTGACCACGATCATGGGGCCGATCGGCAAACGCACGCCCTCGGCGGCGTCGCCGGCGAGCTCGAGGAAGCTTGGGTTACCCACGCCGTGGCTCACGTAGACCATGCCCTGGTAACCGCGGTCGTCGAGCGCCTCTACCACCAGGGCGGTGTCGCGCACGACGCCCCAGATGAGGGCGGCGTCGGGCCTGCGGGCCACCACGTTCAGGGCCTGCGCCGTGACGCTGGTGTCGTTACGGCCATACCGTTCGGTCGTAACGATCTCGATGCCGGTGCCCTCCACTGCTGCCTGCAGCTCAACCAGGCCGCCTTCGCCGTAAGCGTCGTCGATGCCGAGGAACGCCACGCTGGTGAGGCCGTTGGCCACCATGTCTTCAACGATGCCGTTGATCATCAGGCGGTCGGTCTGCGGGGTCTTGAAGACCCAGAAGCGCTCGTTCACCGGCTCGATGATCTGCGCAGCGGCGGCGAGGCTGATGTTAGGCACTTGAGCTTCCTGCACCGCGTCGATGATGGCCAGCGAGTTGGCCGAGATGGTGCAGCAGATGATGACGTGAACGTCGTTCTCCTGTATGAGCCGGTTGACGTTCGTTACCGCCTGGCCCGTGTCGGTGGCGCTGTCGAGGAAGATGATCTCGACGGGTATACCGCCGATGCCGCCTTGGGCGTTGAAGTGCTCTTGCAGCATGCGGAAGGTGTTGGCTTCGGGTTCGCCTAGGGCAGCGGCCGAACCGGTGGCCGCGGCTACGGCGCCGATGCGCAGGGTCTGCGCGAACGCTACCCCCGCCATCAGCAGACCGACTGCGAGCAACAAGCTTACGAAACGTCGGGCCATGTGTTCCTCCTACTTCCTTCACGAGCCGCGCTTATGGCGCGGACGGTCGTGCCTGGCTTCGGTGGAGGCAACCCGCTGCGGACGCCCGGCGCTGAAGAGCCTGGGAACACCTTGCAGACGCTGCCCCTCGGAAGGCTGCGTGTGGCGGGGCGCAATCTTGACGCGGTGGAAGTTGCGCGCCCTGCACGTTGGTTTACGTGAGTGGAGCATAACGCAACCAGGCGCACGAGTTGGAGTAGGAAGGATTCCGAACCTTCACCAATCGGTAACGGCGCCGCTTAGGCTCCACACTCATTGCCCAACTTCGCTTCTCGGGCGCAATTCCGGGCGCCACGGTATGCTCCCTAACGAAACGCCAACCCGTTGGGTGCTTCTCGTAGCGCCCCGCCATCACAGGAGGCGGCCTTTGACCGTAGGCCGAGCATCATGAGCCTCGCCACCACCCTGGGTTTCCAGCAGGTGCTTCTTCAGCGCGACCATTCCGTTCTCCGCGCCGTCGTCGGAGAGGGTCACACGAACATGCACGGCACCGGCCACGGCGGGTTCGTGTACGCCCTCGCCGACGAAGCGTTCGCGCTGGCGTCCAACTCCGGTGACGCCGACGCCGTAGCGCTGTCCGTGCATATGGATTACTTCCGCGCGGTGCGGCCGGGCGACGTCATCGTGGCTGAAGCGCGAGCGGAGCACGTTGGACGCCGCGTGGCTACTTACCGCGTGGAGGTGCGCTCCGGCGACGCGCTGGAAGCCCCCGCCGAGGAGCTGGTGGCGCTCTTCACCGGCACGGTCTACAGGCGGCCTCGCATCGAGCCGAACGCGAGCCCCTAGCGACAAGCTCGTGACCGACGCGTGACCAGTAAGTGACCAGTCCGCAACCCTCCCGAGCATCCACCCGGCCCTCTAAGACCGGCCCACACCATAAGGAGCGGTGATGTTCCAGCCAGAGATAGAGACCATGACCCGCGAGCAGCTACGCGAGCTGCAGAGCCAGCGCCTAACCGACCTGGTGGCACGCCTGTACGAGCACGTGCCCTACTACCGGGAGCGGCTAAGCGAGGCGGGCGTGAGTCCTGGCGACGTTCGGAGCATCGACGACATCACGAAGTTGCCCATCACCCGTAAGGACGACGTGCAGAACAACTACCCGTTCGGTCTGCTGGCCGTGCCGCGCAGCGAGCTGGCGCGCGTGCACGCCTCGTCGGGCACCACCGGCAAGCCCACCGTGATGGGGTACACGAGAGGCGACCTGGACGTGTTCGCCGAGGTGAACGCCCGCAGCCTGGCAGCGGCTGGCGCTACCCCTGGGATGGTGTTCCATAACGCTTACGGCTACGGCCTATTCACCGGCGGCCTGGGCCTACACGGCGGCGGCGAACGCTTAGGGCTCACGGTGGTGCCGGTCTCAGGCGGCATGACCGAGCGGCAGATCGGCCTCATCCTCGACCTGCGGCCGGGCATCATCGCCTGCACACCCTCGTACGCGCAGACTCTGGCCGAGGAGTTCCGCCGGCGCGGTATCAGCCCCGAGGAGATACCCCTGCAGTACGGCATCCTCGGTGCCGAGCCGTGGACGGAAGCCATCCGCGCCGACGTGGAGGCGGGCTTAGGCATCAAGGCCTCGAACATCTACGGCCTCACGGAAGTCATCGGCCCGGGCGTCGCCAACGAGGCTCACGATGAGGGCCAGGGCAGCTACCTGTGGGAGGACCACTTCTACCCCGAGATACTGGACCGTGACACGGGCGACCCCGTGCCCGACGGCGAGGAGGGCGTGCTGGTCATAACCACCCTCACCAAGGAGGGCGTGCCGTTACTGCGGTACTGGACGGGCGACATCACGAACATCACGCACGAGCCCGGCCCTAGCGGCCGCACGCACGCGCGCATCGGCCTCATCCGCGGCCGCTCGGACGACATGATGGTCATCCGCGGCGTGAACGTGTACCCCACCCAGATAGAGGCGGCGCTGCAGCTCGTGTCGCAAGCCTCCGCCCACTACCAGCTGATTGTGCGCCGCCAGGGCACCCTCGACGAGCTTGAGCTGAAGCTGGAGCTCACCCCCGAAGCGTTCAACCGCGTGGGACAGGGCGTGCTGGAGGGCGGCATCATCGAGGTGGACCGCAAGGTCGACGAGCTGCGCGCGCACATCCAGCACAAGATCCGCGACATCGTCGGCATCGGCGTGAAGGTCACCCTAATGGGGCCAGGTGAGGTGCCGCGCTCGGCTGGTGGGAAGCTCAGGCGGATCGTGGACGAGAGGAAGCTGTAAGCCCATTTCGCTGCACGGCGCCGGGACGTTCGTCCCTCCCCGGCGCCAGCAACTGTGGCACCATGCCCCAAACCGTTCCGTAAGGGGGCACGCATGTTCCGAGCCGTGAAGCGCGCTGGGTTCCGGCCCAGCACAGCCCTGATCGTCACCCTGTTGGTGTTGGCTCTGGCCGCGGTGGAGGTGTGGGCACTAACGCTGCCGGTCCTCGCCGAGTGGCCGGTCGGCTTGCCGGCCGGCTGGAACGCCCGCGACTCCAGCATCCTGTTCGACCTCATACTGGTGCTGCCGCTGTTCGTGCTTCTGCTGGCGTGGGTGTGGAGCACGCCGCGTTTAACTACGACCGGTCCCCGCATACCGCGCTGGCTCAGGCCATGGATCAAGCCGAGGCGCCTTCTCTACCTGCTCATCCCGTACGCCATAGCGCAGCTGTCGGCGCTAGAGCTGGGCCTGGGGGCCATCCTCGCGGGCGTGGCGGGCCTCGCCATCATCGGTGAGGTCGCCGCGTTCGGACTGCTGGCCGTGAAGCTCACGCAGCTCACTCGCGCCACCCATAGGGCACGAATAGAAGGCTACTCGTTCAGCACCTCCCTAACCACAGCCATGGAGAGGACATTCGGCGCGCTGCCCATCGCGCCCGTCATGCGCTTGGCCGTTTTCGAAGTGACGCAGCTCTTCAACCTCACCGCTGGCTGGTTCACACGGGGCCAGCGCGACGGGGTGACAACCTTCACCTACCACCGCCGCCGCGACGAGACGCTGTTCATAGGCCTCTCCATCTTCGTGGTCATCGAGGCGGTGCCTATTCACGTGGTGGTGCATCACTACAGCGCGTGGGGTGCATGGCTCGCAACCGCTCTTCACGTCTACACGCTGTTGTGGACGCTCGGCGACCTGGCTTCGGTCAGGCAGAGGCCGCACCGGCTCGCCGGCACCAAGCTCTGGCTTTCGCAAGGGTTGTGGCAGGAGGCAGTCGTCGACCTAGGCAACGTACGTGCAGTGGTGGACGCACGGGGCTTGGTAGAGGACGAGAGGGCCAAGCCCGCCGAGGAGGACGACAGCGTCATGTCGTTCGGCTCGCGGCGCGATGTGACCCTCGAGTTGAAGGAGCCCGTCGCCGTCTACGGACTGACCTTCGGGCGGGTCGGGGTAGCCACGATCCAGTTGGCTCTCGACGACCCCGATGCTTTCCTGGCGGCGCTTACCCGCGGGTAACCGCCGGCGTGAAGCGACCGAGACAGATGTCCTGACCGAACCCCGCTACCATCGGTTAACTAAGGGGGTTCTCCTAAGTGAGCACCAAGAGCAATAGCAACGCAGGCGTGCGCTGGGC
>JBAYRM010000006.1:0-33342 GCA_041676665.1 Trueperaceae bacterium
CACGCGGCGCTCGGACGCAACGGCGGACGCCACGATCCACTCCTTGATCTCGGCAACGCCCTTGCCCTCCAGCGCCATCTGGTGCGCCTTATGAATGAGCTTGCCGTCGATGGTCTCGCGCTCGAGCAGCGCCTCGGCCACGGCTTCCACCGTGGTCCAGTTCTGCGTGATGAGCTCGTCGGTCTCGTCGTAGGTGCTGCGGAGGATCTCGCCAACCTCCTCCTCGAGCTCGCGGGCGGTCTCTTCTGAGAAGTCCTTGCGGCGCGAGATCTCGCCGCCCAGGAAGATCGGGCCCTGGTCGGAACCCCACGCCACGTACTCGCGGCTGCCCATGCCCAGGTCGAGCACCATCTGCTTCGCCATCTCGGTGGCCTGCTTCAGGTCGTTGCTGGCGCCGGACGAGATGGTGCCGGTGATCTTCTTCTCGGCAACGCGGCCCGCGAACGCCACGCGCAACTGCGAGCGGAAGCGTTCCACGTCGTAGAACATCTCTTCTTTCGACAGCGGCGCCATGAAACCGCCCGCGCCACCGCGCGGCATGATGGTGACCTTACGGATGTCGCCCAGCACCGGCTGCGCGGCGTAAGCCACGGCGTGACCCGACTCGTGATACGCCAGGTTGCGGCGCTCCTCCTCGGTGGGCACCAGGCTGCCGCGCCGCAACCCGAGCGTGATGCGGTCAAGCGCCTCGTTGAAGTCGGCCCACGTGATGATCTGCTTGTTGTTGCGCGCGGCGATGAGCGCAGCCTCGTTGGTGAGGTTCTCGAGGTCGGCGCCGGAGAACGAAGGTGTGGCCTCGGCCAGGCGCCCCAACTCCACGTCGTCGGACACGGGCTTGTTGCGCACGTGAACCTTGAGGATGTCCTTGCGCTCGGTCTGCGTTGGCAGGCCGATGGTGACCTGGCGGTCGAAGCGCCCAGGGCGCAGCAGGGCAGGGTCGAGGATGTCGGGCCGGTTGGTGGCGGCGATGATGATGACAGAAGTGTCCTTCTCGAAGCCGTCCATCTCGGAGAGAATCTGGTTGAGGGTCTGCTCGCGCTCGTCGTGCCCGCCGCCGATGCCGGCGCCGCGGCGCCGCCCGATGGAATCGAGCTCGTCGATGAAGATGATGGACGGCGCCGCCTTGCGCGCCTCCTCGAACAGGCTGCGCACGCGGCTGGCGCCCACCCCTACGAACATCTCCATGAACTCAGAAGCCGACACGGTGAGGAACGGCACGCCGGCTTCGCCCGCCACGGCGCGCGCCAGGAGCGTCTTACCGGTGCCCGGCGGCCCGACCAGCAGCACGCCCTTCGGGATCTCGGCGCCTATGCGCAGGTACTTCTGGGGGGTCTTGAGGAAGTCGACCACCTCGATGAGCTCCTGCTTGGCCTCCTTGTGGCCCGCAACGTCGGTGAAGGTGGTGTTGACCTTGTTCTCGCGCCCGAACGTCTTGGCCTTGGACTGGCCGAACTGCATGACCTGGTTGGGTCCTCCCTGGGCGCGCATGAACACGAACCAGAAGAAGGCGATGAGCACCAGGATGGGCAGGAACGTTAACAGCAGACCCGTCCACTGCGGCGGGTTGCGGATGGTGACGGCGCCGATGTTGCCGCGCATCTCCTCCAGTAGCGAGTCGGTGAGGATGGCCGTTGTGCGGAAGCTGCGGATGGTCTGCGGCTCCCCTTGGATGGTGACCTGCGACTCGGTGTTGAGCTCGCCGCTGATGACACCGGTGCTGCGGTCCACGGTGACGCTGGCGACCTTGCCTTCCTCAACCAGCTCGGTGAAGGTCGAGTAGTTGATGTCGCGTGTGGCGCCGTTCGAGTTGAACTGGTTGAAGACGAAGATGCCGAGAATGAGCAGCATCACGACCAGCCAGGGGTTGAACGATCGTCTCAACGAGGGCCTCCAGGGCTCAGGCAGCGCGGGCGCCGCGGGAAAAACGAGAGTCAGCGCCTACGGCACCTTCCCGAACCTATATCCACAGAAGGGTATCACCGCTGAATGAGCCGCGGCTGTATAGGACGGAACTCTAGGTTAATGCCCCTTCACCGTCCCGCATGGTGCGTGCGCGACGCTCCAGGTCGGCGTCTACTCGAACTTGAAGCCCTTGGGTACGGTCACCAGTCCGCTGGGGCTGACCGTCATACCGCGCAGGCGGTCATGCATGAGGTCCACGCCGACCTCCTCGCCCTCTGGCACCTCGACGTTCTTGTCGATGATGGCGTTGCGCACCACCGCGTGGCGGCCTATGCGCACGTTGTCGAACAGCACTGAGTTCTCCACCAGCGCGTACGAGTTCACGCGCACGCGCCTGAAGGCCAGGGTGCGCCGCAAGGTGGCGCCCGAGATGATGACGCCGCCTGCCAGGAGGGAGTTGAACGCCTGGCCGCGCCGGTCGTCCTCCTCGTGCACGAACTTGGCTGGCGCCGAGAACTCCGCCGAGGTGCGCAGCGGCCACTCCTCGTTGTAGAGGTCGAACTCGGGCTCCACCGCCACCAGGTCCAGGTTGGCCTCCCAGTACGAATCGAGCGTGCCTACGTCGCGCCAGTAGGTGTTGGGCCCCTCCTGCCCGGGTATCGGGTTACGCGCGAAGTCGTAGGCGAACAGCCGGCGACCGTTCTCCAGGGCGCGCGGCAGAACGTTCTTGCCGAAGTCGTGCTCGGAGTCGGGCCTGGCAGCGTCGTCCTGCAGCATCTCGACCAGCGCGTCCAGCTTGAACACGTAGTTGCCCATGCTGGCCAGGCAGTGCGTCTCACTGCCCGGGATGGCGCGCGGCTGCTCGGGCTTCTCCTGGAACTCCGTGATGCGCCAGTCGTTATCGACCTGCAGAACGCCGAAGCGACGGCCGTCCTCCAGCGGCGTTGGGTAGGCGGCTATGGTCACGTCGGCGTCGTTGCCGAGGTGGTACTCGATCATGTGGCCGATGTCCATCTTGTAGATGTGATCGCCGGAGAAGATGGCAACTAAGTCCACGCTGTGGTTATCGACCAGGTGAAGGTTCTGGTAGATGGCGTCCGCGGTGCCGCGGTACCACTCGGCTCCCAGCTCCTCGTACAGGTACATCTGCGCGGGCGCCAGAGTTATGAAGTGGTCGTCGAGGAAGGTGCCGAAGCGCCAATGGCGCTGAATATGCTCGGTCAGCGACTGCGCCTTGAACTGAGTCAGCACGTAGATGCCGTAGACGCCCGAGTTGATCATGTTGTTGAGCGCGAAGTCGATGATGCGGTACTTGCTGCCGAACGGCACCGAAGGCTTGGTGCGCTTCCACGTGAGGGGGTGCAGGCGCGAGCCTTTGCCGCCCGCCAGTACCATGCCGATGGTCTTGACCTTGCGAGTAAGCATTGACCCTCCAGCCCCGTGCGCGTAGGCGATGTCGGTCACGCGCATGATATCGCGGCCCAACAGGGGTAACCTCCCAGGCGATGAGTGCCGAGACACCCAATGAGGCAAGCGCACAGCTGCCTATGGTCAACGCGGCTGCGGGCGCCAGCCTGCCGAGCTTGTATGACTACCCGGTCGAGCGGCTGCCGCTGCCAGACGGCCAACCTGAGTTCAGGCGCACACAGCTGGCCGACTGGCTCTACCGGCACGGCGTAGCCGACTACGCCGGCATGACAAACTTGCCTGCGAGCATGCGCGAGGAGCTGGCGGCCTCGTACCGCGTGGACCCGTTCGTGCGCGCGGACCGCTTCGCCTCGTACGACGGCTCGGTGCGTTACCTCTTCACCCTGCCGGACGGCAAGCAGACCGAGGCCGTGTACATGCCGTACGCAGGCCGGCGCACGGTGTGCATAAGCTCTATGGTCGGCTGTCCCGCCGGCTGCGCCTTCTGCGCCACCGGCGCCATGGGGTTCGGTCGCAACCTCACCCAGGGCGAGATCGTGGCGCAGCTGGTGGTGGTGGCGCGCCTCGAGGGCATCGAGCCCAACAGCATCCGTAACGTGGTGCTCATGGGAATGGGGGAGGCGCTGCTCAACTACGACAACGCCGTGGGCGCCATCCGCACGCTCATCGACCCGCAAGCGCTCGACATGTCGCCCCGCCGCATCACCCTCTCGACCGTGGGCCTGCCGAACCGCATCCGGAGGCTCATCGCCGAGGAGCTGCCGCTGGTGCTGGCGGTGAGCCTGCACGCACCCGACCAGGAAACGCGCGAACGCATCATCCCCACCGCTCACGCGCAGCCGGTAGCCGAGATCATGGCCTCGCTGCATGAGTGGCAGGCGCAGATCGGTCGGCGCATAACCATCGAATACACCATGCTGGACGGCGTTAACGACCACGTGTGGCAGGCCCGCAAACTAGCGCAGCTGCTCACGAACCTCAACAGCCACGTGAACCTCATCCCGTTCAACCCGTGGACCGATTCCGGCTTCGCTGGCACGCCGCGGGCGCGCCTCACAGAGTTCGAGAACACCCTCAAGCAGGCCGGAGTCAGCGTGTCGGTGCGCTTCAGCCGGGGCCGCGACGCCGGGGCCGCGTGCGGGCAGCTGGCGCTGCAGGGCGCCTCCAGCACGCTGTAGTTGCCGCTTGCAGCGGGCGCATCAGGTAGTGCTTTTCACATGCCGCCGCCCTGCCCGCGTTATAGACTTGCCAGCGATTCTCGCGTAGCACACGTTGCCTACGGCTGCCTTAGCGCACGAGTCGTGGCGGCGTCTGGCACCGCGATCTGGAGGCTGGAATGGTTCTAGGTAATCGCAGGTGGAGCAGCAGGGCGGTCCTCACCGTTCTGGCTGCCGTTCTCCTGCTCTCGCCGGCTTGGGGGCAGTCGACGCTGGCCCAGCTACGCGCAGAGGTCCAGGCCAATCCTGGCAGTGTCACCGCTTGGGTGGCGTTGGGGAACGCCCAGTACGAGATCTCTGAGTACGACCAGGCGCGCGAGAGCTTCCTTGAAGCCATAGCGCTCGATTACCTGTCGGGCGACGCGCATTACGGCCTCGGCATAGCGCAGTTCTCCAGGGGCGACTACCAGGCCGCCCTGTTCGCCTTCAACGAAGTAACGCGCCTCTACCCCGAGCGGTTCGACGGTCAGTTCAACCGCGCGGTCACGCTGGCGCGTCTGCGGCGCCCGGCCGAAGCGGCCCAGGCCTTCAGGGCGGCGCTCGAGCAGGCCGAGCCCGAGGCCGACGCCACCGACAGGGTGCAGGCCTACCTGGGGCTCGCCGGTCAGCTCGAGCTGACCGAGAGCTGGGGCGAGGCGGCCGACGCCTACGCCGCCGCTCTGGAACTGGAGCCGACCAACTCCGAGTACATCCTCAGGCGCGGTCAGGCGCTGCAGCGCGCGGGCCGTGGCCTGGAGGCCCTGCCCGAGCTCACCGCGCTCGAGGCCGAGAGCGGCGACCACCGCGTCAGCTCGCTCGTGTCCGACATCTACGTCAGCCAGGGGCAGATCGATTACGCCATCTGGTCGCTGGAGCGCGCCCTGCAGAAGGCCGAAGCCGTAGCCGACACCGGCGCGCAGGCCAACATCCTGGTCAAGCTGGGAACCCTGCAGCGCAGCCTCGGCCGCGACGCGCAGGGCACCGAATCGTTCGAACGTGCGGTAGCCATCGACTCCTCCTCGTGGGAAGCGCAGTACAACCTCGGCGTCAGCTACTTAGAGAGCGGCCAGACGCGCGCTGCCCTCGCGCCGCTCGAGCGCGCCCAGCAGCTGGGCGCCGACCGGGCCGAGGTGTACCTGGCCCTGGCTAGCGCCAACGACCTCCTCGGTCAGAACGCCGCGGCGCTGAGTAACGCCCAGGAAGCCATCCGGCGCCTGAACGACCCCGCACTGCTAGTCGACGCCCGCTTCATCGCTGGCCGCGCGCATTACCGCGCCGGTGACTTCACCGCCGCGGACCTGGAACTGCGCCAGGTGCTCGACGCACGCCCTAACGACCCCCAGGTGCAGTTGTGGAGCGGCCTGGCCGCCTACCAGCTGGGCGACTACGCGGCCGCCGTGCGCAACTTCGAGCGGGCCGTGCAACTCAACCCCAACAGCATCGAGTCGCGCGTTAACCTCGGGGCCGGCTACCTGGCCGCCCAGCGCTACTCCGAAGCGCAGACCGTGTACGAACTGCTGGTCGACCAGAACCCGACCGACAACGAGAGCCTGTACAACCTGGGCTGGGCGCTCTTCTCGCAGGACCGGCGGGGCGGCGCGCGCGACGCCTGGGTGGGTGCCTGTGAGGGCGGATTCCAGCCCGCCTGCACGGCGATCACCACCTACCTCTGACCTCGACCCCTCGGTTCCTGGGCGGCACTAATAGCCACCCGGGAACCGAGGTTGGACCAATTACCCGGCGCAAGCCTTAGAATGGGACTCATGGACTGGCTTAGGCGCAACTGGCCCGACTTGCTGATCGGCGTGGCTCTAGTGGCCGTGATCGCCGGAATCATCGCTACCCTCATATCGGGCGGCTCGTTCTTCCCGTTCGGGCAAGGTGGCACGACCACCACGACACCGCCCGCCCAACCGTCCACCCCCATCACCGGAACCACCACGCCCGGCGCTACACAGGCTGGCACCGGTCAGCCTGGAGTGGCGCAGCCCGGGGGCACCCAACCGGGTGCGACAACGCCGGCTGAGCCGGGCGCAAGCACGGACCCCGCGACCGGCACCGTGACCGAAACGCCTGCGTCGCCGGCGGGCGTAGCCGTACTGCCGCCGACCGGCACTGCCGGACCGGCCAGTGGTACCGGCTCCGGCACGGGCGCGACCACAGGCGGAACTACAGGCGGCACTGTCAGCGGCACCACAGGCGGCACGGCCAGCGGCTCTACAGGCGGCGTGACAGCCCTGCCGCCTTCCGGCGCCGCCACACCGGGCAGCACGACCACCACGTCCACCACGGCGCCAAGCGCCACGCCCGCCACCCCCAGCGCGACCGCGCCCAGCGCGACCACCCCGAGCGCCGCCACGCAGACCCCGACCGGCACGCCGGTCGCTGCCAGCGCCAGCGCCGAGGAGGCCTCCTACCGGGTATCGGTGGGCGCCTTCGGCAACGCCGACAACGCGCAGCGCCTGGCGCAGCAGTTCCAGGGCGCCGGCTACCCGGTGCTGCTCGGCACCCAGGGCAACCTGACCATCGTGCTCCTAGGGCCCTACGCTTCCGACAGCGAAGCGCGCCGGGTCGCCGATCAGGTCGACGGCACCTTCGGCATCGTAGACCCCACCGTGTACCGCTTCGAACCCGAAGATGGCGTGGCCGCCACCACGGCGCCCGCCGCGCCCGCCAGTACCACGCAGGCCGCTCCGGCCGCGCCCGCCGCCACGCCAGCGGCACCAGCCGCCGCGGCCTCCGGGCGCTACCTGCAGGTGGGCGCCTACGCCAACCGCGAGAGCTCGCTGCCGCAGCGCGAACGCCTGGAAGGCATCGGCTTCACCGTCACCGAGGTGCAGGAAGGCGCGCTCCTTAAGCTGCTCGTTGGCCCTTACCAGGGCGCCGCGCTCAGCGACGCTCAGAGCCGGCTGGCAGCCGAGGGCATAGAGAACTTCGCGCGCGGGCTCTGATGAGCGGTGAGGACGCAGGCGAGCCCAGGCAGGACCATGCCTAGGAAGATCCCATCGGTGACCATCAGTCGCCTGGTGGGGTACCTGCGTGTGCTCACCGGCCTCGAGCAGAGCGGCGTCGACTACGTGACCTCCGAGGAACTAGGCGCCGCCGCGCGCGTGAGCGCTCACCAGGTGCGCAAGGACCTCGTGCACGCCGAAGCGTCCGGCACGCGTGGGCGCGGCTACACGGTGGCCATCCTGCGCCGCGAGCTGAGCAGCCTGCTGGGCCTCACACGCGACTGGAACGTTGCCATCGTCGGCATGGGGCGCCTGGGACAGGCACTGGTCGACTACCCCTACTTCCAGAACTACAACTTCAGGCTGCGCTGCGGGTTCGATAACGACCCGTCGAAGGTGGGGCGAAGCTTCGGCGCACTGCAGGTTCACGACACCAGCGACCTAGCCAAGTACGTTGAGGAGCTCGGGCTCGACATCGCCTTCCTCACCGTGCCGGTCAACCACGCACAGTCCGCCGCCGACGCGCTGGTGAACGCCGGCATCCGCGGCATCCTCAACTTCACCCCGACCGTCCTGCAGGTGCCGCAAGACGTGCGGGTTGAGCCCATCGACTTCGTGGCGGGCCTCAAGCGCCTGGCGTACTACCTCCAGCCGGCAGGCTGAGGCGGCCCGGGAAGCGGTGGCCTAACGCGCGGTGGGCGCCGCGTGGGCACTGGGTATAGTTGACCGACATGTTCGAGCTGATCGCCCCCGACCTGCGCCGCTTCGAAGAGCGCCTGCCGAACGAGTTGACCTCAAACGTCGCCTTCATCGAAGCCATCGGCGAAGACCTGGTCGCCGCCGGCGGCAAACGCCTCAGGCCCGCGCTGGCGTTCCTAACGGGCAGGCTCCTGGCGGCCGACCCGGAGGCCACCATGCAGGTGGCGCTGGCGGTCGAGCTGCTGCACTCCGCCTCGCTACTGCACGACGACCTCATAGACGACGCCGATACACGCCGCGGCAGCGAAGCCGCCTTCAAGCGTTACGGCAACGTGGTCAGCGTCATGTCGGGCGACTTCATGCTGGCCCGCGTGCTCGGGCTCCTCGCCCGCACCGGCAGCCCGGAGTTCACGCGGCTCATGTCGCACACCGCCGCCGCCATCTGCGAGGGCGAAGTGCTGCAGTTCCAGGTCGCGTCGCTAGCCGATTACTCGTACGAGAACTACCAGCGCGTAATCGAGGGCAAGACCGCCGCCCTGCTGGCCGCCGCTTGCGAAGGCGTCGCGCTGCTGGCCGGAGCGCCGCCAGCGCAGGCGGCAGCGCTAAGAGCGTTCGCGCTGGCTTACGGCAGGGCGTTCCAGATGCAGGACGACTACCTCGACCTGCTGGGTGACCCCGAGCGCCTCGGCAAACCCGTGGGCGGCGACCTGAGGGAGGGCAAGGCCACCTACGCGGTGCTCGTCCTGCTGCTCGACCACGACCTGGCGGAGGCCAGGGCCATAGTCGAACGGCGCGCCGCGCGGCCAGGCGACGTGGAGCGCATGATCGAGCTCATTCACGCTCACGGCGCGCACCGCAGGGCGCGCGACCGCATAGCTCAGGAGGCCGAAGCGGCGCTGGCGGCGCTGCAGGCGTTCGCGCCCTCGCCCGCCCTGAACGCCCTTACCGCCCTGGCCGAAAGCGAGACGTTGCGGGTCGGCTGACCCACCCGCGCGCCGCAACCCCAAGGTCGCGTGAAGGCGCGCAGGCGAGTACGGCGGGCACCATCACCTCGGCGCGCTACACTTGCTGCGATGCCTGATACCGATATCGACCAGGTCATGCGCTTCTTCCACGATCATCCGGAGCGCCCCTGGCACGTACAAGACATACAAAGAAGACTCAAGCTCGACGACCGCGGCACCTTAAGGACCGTGCTGGCCGACCTCGTGGACCGGGGCGACCTGGTCCGCACGCGCCGCCGCACCTACGGCCTGCCGCAGGAGATGAACCTGATAGTGGGCAAGCTGCAGGTCGCCTCGGGCGGTTACGGCTTCGTCATCCCCGACGCCGGCGGGAAGGACCTCTTCATCCCCGCCGACCGCTTAGGCGGAGCCTGGGACACGGACCGCGTCATCGCGCGGCCCAGCCCGCAGAAGGGCGACGACGAGCGCCCCAGCGGCGAGATCGTGCGGATCGTTGAGCGCGGCTACCAGCAGGTGGTCGGCACGCTCGAGTACGCCCGCGGCTACGCCATATTGCGGCCAGACAGCGTGCGCCTGCGCGAGCGGATACTGCTCACACCCGAGTCCGTCGGCAAGCTGGAGGGCGGCTCGCGCATCGTGGTCGGCATGGTGTGGCCCGAGGTGTCGGGCGAGAAGGAGCCGTTCGGCGAGGTGCTGGAGTTCCTGGGCGACTCCGACGATCCCGAGGTCGAGACCCGCGCCGTGATCGTGAAGTACGGCCTCAAAGCCGAGTTCGACAAGAACACCATGGCGGAAGCCAAGGCGGTGCCCGACCACGTCACCGCCGAGATGATGGGTGGCCGCACCGACTACCGCAAGGTCAACACCATGACCGTGGACGGCGAGGACGCCAAGGACTTCGACGACGCCATCTCTGTCGAGCGGCTCGACAGCTCCCGCGACGGCCTGCTACGCGTGGGCGTGCACATCGCCGACGTGAGCTACTACGTGGCGGAGGGCACCTCGCTCGACGAGGAGGCAGTGGAGCGCGCCACCAGCGTGTACCTGCCCGGCCGCGTTCTACCCATGCTGCCCGAGGAGCTGTCGAACGGCATCTGCTCGTTGGAGGAAGGCAAGGCGCGCCTGGCGCTCTCCGTGCTGGTAGACATCACCCGTGAAGGCGAGGTCAAGGGCTTCAAGTTCAAGGAGACCGTCATCCAGTCCGACGCGCGCCTCACGTACGAACAGGTGCAGGAGTTCTCAGACGGCGGGCGCCTGCCGCAAGGCAAGCGCAAGCTCGAGCGCGACGTGAAGGTGCTGCTCAACCTCACGCAGCAGCTGCGCAAGGCGCGCATCGGCGCCGGGGCGCTCGACTTCCACTTCACGGAGGCCAAGGTCGACGTGGACGACGAGGGCACCCTGCACGTAACGCCCATCCGCTCGGACTCGGCGCGGCAGCTGATCGAGGAACTGATGCTGCTGGCCAACAGGCTGGTGGCGCAGGAACTCACCCGGCGCGAGGTGCCGGCGCTGTTCCGGGTTCACGAGGACCCCAGCGACGAGAAGCTCGGCGCGCTGCAGAAGGCGCTCGGCAAGCTGGGGTACACGCTCGATCTGGAGCACACCGGACCGCAGGACCTTCAGGCCATCCTGCGGCAGGCCGCCGGCAAGCCCGAAGCGCAGCTGGTCAGCACGCTCCTGCTGCGCAGCCTGAAACAGGCCAAGTACTCGAGCGAGGACCTGGGCCACTTCGGGTTGGCTTTCCCCAGCTACCTCCACTTCACCAGCCCCATCCGGCGCTACCCCGACCTGGTCGTGCACCGCGTGGTGCGCGGCATGCTGCAGCACAGGCTCTCGCCCACGCTGAAAGAGCGCATGCGAACGGACTTCCCGCGCCTGGCCGAGCACATCAGCGCGCGCGAACGCGTGGCAGAGGAAGCCGAGCGCGACCTGACCCGCTACTTCCACGCGCGCTGGGCGAAGGACGAGATCGGCACGGCTTACACCGGCACCATCGTGGGCGTCACCAACTTCGGCTTGTTCCTCGAGCTGCCCAACGGCGTAGAGGGGCTCATGCACGTGAGCCAGCTCATGGACGACTACTACCTCTACCTTGAGGACTCGCTCATGCTCATGGGCAAGCACACCCGCAAGAAGTACCGGCTGGGTGACCGCGTCGAGGTGCGGATCCTGGCCGCTAACCCGACCCAGCGCCAGATAGACCTGCTGCCCGCCGACATGGAGATGCCCGAGATCGAACCCGAGGAGCGCATAGTCGTCACGCGGCCGCCGAAGGTGCTTAAGAGCCCAGCTCAGGGCGTGGCCGAGGGCGTAGCGGCCGAGACCCGCACGAGCCGCCCCGCCCGCAAGGCCCCCGCCACCAAGGGCAGCAAGGACGCGAAGGCCGGCCAGGAAACGAAGGGCGCCACTGGCGGCAAGGATGGCAGGGCAGCCAAGGAGCCGCAAGCCGCCAAGAGCGGCGCCAAACAGGCGGTCAAGGGGCCGAAACCAGCTCAAGGACAGCAGAAGAGCCAAGCGCAGAAAGCCGCGGAACCCGCCAAGGCGCCCGCCAAACCGAAGCAGGCGCCTGGGCGTCAGCAACCTCAAGCAGCCAAGACTAAGCAGTCTGGCGGGGAGCGGGGCAAACAGGCGGCCGGTGCAGCCGGGCAGCCGCGCCAGGCTCAAGCCGCCGCGCAGGAGCCGAAGCCGGCTACCAAGCGCAAGAAGCGCCGAGTACTCAAGTTCGGCTGACCGCCGGGGTGGCGCCCGGCCTGGCGTCTGGTACACTTCGCCCCTAAGCAGAGCCAGGAGATCCGCATGGCCCACGAGTACCGCTACCCGCTCACACGTGTCTGCCTAAGGGGCGGCAACATGACCTTGCCGCGCACCATGATCGGCCTGTTTCCCGCCGAGGGCGAAGTCACAGTAGTTGATAGCCTCACCGGCGAGGAGCACACGGCGTTCATGAGCGGCCCCCGCGTCGTGTCTGGTCTGGGCGCGCTGTACCGGACGCACGGGCTCGACGTCAACGACGAGCTGCTCGTTACGCGGCTGGCGGAGGGGCGCTTCGGCGTGACCCCGGTCGTGCGAGTCGTAACCACGGAGGAGCCAGACGCGGAAGCCTCCGGCGCGGACGATGACGGGCCCCGGGGTGACGGCGACCAGGCAGTCGGCGCTGAAGCGGCGCAGCTCGCAGCAGATGGCCCGGGCGCTCCGGAATCTGCCGACGCCGCGCGCCAGGAGGCGCACGCCGCTGACGCAAGCGTGGGGCGCCAGCCCGGCGCCGCCAGCGAAGCCACCGTTACTGGCGCCCCCCCGGCGGACGAACGAACCAGCCTGGACCCGCGGCTGGCTGTGCATCGGGCCGAGACCGCGTTGTCGGAACTCGAGAGCGAGGGGTTGGGGCAGCGCCCGACGCGGGCGACGGCTGGTCCAGTTTCCGGCGCTGGGAGCGTCTCTGATGGCGCGGAAGCGGAGGCGGAACGCTCGTCCGGCCCGTACGCCGAAGGCGGACCTGAACAGGCAAGCCTCTGGGACAGTGGTGGCAGTGGAGACAGTGCGGGCAGTGGGGGCAGTGCGGGGCCAGAGCCCAGCGTGGACCTCGCCAGTGCGGCAGGGCAGGGGGCGCCGGTCGCGGCGTCCACGCCTGCGCCGACTGCCGCTCGCGGCGCACGGGTCCCCGCCTACGAGAGCGACGAGGACCACGCCGCCGCGCTGGCGGCCGTGGCGCTGTCTTCGCGCCTGAGGCGCGTGTTCACTCGTCTCGGTTACCGCATCGAGCCTTTGGCTGGCGGCGTGCACTTCTTACACGCTGACTTGGGCCGGCGCCGCTACAAGGTGCTCGTGCAGCTGCTGCGCAGTGGCGAGCGGCTCGACTGGGCCGGCCTGCTCTCGCACCGGCGCAACTCGCCCGCCAACTACCTGGCGGTGGTCGGTGACCGCTCCGATCTCGTGCGGTTGAGCAACCCGGCCGACCTGGCGCGCGCCACGTTGTGGAGCTGGGAGGCGCTGGGGCGCCTCGAGGAGTTACACCACACGGTGCCCGTGACCCCGCTCGATCTTGAGTCGCACTTCGCGCGCGACGGCCTGTTCGAACAGGGACTGAAACGGTTCGAAGCGGACGTGGCGGCGCGCGTCGCGCAGCGCGGCGCCGCCTCGGAGGTGCTAACGCGCCTGGCGCGTAACCGCGCGCCCTCGGTGTTCCTGCTGGAGGAGCTGGCGCAAGACGTGAACCTTAGCCGCGACGCCGTGCTGCGCATCCTCGACAGCTTCGCGGAGGCGCCCATGCACCTGGTGGCCAAGGTCGACAGCGGCGAGTTCCTGCTGCGGCAACCGGTGGACGCGGCGCTGGCCTCGTTGGCCTCCTACGCCGAGTCGCTGCGTCAGCGGCTACCGGTCGGGCGCCGTGAAGTGATTACCGGGTTGGATGACCCGGAGCTGGGTGAGGGGCTCCTGGACGAGGTACCCGCAACGGGCGGAGAAGCGCGCGCGTCCGAGGCGCAGGGCGAGGTCGCAGGGGAGCTGCCCGCAGAACGTTAGGCGGCCACAGCGGCCGTTAGCCGACCAACGCTGTGGTTCCGAGGTCCTGCAGTGCCGTCACGCCGGGCTCGATTGCTGCACGCGCCGCGAGCGCTTTCACGGTCCAGCGCGCGGCCTCTAGCGTGCTGCAGTACGGTACGCCGTTCTCCAGGGCCCGGCGCAGCTCGGCCGTGTGAGCCACGTCGAAGAGCAGGTCGTAGTCGGGCTCGGTGTCCGTGACGGCGCCGCGCTTAACGGTGAAGCCCAGGCGTTCTAGCTCGGGCGCAAGTTCCTCAAGCGGCTCGCCGATGAGGCGCGCCACGGCCTGAGCGCCAGGTAACGGGAAGCGTTGACCTGCCGCCACGGCCGCCTTGTAGTACGCCAGGTAGGGGTCGGCGTCGATGCCCATGGTCTCGCCCGTGGAGCGCATCTCAGGTCCCAGCACGGGCAGAACGCCCGCGAACTTGAGGAACGGCAGCACCACTTCCTTCACGCTGTAAACGCTGGGAGTGGGCTTCTCGGTGAAACCGATCTCGGCCAGTGTGCGGCCCGCGGCTATAAGTGCAGCGTACTTGGCGAGCGGCTTGTCGACCGCCTTGGAGAGGTACGGCACGGTGCGACTGGCGCGCGGGTTGGCCTCGACCACCAGCACGTCGTCGCCCCGCACCACGTACTGCACGTTGATGAGGCCGCGCACGCCGATGGCCTCAGCGAGCTTGACCGTGTGATCCTCGATGGTCCTGATGACCTTGTCGGACAGGTGCACCGGCGGTGTGATGGTGGCGCTGTCGCCCGAGTGCACGCCGGCCAGCTCGATGTGCTCCATGATGCCGGCCACAACCGTGGTGCGGCCGTCGCTCAGCGCGTCGACGTCGACCTCTATGGCGCCCTCGATGAAGTCGTCGATCAGGATGCTCGGGTTGCCGGGCAACTCGGCGTACACCACGGCGAGGTACTCCTCCAGCTCCTCGCGCGAGCGCACCACGCGCATGGCCCGGCCGCCCAGAACGTAGCTGGGGCGCACCATGACGGGGTAACCGATGATGTCGGCGAGCTGCACCGCCGCGGCCGGCTCGGTGGCCACGCCACCGCGCGGTTGCGGGATCTGGAGCCTTTCGCATAGCGCGTGGAAGGCGTCACGGTCCTCCGCCTCGTGGATAGCGGCTGCCGGGGTGCCCCAGATGGGCACGCCTGCCTCTTCCAGCGCCCGCGCCAGCTTCAGCGGCGTCTGGCCGCCCAGCTGCACGATGACGCCGTCGGGTTTCTCGTGATCGACGACGTTGATGACGTCCTCGAAAGTGAGCGGCTCGAAGTAGAGCCTGTCGGCCGTGTCGTAATCGGTGCTCACCGTCTCGGGGTTGGAGTTCACCATGATGGTCTCGAAGCCGGCGGTCTGCAGCGCCCAGACGGCGTGCACCGTGGCGTAGTCGAACTCCACGCCCTGGCCTATGCGGTTCGGGCCCGAGCCCAGGATCATGACCTTCGGGTCGCTGGTGGGCGGCAGTTCGTCCTCCCACTCGTACGACGAGTAGAGGTACGGCGTGAACGCCTCGAACTCCGCAGCGCAGGTGTCGACCATCTTGTACACGGGCTCGCCGCGCTTGGCCAGGCGGTAGCGCCGCACGTCGGCTACTGGTACGCCCTTCAGCTGCGCCACGTCCATGTCGGAGAGGCCGATGCGCTTGATCTCGCGCCACAGCTCCCACGACCAGGCGGCCGGTTCGGGCAGTTCAATGATCTCGCGCTCGACCTGGGCTATCTCGCGCAGCTGCCCGAGGAACCACGGGTCAATGCGGGTGGCTTCGTGTAGCCACTGCACCGAGCGCCCGCGCCGCAGCAACTCCAGCACGGCCGGGAGCCGCCGGGGGTTGGGGTAGAGGCGCGCCTCCAACTGCTCCTCCGTCAGGTCGCTGGTCTCGCTGCGCACGTCCAGCTCGAGCGAACGCAGCGCCTTGAGCAGCGACTCCTTGAAGGTGCGACCGATGGCCATGACCTCGCCCACGGAGCGCATCTGCGTGCCGAGCGCGTCCGGCGCGTCAGGGAACTTCTCGAAAGCGAAGCGCGGCACCTTGGTCACCACGTAGTCGATGCTCGGTTCGAACGCGGCTTTCGTTTCGCGCGTGATGTCGTTTGGCAACTCGTCCAGGTGGTAGCCGACCGCTAGCAGCGCCGCGATCTTGGCTATCGGGTAGCCGGTGGCCTTGCTGGCCAGCGCCGACGAGCGCGACACGCGCGGGTTCATCTCGATAACGATGACGGCGCCGTCCTCAGGGTTGATGGCGAACTGGATGTTGGAGCCGCCCGTGTCGACACCGATCTCGCGGATGATGTCGATGCCGTAGTCGCGTAGGCGCTGGTACTCCTTGTCAGACAAGGTCTGCGCTGGCGCCACCGTGATGCTGTCGCCCGTGTGCACGCCCATGGGGTCGAAGTTCTCGATCGAGCAGATGATGACCACGGTGTCGTTGCTGTCGCGCATGACCTCGAGCTCGTACTCTTTCCAGCCCAGCACCGACTGCTCGACCAGCACCGTGTTGACCGGTGAGTCGTGCAGGCCCTGGCTGACGATGGCGCGGAACTCGGCCTCGTCATGCGCGATGCCGCCGCCGGTGCCGCCCAGAGTGAAGCTGGGGCGGATTATCGCCGGGTAACCGATCTCGGTCACGAACTCTAGCGCCTCGCCCAGGCTGCCCACCATCTTGCCCGCGGGGGTGGCCACGCCGATCTTGGCCATGGCCTCCTGGAAGAGCTTGCGGTCCTCACCCTTCTGGATGGCTTCGTAGTTCGCGCCTATCAACTCGACGCCGTAGCGCTTCAGTACACCTAGCTCGTACAGTTTGGACGCCAGGTTGAGCGCGGTCTGACCGCCGAGGGTGGGGAGCAGCGCGTCGGGCCTCTCCGTGGCGATGACCTTCTCGACGAACTCGGGCGTTAGCGGCTCGATGTACGTTCGGTCGGCTACCTCGGGGTCCGTCATGATGGTGGCCGGGTTGGAGTTCACCAGCACCACCTCGAAGCCTGCGCTGCGCAGGGCCTTGCAGGCCTGGGTGCCGGAGTAATCGAACTCGGCGGCCTGCCCGATGACGATGGGGCCGGAGCCGAGGATAAGGATCTTCTTTATGTCTTCGCGTTTGGGCATTTAGGGACCTGGAGAAACCGCCACTTCCAGGTGGGGAGTGTAGCACGCAGGCTCAGGCGCGATGAGTCGGTAGGTAGGCAGCGAGAGCAGTTGTTCTCGGCTGTGGACCCGCTAGGCGCGGCACGGTGGGCGCGGCTGGCCCATGCTCGGAGCATGAAGCGTAGCGCGGCAGCCAAGAAGTCGGAGGCGCGCCGGTGGCGGCCCGCGAACGGTGCGCCCGCGGCGCCCAGCGTGCCCGAGGAGCTGACCGCCACCCAGTTCATCACGCTGGTCAAGCGCGGCCGTCTCGCAGACCCGCGCCTGACCGAGCTGCGCCGCGGGCGTGCCGTCAGGCTCGCGCAGCCGGCTGGCCAGGCGGCCGAGGTGCTGCAGCGCCTCGAGCGGCTGTTAGGAGCAGGGTTAGCCGACTCTGGCGCCGTGGTGCGGGTGCGCCCACTCGTCCGGCTCGGCGTCGCTGACCTGTGGCGCCCGCCACTGGCTGTCTTCCCGGCGCGCGGCTCCAGCGCGCTCGGCGGGGTGTGGGCCACGCAGGAGGCTGCGGCCGCGCTGTTGGTGGTGCTTACCGGCAGCGGCGAGGCCGTGCAGGCGCGGCTGGCGGGCTACGCCGCGTCGAAGTCGCGCGAGGTTTGGGTGCTGGATCTATGCGCCGGCTGGACCGTGCGGCACCTCTCCATCTGGGCGGGTAAGTACCAGTCACGCACGCTGTGGTACCCCGGTGAGCGCGTGCCCGTGGCTGCCCTTAGCGGCGTGCACGTTGAGCCACTGGAACAGGACTACCGCCCGGCCGACAAGCTGGCGGGCGGTCCAGACTGTGGGCAGCGGGCATGAGCCGCCCGCTCACTCCTCCGGCGCCGGTACCAGCTCCACCACGAAGGCTTCACCGGCCGCTTCCACCGTGTCGCCGTCTACGATGCGGCGCTTGCGGCGCGTTTCCACAACGCCGTTAACGCGCACTTCGCCAGCCTGGATCAGATGCTTGGCGTGACCGCCGGTGGCGGCCACGCCGAAGAACTTGAGCACGTCGTCCAGGCGCATGGCCGGCTGGTCCGCCTCCAGGTAGTCGGGCTGTTCGCCAGCCGGCACGGCCTTCTCGCCTTTGTTACCGCCATCTCTCATGCGTATCCGGCGGAGTGTAACACCGCTCCTTGCCGCCGCCAACGGGCAGCGTTGTAACTAGGGCATTTCCCTGATCTCGGTGGCCTGTGACCAGACAACCTGCCACTGACCGTTTCGCAGCTCGTACGCGTCCGTATGCCAGTACTGCGCCGACGGCATGGGCTGGCCCATGACCAGGATCTCTAGCGCCGCCCGGTAGCGCACGACCGCGCTGTTACCGTAGTAGCGCACCGCCACCTCGCTCACAGGTTCCCACAAGGTGTAGTCGATGACGCCCTGGCTCAGCTGACCCAGGTAATCCTCCTTGGTGAGCGTGAAGCCGAACGGGTTTATCAGCTGGAAGTCGTCGGCGTGCAACCTTTCCGCGACTTCAATGTCGCCGTCAACCAGCGCCCGCAGGCGCTCGACCTCTACTTCGCGCAGCGTCTCCATTCCCACCTGCGCCTCCTGTTGCTGCGCTGCCGACGTCGCTGACATAGCCAAAACCGCAACCAGCCACAGAACTGCGGCGCAGCCCGCCAGCAGCCAACTCACTCTTATTCGTTTCAGCATGCGCGTAACCGTGCTTCCGTACCAGCCTTAGGGCATCTCCCTGACTTCGGAAGCCACCGACCACACGGCCTGCCACTGGTCGCCCCGCAGTTCGTACGTCACCAGGTGCCAGATGTGCTGCTCGGGCAGCACCTCACCTTCCAACTCCACTTGCATGGTCGCCAGGTACTTCAGCGCGGCGCCGGTGCCGAACACCCGGACTTCCATGTTGCTGATGTCGATCTTCAAGAACACCAGCCCGCCCACGTTCACAACGTCCAGGATGTCGTTCTTCGTGAGCTGTCCACCGAACGGGTTTATCAGCCGGAAGTCGTCGGCGTGGAACGGATCTACCGCCGCCACGTCGCCCTCCACCATCAGGCGCTGCCGTTCGAGTTCCAGGTTCCGGATGTGCTCTTCCAGGTCCGCTGTGCTCTGGGCCAGCGCGGCGGCGCCGAACACCAACACCATGATCGTGATGAAACGCCCAATTAGCAACTTGCCGTGACTAACCTTCATGACACCCTCCTGACTGAAGTCAGCACTCGATAATTTGTGCTGTGAATGCACAGTAGAGAGGGCGGCGTGATCCGGGCGTGATTCGGTGAGGTCAAGCCAGCCAATCGCCGAAAAGGGCACGGTAGGGGCGCGCTTTCGCGCGCTACCACGGTTGCACCAGACCGTTGCCCAGGCATGCTGTACCATCACTCTGAAAATGGAGGCCTACGCTAGGCTACTAGGCCCGCCGCGCTTCCGCGTTGGCGGCGCAACGTACGAGCCTCCCCCCACAAAGGCGACCGCTTTACTCTGCTACCTGGCTTACAAGGGGGAGTGGTGCAGCCGTGACGAGTTGCTTTACGTTTTCTATCCTGACGTACCAGAGAGCGCCGCGCGCAGGAACCTGCGCCAGATCCTCTCGTCGTTAAGGCGCGCACCGTTCAGCCAGGGCCTGCACAGCGACCCGCAACGGGTGCGGATGACCGTGCCGACCGACGTGAAGGAGTTCCTGGCAGCCCTTACAGTGCAGGACGTCGTTCGGGCCAGCGAGCTGTTCGGCGGGACGTTGCTGGAGGGCGCCACCGGGGTCGACGCGCACGAGTTCCAGTCGTGGCTTGAGGCGCAGCGGAGCGAGCTTCTGAGCGGCTGGCGCGACCTCGTGCTCACGCACGCCGCAACCTTGGAGCCAGCCCGCGCCGGCGAGGCGCTGCGCACACTGCTCAGGTACGACAGTCTAGACGAGGACGTTCTACAGGCGTACATGCGCGTGTCGCACGCGGCCGGTCAGACCACCGCCGCGCTGCGCGCCTTCAGGGCGTTCGAGCACAACTTGCTGAGCGAGATGGGGTTGGAACCCGCCACCGACACCCTGGAACTGGCCGCGCAACTGGCGGCGCAGCGCGGCACCAGCGACTTGGGAACCGCGGCGATCTCAGTGGTGCCAAGCCGCCAAGGCAGTCAACCGGTGGCCGCGACGCAGCCAGAACTGCCGTGGGTGGCGGCGCGCGGCGCAGGTACCGCTTTCGTGGGCCGCCGCGATGAGACCACCGCCATCGCAGCTTTACTGCATGAACCCGACTGCCGCCTGCTGACCCTGCTGGCCGCCGGCGGCACCGGCAAGTCGCGGCTGGCCTGGGAAGTAGCCAACCAGCAGCGAGCCGAGTTCGGGGGCGGCTGCTACTTCGTGGAGCTGGACTCACTGACCTCTGAGAGTGCGGTGCCCGCCACTATAGCCGCCGCGCTGGGGATCGCGGCCGAGGACCGCGTGCGGCCACTGAAGCCGGTCGTAGCGGCGATAGGTAATCGTCACGTGCTCATCACCCTCGACAACTTCGAGCACCTGCTTGGGGGCGCCACCCTGTGCTCCGAGCTGCTGGCGGGCTGCCCGAACCTGAAGTTGCTCGTTACCTCGAGGGAGCGGCTGAACGTGCTGGAGGAGTGGGTGCTGCCGCTGGAAGGGTTGAGCATGCCGCCTGAGGGCGCCACAGATACAGAGGCGCTGGCGACCGACTCCGTGGCGCTGTTCGTGAAGCGGGCGACGCAGGTTAGGCACGACTTCTCCATGAGCCACGCGGACGTGACCGCCATCAGGCGCATCTGCCGCCTGGTGGAAGGCTCGCCCCTGGCGCTGGAGATAGCAGCAACGTGGGTCCGGGCTCTCTCCTGCGAGCAGATCCTGGCGGGCCTGGAGCGCAGCATCGACTTCCTGCAAAGACCCACGCGCAACGTGCCCGAGCGGCAGCGAAGCGTGCGAGCGACGCTGGAGTACTCGTGGGGCCTGCTCTCGCCCGAAGAGCAGCAGGACCTGCGCAAGCTGGCCGTGTTCCTAGGGGGCTTCATGCCGGAAGCTGCAGCCGACGTAGCCAACGTGCAGCTAGCGGGCCTAACGGCCCTGGTCGATAAGTCGCTGCTGCGCACCGCGCTGGGCGGCCGCTTCGACCGCCACCCGCTGCTGTACCAGTTCACCCGGGAGAAGCTGGCGGAGGAGCCGGCGCTTCAGAAAGAGCTGGAGGAGCTGCACGGCCGCTACTACCTCAGGCTCCTGCGCGACAACTACGGCGGGCTGGAGACCAAGGACCACCAGGAGGCGCTGGCACTGTTCGAGGACGAGCACGCCAACGTGATCGCGGCGTGGCGCTGGGCTGTAGCCACCACCCGCGTCGACGAGTTGCGAGAGTCGACCTGGGCGCTGGATTCGGTCCTCACGTTCCGCGTGCCGGAAGGGCGCGCCATGATAGCCGAGGCGATAGCGGGACTCGACGAAGGGAACCCCACGCACAGGTCTGCACTGGCGTACCTGCTGATCCAGCAGGGGCACTTCATCTACCTGCTGCACGGCGCCAGCCCAGAGCATGACGCCTCGATCGAGCGCGGGCTCCGGCTCTTCAGGCAGCTGGGGGAACCGGTGGGGTTGATGCGCGGGCTGATAGGTCTGGGCGTCAGCCGGGAATCCAAGAACGACCTGCAGGGCGCCCGCGACATCTTTCTCGAGGGGCTCGAACTGGCGCGCGTTCACGGAACGCCGCGCGACGTCAGCCTTTACCTCTCCAACCTACTGAACGTCGAAAGGGAGCTCAGCGAGCCCGCAGCCTTCGTGGCGCTTTGTGACGCCGCCACCGAGGAGCTCACTGCCCTGGGGAACACTGTGGTCCCGGCTCGGATAGTGTTCGGTCTGGGAACCTACCTGCTTCAGCACGGTGACGCGGAGGCGGGTCAGGCGCTGGCGGAGGAGGGGCTGGAGCAGCTCCGCCAGGTGGGTGACCGGCGCTTCATACCGTTCGGCTGGTTGGCGCTGCAGGCCGCTCAGCGCGGCGATCACCAGGAGGCCGAGTCGTTGGCTCAGGAAGGTTACGCCGTGGTCATGGAGGCCGGGGACCGCTTCGACGAGGTGGTACTGCTGCAGGTGCTGGGTCAGGTGGCCCACCTCCGCGGCGAGCGCGAACTGGCAGCCCAGCGACTCAGCGAGGCCCTGCGCGCCGCCGTGGCCATAAGCCATGGCGGCTTACTGGTCGACACGCTGCTGCAGCTGGCGGAGGTGCTGGCCACGGCCGGCGACCTGGAGCAGGCTGCTACGTGGCTCGGCTTCGTACGCGTCCAGGAGGGCCTGACCCGCCGCCACCTGCAGAAGGTCGAGGCTCAGGTCAAGGATGTGCGCCGGCGGTTGGAGGAGGAGGCGCTAGCGAGCTCGTTCGAGCGCGGCGGCCGGTTGACGCTGGAGTCGGTGGTAGGTGAGCTGGTTGCGTGAAACAGCGGCTTAGGCGCCCGTCAAACGAGCTCCAGAGGCGTGGCTGCAGGATAACTACCCAGGAACTTAACGAAGGCGGCCTTACGCATCAGGTCGGTCATGGCGGCCGCCACGTTGGGCTCTTCTATATGGCCGTCGATGTCGATGTAGAACAGGTAACTCCACGGCTTGTCGCGCCGGGGCCGCGACTCCAGCTTGGTCATGTTGATGTCGTGCTTGGGGAACACCTCCAGGCAGGCCACCAGGTCGCCGGGTCGGTGCCGCGTGGCCAGCACCAGGGAGCTCTTGCAAGGCCCGGCTGGCGCCGGCGGCTCGCTGGACCCCAGCACGAAGAAGCGCGTGTAGTTGAAAGGCAGGTCCTCGATGTGCTCAGCCACTATCTCGAGGCCGTACGCCTCCGCGGCGCGCTGGCTGGCAATGGCGGCGCGGCCCTCTCCGCCGTTCTGGGCCAGCAGCTTGGCGGCGCCGGCGGTGTCGAAGTCGGTCACGGCCTCGAAGCCGTGCTGGCGCAGGAACTTCTGGCACTGCGCCAGCGCCTGCGGGTGGCTGTATACCCGTTTCACGTCCTGCAGCTTCACGCCGGGCTTGACTAACAGGTTGTGGTGCACCCTCACGATCTGCTCGCCGACCACGTTGAGCACGGAGTCGGTCAGCAGGTCGTACGTCTGGTTTATCGAGCCCGCCAGACTGTTCTCCACGGGCAGGCAGGCGTAATCGCAGTCGCCGGACGCGGCCGCCTGGAACGCCTCGTCGAAGGTTGGAAAACCGACGGTCTCCGCGCCGGGCGCGAAGTTCCCGGCCGCCTCTTCGCTGAAAGCGCCCTGCACGCCCTGGTACGCCACGCGGATACGTTTGCCTGTCATGCGGGAGTGTATCAGGCGGCTAGCTCAGCGATTCGACCTGGCGCTGCATGTCGGTGACGCGGTCAGCGGCGTCCTTCAGGTCGGCCCGCAGCTCGTGCAGATGCTCCAGCTCGGCGCCCACGAAGCGGGTGTAGGGGCTGATGGCGCCGGTGAGCTTCTCCTGCGAGCGCGACAACTCCAACTCGAACTGCTGGCGCACGCTCTTGTCGATGGTGTCCTGCAGTTCGGCCATCTTGGCGCGCAGCTCGCGCTTCGCCTTGCGCTTCTGGCCCGGCAGCACGAGGAGGCCGGCGCCCATGACGGTGAGCCCTAGAGCGATGCCGGTGATGTCGAGCGCGGCGCCAGTCATCATGGCCACCAGCGCGGCGGACAGGCCCAGACCGCCCACCTCCATGATGCCGGTCTGGACCACGGCGCCCTGCAGCCGTTCCGCCAGTCGGCTGGCTTCGTTCCTGGGGTCGTACTCCTCCAGCGCCTCCTCGGCGGTCTCGCGCAGACTGCGCACCAGCGCCTGCCGGTCGTACTGAAAGCGCCCGCCCACCTCGCCTATCACGTTGGCCTGCTCGGCGGCGCGGCGCTCGTTCAGGTAGCGCATGACGTCTTCCCACAGTTGCAGGTTGCGCTGAATGAACCAGTCCACCAGGTCGTGCAGCGCCGAGTCGATCTCGGCCTCGGCCTTGCCGACCACCTTCGAATGGAACGCTTCCTTCATGCGTTCAGAGTTCATGAGCTTGGGTATCCGGCTCAGCCGGATGGTCTCGTCGAAGAAGTCCTCGCCGCGCTTCTCGATCTGCTGCAGCACGCCCTTCAGGCGCGCCACGTAAAGGCTGAGGTCACGGTGCATATCGCGGTCGAACTGCTTGCGCTGCCGGTCTATCTCGGCGAGCGTGGTGTTGTCGTCCTGCAGCAGCTCGAGCCGGTTGTCGAGCACTCCCAGGTACTGGCCCGACGCGTGCGCAGCTACACCCAGTGGCGAGGCGAGCTTGAGCTTCACCCGGTCGGTTCCCAGGCGCGCGGCGATGGCGTTCTCGAGCGGGATCATGCCGCTGGCGGCGTAAGCCGCTTCGTCCCTGGCCTGCCGCGCCGCCAGGCCCTTGCGGGCGCTGACGCCGAACACCTCCACGCTGTTCACGCCCAGCGTCTCGCGGGCGTTGTCCCTCACGTACTCGAGCACCTTCTTGCGCTCTTCCTCCTCGGCCAGGATGTCGAACTTGTTAACTACCATCAGGACCTTGCGGCCCCAGGAGGCGATGAGCTCCAGGAACGTGCGCTCGCTCTGCGTGAACGGCCGGTCGGCGCTGGTCACGAACACCACCAGGTCGGCACGCGGCACGAAGCGCTCGCTGAGCTCCTGGTGTTTGGCCACGATGGCGTTGGTGCCCGGGGTGTCTACGAACGCCACCGCGTCGAGTAGAGGGTTCGGGTAAGTGCGGCGCACCACGTTGGGGCCGTCGGCTCGCTCGCTCGCCTCGTCCCCGTAGGTGATCAGTGTTACGCGGTCCGTTGTGGGGGTCACGCCTTCCGGCATGACCTTCTCGCCCAGCAGTGCGTTCACCAGGCTCGACTTGCCGGCGTTAAACTCGCCGGCCACCACGAGCATGAACAGACCGTCGAGGTCGGCTAGCGCAGTGCGTACGTCGCTGACGTCCTGCGGCTCGGCCTCGAGCTTGCCCAGCAGGACCAGCAGGTCGGTGAGTAGTTGGCGCTCGGCGGCCACCAGGTCGTGGACGCTGTCCGGCAGCTCGATCATGGAGGGAAGATACCACGCGCCAATCGGCACAAACGGCGTCGGTGCAGGGGCGACGCGGGCCGCAGGTGCGGGCGCGCGCTAGGTGTGGGCGCGGTAAAGTCGGCCGGAACCGGAGGCTAGATGCAGGCACAACGCAAGTACGAAGAGTTCCTCGCCGAAGCGGCCGTCATCAACGACCTGGGCAAGGCGGCCGCGCTGCTCTCGTGGGATCAGGACACTTACATGCCGGAGGGCGGCTCGCAGGGGCGCGGCCACCAGATGGCGACCCTGGACTCCATCCGCCATGCGCGCCTTACAAGCGCCCGGATGGCCGACCTGCTCAGTGCGCTGGAAGCGGCAGAGCTGCCGGCCGACGGGGTGGAGGCCGCCACGGTGCGTGAGGCGCGCCGCGCCTACGAGCGAGCGACGAGGCTGCCGAGCCGGCTGGTCGAGGAACTGGCGCGGCAGAGCAGCAGCGCACGCCTGGCATGGGTGAGGGCGCGCGAGGCCGACGACTTCGGCCTGTTCGAACCCGAACTGGCCCGCATGGTCGAGCTAAAGCGCGAGGAGGCCGACGCGGTCGGTTTCGAGACCGAGCGCTACGACGCGCTGCTAGACGAGTACGAACCCGGCGCCACGGTGGCCGAGGTGCGCCGCATCTTCGGCCGCCTGCGGGAGGAGCAGGTGGCGCTGCTGGCCGAGATCGGCGACAGCAGCGTGAAGCTGTCCGACGCGCCGCTGCTGCTGGGCTTCCCGCCCGCCGAGCAGGCTGCGTACGTTGCCTCGCTGGCTGCAGCTGTGGGTTACGACTTCGGGCGGGGGCGCCTGGACGAGACCATCCACCCGTTCGCGGAGTCCATGGGGCTTAACGACGTCCGGATCACCACGCGTTACGATCACGGCAACCTCGCCACCGCACTGTTCGGCACGCTGCACGAGGTCGGCCACGCGCTGTACGAGCAGGGCATCGACCCCGCCTTCTCGCGCACCCCGCTAGCCCACGCGGCGGGGCTGGGCGTGCACGAGTCGCAGTCGCGCTTGTGGGAGAACCTCGTGGGCCGCAGCCTCGCCTTCTGGCAGGGCAGCTACCCGAAGCTGCAGTCTGCGTTCGAACCGCGCTTACGCGACGTGCCCCTCGCGGCCTTCCACCAGGCCATCAACGTGGCGCGCCCCAGTCTAGTGCGCATCGAGGCCGACGAGGTGAGCTACAACCTCCACATCCTCGTCCGCTTCGAGCTCGAGACAGCGCTGCTGGACGGTGACCTGGCCGTGAAGGACCTGCCGGCCGCCTGGAACGACCGTTACCGCGACTACCTGGGCGTGGTTCCTACCTCCGACCTGCAGGGCTGCCTGCAAGACATCCACTGGTCGGTCGGGCTGTTCGGGTACTTCCCAACCTACGCACTGGGGAACCTCATGAGCGTGCAGCTCTTCGAGGCCGCCGAGAGGCACGTAGGGGACCTGGAGGGCGCCATCCGCGCGGGCGACTTCGCGCCGCTGCTGAGCTGGTTACGGAAGAACGTGCACCGGCACGGGAACCGCTACTCGCCTGCCGAGCTGCTGGAGCGCGCAACCGGCGCGAGGCTCGACGCCGGCCCTTACCTGGACTACCTGAGGGCGAAGTTCGGCGGGCTTTACCAGTTGAGCCCGGCACGTACCGGCGCGTGAGCGTTCTCAAGGCGACGCGGGCTAGACTTGCAGCGATGTTCGGTCTTCGTTCCACACCATTCAGGCCGCTCTTGCTGGCCGCTCTGCTGCTGCTGGCGGCGCTGCCGACGGCGGCCGCACAGATAGGCGAGGAGCCCGGCTCCGTGGCGGCAGCGCTTAGCGACTACGCACCAGAGCCTGCCGGTCAAGCCGGCACTTACACCGCCGCGTCGGACTTCGTGTTCGTGGTCCACGACGTGGGCGGCGTCACGATCGGCGTCAGCGGTGAAGGCGTGCTGAACGACGCCAACATGCGCTTCGTGGGCGCCCTGGTGGGCGCCGCCACCGGCTACGGTGAGAGCATCGCGGGGCCGGTAGCCGACTTCTTCCGGAGCCGCTCCGCTGACCTTGTGGGTCAGGGTGAGGTGCCGATCGAAGTGGTCGAGTACCTGATGCACGTGACGGTCAGTGCCGGGGAGGGCGAAGCGCCCCCTACTTTGGCTATTCGCTTCGAACCAGACGTCATCGCCGAGGAGCTCTTCGGCGCCCCCGCGCACGTGCTCGGCCCGGCCGACGCGCGTTACGTGGTGCGCGAGTTCACCGACCTGCAGTGCCCGTTCTGCGCGCAGTTCCTCGAGCTGGGCATGCCCGTCGTCGAGCAGTTGCTGGAGCGCGGCGACGTGCGCTTCGAGGTGTTCCACTTCCCACTCAAGAGCATCCACCCCAACGCCATGGCGGCGGCGGAGGCCACCGAGTGCGTGGCGGAAGGGGCCGCCGAGCAGGCTGGCCCCGAGGCGGGCGAGGCCGCGTTCTGGACGTTCCACGACGCGCTCTTTCGCGAGCAGGCGCGCTGGTCCGGTCTAGCCGACCCGGTGAACATGTTCGTGACCATAGCCACGGAGGCGGGCGTCCCGGCGGGCGGCCTGGGCCTATGCGTCCGCAGTGGCCGCTTCACCGACCTGGTGGAGGCGAGCTACAGGAACGCCGTGCAAGACCTGAGCCTCACAGGCACGCCGAGCGTGTTCCTAGGTGGCCTCCGGGTAGGCGATTACGCCAGCATCGACGACTACCTGCGGCTCATGCGACTAGCCGATGCCCTCGGCGCCCAGTAGGCGCGTGTGGGCCAGGCCGCGCTTTCCCGTGACGCACGTGCCCGAAACCTGTACATTGGGGAATCAAACAGTAAACGGCCTGTAACGGAGTCATGGCGACAGGTGGTTGAAGAGCCTGAGAGGGGCGCTCGATGACGGAAGCGAATCAGTACCCGAGCCTGGTCTGGCACCTTAAGAACACGGAGCTGTTCGAGGACCTGACGCCCGAAGAGATCGAGCAGATGGCTCGCATCACGCCCTATAAGCGTTTCGCTGCGGGCGAGATCATCTATCACATGGAGGACCCCGCCGACGCGCTCTACTTCGTGCGCGACGGCATGGTGAAGATCAGCATGTACTTCCCCAACGGCAAGGAGATGATCCTCGGCCTGCTGGGCAAGTACGACATCTTCGGCGAGCTGCTGTTGCTCGAGAGCGAGCGGCGCCCCAACCAGGCCGAGGCGGTGGTCGACACCACCCTCATCGTCATGCCTGAAGCCGAGTTCCAGCGCCTGCTGCAGCAGCAGCCGCGCATCGCCATGAAGTTCATCCAGGTCATGAGCACGCGCCTGTGGCAGGCGCAGCAGTGGCAGGCCGAGGTGGGCGCCTTCGACGCTCCGGGGCGGTTAGCGAACCTGCTGCTCAGGTTGGCCAACGACTTCGGCGCCGAGTCCGAGCGCGGCACGGTCATCGACCTCAGCCTCACGCAGCAGGACCTGGCCAAGATGATAGGTGCCACGCGCGAGACCGTTAGCCACTGCCTGGCGCGGCTGCTGGAGTACGGCGCTGTCAGGCGCCGCCGCGCGCCGATAACCGTGAACGTCGAGAAGCTGCAGGAGTTCCTCGACGAGGCCAGCCTTTAGCGGTCAGAGCTTCACCCGACGTCACGGCAGCTCGGCCGGGCTGAACAAGTGTTAGCGTTCAGGGCATGAGTCAAGCCGCCAGTTACCTGGTTCGCACCGATTCCGGCGACGTCATCGTGAGCGTTAAGGCTGGCGCAGGCGGGCTGGACGACGACCTTATTCAGTTGCAGGCGGCCCCGACCGACGCGGCAGCCGGGTTCGACATGGTCACCCCGCTGCGCGCGTTCGGCGCGAAGATGGTCGACATCATCGAACTGGCCGGGACCGCTGGCTTCGGTGGCAGCGCCACCCTGCGTGAGATGCTGGTCAAGGAGAAGGCCACGCAGGAACTCAAGCGCATAGAGCTGTTCGCCCGCAGCGCGCGGGTCGAGTGAAGGGTTCCCGCGCGCCCGCTGATCACTCCCGCCTAGGGCTTTCAGTCGTCGTCTTCTTCGTCCTCGTCGTCCTCGTCCACCAGCTCGCCTAGATCGGCCAGCAGCTCCTTGTAGAGCGATAGCGAGAAGTCGCGGATGGCGGTCAGCGCAGCGTCGCCCCGCAGGTCCGCCGACACGCGCCGCTCGGCCACGTCGACGACGCTGGCGAGCAGGTCGTCGAACATGGGCCACGGACCGGTGAAGGTGTCGTCGTCGTCCTCGTCGTCGGCCTCGGCTACGCTGTCAGCGGCGCGTGCCTGTGCGCTTGGCGGCTTCTGAGCGGCCGCCCCACTGGGCGCGGCGCGCTTGCCCGCGCTTCGCTGCTGCCTGGCGGGCTTGCCGGCTCCGTTACCAGTTTCCCTGGCGCTCAACTCGGCCAGCGCCTCAGCCGCCGCGGACTTCTCCGACTCGCGTTTCGATCTGCCTTGACCCGTACCTATGACCGCGCCGTCCACGACGACGTCGGTGATGAATACGGGCTCGTGCTCTGGTCCTGTCTTGGCGGTGTCGAACTCGGGTCTCGCGAGCCCGAGCTTCTGCGCCTTCTCGATCAGGAGCCCCTTCGGGTGCGCCATTGCGCCCTCCTATACTTCCGAACTCTCCGGTTGGGTCGAGCTGAGCCGGCCGTATGGCCAACTCTCGGGCAGCTGCCGGGCGCCCGCCTCAGGCTGTTGGGCACCGGCCATGTGCGGCGGTATGGTGCCCACCAGCTTGAGCCACGCGCCCGGCAGCTGCGCCCGGAAGGCTACCACGCGACCCGCGCCGCGTGCCGGGACGGCGGCGCGTTGGCGTCCGAGCGTCCGCGGCTGGGCCCACGCCGCTAAGGCTGCCGAAGGTGCGCTACCATGGTGCGCATGACACGCGTGCTTCTGTGTGACGACCACGCCATGTTCCGGCAGGGCCTGAAGAGCATCCTCGAGACCGAGGACGATTTCCGCGTCATCGGTGAGGCCTCCACGGGCCGAGAGGCCGTGCGCTACGCCCTGGAGACCAAGCCCGACGTGGTGCTCATGGACATCCAGATGCCCGAACTCGACGGCGTGGCGGCGACCAAGGCGATCCTGGCGGAGCAGCCCGACACGCGCGTGATCATCCTCACCATGTACCGGCAGGACCGCTACGTGTTCGAGGCCGTTAAGGTGGGCGCCCGCGGTTACATGCTGAAGGACGCCGGCGCGACCGAGCTCATAGACGCCATCCGGCGCGTGGCGGCGGGGGAGACGCTGCTCAACGCCGAGATGGCCGCGTCTATCCTCGACGAGTTCCGTAAGCTCGGCGACCTGCCCAGTCACCCGGAGCACAAGATCAGCGAACTGACCGAGCGCGAGGAGGACATCCTGCGCCTCCTGGCGCAGGGCGCCTCGAACCAGGAGATCGCCGATTCGCTCGGCGTGAGCGAGAAGACCGTGCGCAACCGCCTATCGGAGATATTCTCCAAGCTGCGCCTGAACAACCGCACGCAGGCGGCGCTGTACGCGCTGCGCGAGGGCATAGCCACCCTGCAAGACACCGATCAGTGAGCAGCCGCGTCGCAGCGGCCGCTGCCAGAGGCACGGTCGACGCTGAGGCGTTGCAGGCTCTGCTGCTTGAGATCGCCACCACGCCCGCACCCACCGGCGCTGAGGCGGCGCGCGGTGAGGTCGTGGCGCGTCACTGGCGCGCCGCCGGGCTGGAGCCGCGCTTCGACGAGGTCGGCAACGTGGTGGCCAGCATGCCCGGCACCGGCGCCGGTCGTCGCACCGCGGTCATGCTGGCGTGCCACCTCGACAGCGTGTTCGCACTAGACGTCGACGTCAGCGTGGACCGCACCGACCCGGCCCGCTGGGTGGGCGCCGGGCTGGGCGACAACGCAGCCTCGCTGGCCGCGCTCACGCAGTGGGCGCTGCAGCCGGGCTCCGCCGCGCGGCCCGACCTGACCCTGGTGGCCACGGTGGGTGAGGAGGGCCTAGGCGACTTGCGCGGCGCGCGCCACGCGGTGGCGAGTATGGGCGCGCAGCACGACGTGTTCGTGGCGCTGGACGGCTACCTCGGCTCCGTCATCGACGTGGGCGTGGGCTCGCGGCGTTACGAGGCCACCTTCTCTGCGCCCGGCGGGCACTCCTGGGGCGATTACCCCTCACCCAGCGCCACGCACGCAGCTGGCGACGCCATGGCGCGGCTGGCTGACCTGCGGGTACCGAAAGTGCCGCGCTCCAGCCTGAACATCGGGCAGATCTGGGGTGGAACCAGCATCAACGCCATCGCCGAACGGGCCGGCTTCAACCTCGACATGCGCAGCGTGGACCAGGCGGCCCTGTCGGGCCTGGAGCGCGTCGCCATCGGGGCCATCCGCAAGGCCGCTGAGGCGCGCGGGGCGCAAGTAAAGCTGACCCAGGTGGGTGACCGGCCGGCTGGCACCTGCAACAGCCCGCGCCTGCTGCAAGCCGCCAAGGACGCCTTCGAGGCGGTCGGGATCAACCCCACCACCAACGCGGGCAGCACCGACGCCAACGCCGCCATGGCGCAAGGTATCGCGGCGCTCTGTTTCGGCGTCTACCGCGGCGGCAACGCGCACAGGCTCGACGAGTGGGTCGATCCTGCCTCGCTGGTACCCGGTGTGCTGGCGTTGCGTGAGCTGCTCGCCCGGCTGGCTTCGCTCCGCCCCTGATTAGCTCCTGCTAGTCGACCGTGCCGCGGCGCGCCTTGCGGGCCGCCAGCGCCATGCCGTCCACGGTCTCGTTCTCGCTGTGACCGGCGTGCCCCTTGGTCCAGGTCCACTCGACCTGGTGGCGCTGCTCGAGCTCCAGCAGCCTCTCCCACAGGTCGCGGTTCTTGACGGGCGCCTTCGACGCTGCGCGCCAGCCGTTGCGTTGCCACTTGGCGAGCCAGCCGTCGGTGAACGCCTTCTTCAGGTACTGGCTGTCGGTCACGAGCTGCACGCGGCACGGCTGCTTCAGTTCCTCGAGTGCGCGCACCGCAGCGGTGAGCTCCATGCGGTTGTTGGTGGTGCCGGCCTCGTAACCGGAGGCCGCCGTGGTGCGCTGGCCGTACCTGAGCAGGAAGGCCCAGCCGCCGTGCCCGCTAGCGGTGTCGCACGAGCCGTCTGTGAACGCCTGCACCAGCTTGGGTTGCACCGTCACAGCCGCTCGAGCACGACCACGGCGGCCGCCTGGCCGCGCGCGTGAGTGAGCGACAGGTGGGCGCGCAGGCCCTGCTGCTCCATGGCCTGCGCCAGCTCCGGGGCGAAGCGCAGCACCGGCTTCTTGCCCTCCTTGGCGACCCAGACGTCCTTCCAGCCGAACGAGGTGGGCCACACCTTCTGGAACGCTTCCTTGGCGGCGAAGCGCGCAGCCAGGCCAGGCACCAGGTCGATGCGCCCCTGGAGTTCGGTCAGCTCGTCGGGGTGGAACACGCGTTTCACGAAGCGCTTCGGGTTGCTCTGCATGGCGCGCCTTATGCGCCCCAGCTCTACCAGGTCGAGCCCCACCGCAACGATCATCCGCGCCACTCGCGCCCGTGCTCGGCCACACCGTCCTGGCTGGCTACGAACGCCAGGTCGGCCACGCCGAGGAACAGGCCGTGCTCCACCACACCAGGCAGTTCGGCTAGCGCGAGGGCGAGGGTGGGCGCGCCGAAGGGCTCCGTGCCGGCAGCACCGAAGCGGCAGTCGTAGATGAGGTTGCCGTTGTCGGTAACGAGCGGCTCCCTGCCCGCCATGCGCGGCGCGGTGACGGCGCCCAGGTACTCGAGCGCCCTGCGAGTGCGCTGGTGACCGAACGGCACGACCTCTACGGGTACCGGCGCCCGCTGACCGAGCCAGCTCACGTACTTGCTGTCGTCGCCTATCAGCACGAAGCGGGTCGCAGCCACGGCTACGATCTTCTCTCTGGTCAGTGCGCCGCCCAGACCCTTTATGGCGTCCAGGCCGGGCGCGAGCTCGTCCATGCCGTCGATGGCGAGGTCCACCCCGCTGGGCGGTAACTCCGTCAGACGGATGCCCAGGGCGGCGGCCTGCTCCTCGGTCTGGCGCGAGGTGGCGACCCCCGCCACGTCGGTGAGCTCACCCGTCCTGAGCTTGTCGCCCAGGCCCTCTACCAGCCACTTGGCGGTGCTGCCGGTGCCCAAACCGAGGAGCATGCCGCTCTCCACTAGCGCTAGCGCCCGCAGGGCGGCCTGACGCTTGAAGTGCTCGACTCCGGTCGGGTTCATGCCAGCGGACCGCGCGCCGCTGGAAGCGTTGTTCTCGTTCACCCGCAAAGCATACCGGTACCGCAGCGGGCACGCCGCGCGGGGCCGGCTTGTAGTCGGCGTGGGCGGTACTCAGCCGCCACCGCCGCCAGCTGGTTATCCTTTGTTCCGTGCAGGCGCCTTCCGTTAAGACTCCCCCCACAACCGACAGCGGCGCTAGACCCGGCCTGGTGCTGGCCAGCGCGTCGCCCAGGCGCTCGGAGCTGTTGGGGCTGCTGGGGCTCAAGTTCCAGGTCGCACCCGCACACATAGACGAGACCCCGCTCGCCGGCGAGGCGCCCGAAGCGCTGGCTGGCCGCCTGGCGCTCGGGAAAGCGCGGGCCGTGGCGCAGGGGCGCGGCAG
>JBAYRM010000007.1:0-33209 GCA_041676665.1 Trueperaceae bacterium
CCTGGTGGTGGATTCCATCCGCGCTCAGGACGGCCCCCTCGTGCAGGGCACGGTGCTCTTCATAGCCGTGGTGTTCATCGTCATCAACCTGCTGGTCGACCTCTCGTACGCGCTTCTCAACCCGAGGATCCGTTATGGCTGACGCGCGCACCCTGCCTACCGCCCGTGGGCGCGCTGTCCGCTCACCCGCGGTGCGGCGCTTCTTCCGCAACCGCATGGCCGTGCTGGGTCTCGTTCTTGTGGTGGTTCTGGTGCTCTTGGCGCTTCTCGCGCCATACATCGCCGACGCGCCGCCCGCCCGGCAGAACCTGCGGGGTCGCCTGTTACCGCCGTCGGCCGAGAACTGGTTCGGCACCGACGAGTTCGGGCGTTCAGTCTTCAGCCGCGTGGTGTACGGCGCGCGGGTCTCGCTCCTCACGGGCACAATCCCCGTGCTGGTGGCGGGCACCATCGGCACCCTGCTTGGGCTGCTGGCGGGCTTCTACCGCGGCTGGCTCGACAGCGTGCTCATGCGCGTCATGGACGTGCTGCTCGCCTTCCCGTCCATCCTCCTGGCACTCGCCATCGTGGGTACGCTCGGCCCGGGGCTGCGCAACGCCGTCATAGCCGTAGCCATCGTGAGCATCCCGGAGTACGCGCGCATTGTGCGCAGCGTGGTGTTAGGCGCACGCGAGGAGGAGTTCGTGCAGGCCGCCTCCGCGCTCGGCGCCCGCGACCTGCGCAAGATGTTCCGGCACATACTGCCCACGGCCCTAGGGCCGCTGTCGGTGCAGGCCAGCCTCGGGGTGGGTTACGCCATCCTCAGCCTGGCGGGCCTCAGCTTCCTGGGCTTAGGCATCCAGCCGCCCGCCGCGGACTGGGGCGAGATGCTCAACCGCGGTCGCAACTTCCTGCCCGACTCCAACTGGCTGCTGGTCTTCCCCGGACTGGCCATCTCGGTCACGGTGCTGGCTTTCAATCTGTTGGGGGACGGCCTGCGCGACGCGCTTGATCCGCGGGACTGAGGCCGCCCCAACCACAGTACTGTCGCAACTCCGATAGCAGCCCTCAACTTACGCCGCCCACGGCGCGTGCGGGTACGCCGTCTGCGCCCTGCATCTGATACAACGGCTCCATGTTCCCCGCCCCCGCACCAGCTCGTGAGCACTGCGCCATCAAAGACCCGGTGACACCGTGAGCGACCGCTCCCCTGAACCTGCTCCCGAACGCCTGAGCCCCAACGCGCTAGACCGGCGCGTGAAGCGCTGGTGGCTGGCGGGCCCGTACGAGACGTACGTGCAGGTCACGCCCGGCCTGGAGCACGTGCTGGTTAACGAAGCGCTCGCTAGCGGCCTGATCTCAGCTGAAGACGAGGCGCGAATAGACCGCGGCGGCGTGAGCATGAACCTAGACCCGGCGGCGGTTTTGCGCGCTAACCTGAGCCTGCGAACAGCTAGCCGCGTGCTCCTCAGGCTCGGCACGTTCCCGGCCGCCTCGGTGGAGATGCTTTACGACCGTGCCCGCAGGCTGCCGTGGGAGGTGCACCTGGGGTTCCACACCAGCTACTCGCTTCACGTAACCGCGCGCGGTTCGAACCTGCAGGCGGGCGACGAGGTGGCCAACACCGTGGCCAGCGCGGTCTCGCGCCACATGCGCGAGCTGGGCCTCTACCCCAAGCAGGCCGAGGGGGCGCCGCTCGAGTTCCACGTGCGATTACTTAACGACTACTGCACCATCAGCCTCAACACGTCAGGCGAGCTGCTGCACCGGCGCGGGTTCAGGCGTCATGTGCACGCCGCACCGGTGCGGGAGACGCTGGCCGGCGCAATGGTGCTGACGGGCCTGGCGGGCATGGACGAGCCGCCCGATGTGATCGTGGACCCGTTCTGCGGCAGCGGCACGCTGCTGATGGAAGCCGCCGACGTGCTGCAGGGCCAGCCGCCTGGCCGAGCGCGCGCCTTCGCGTTCGAGCAGACCGCCTGGTTCCGGCCCGGTCGGTGGCGCGAGGTGCAGCGGCAGGCGGAACGCGCTGCCGGCTCCGTAACCGACGTCGTTGCCGGAGGCCCAGACACGGAAGACACCCCTACGGACGACGCGGTCGCTGCGGCCCCCTCAGCTCCGCCCCCAAAACTGCTAGGGTTCGACTTCGACCCGCAGGCGCTGGCAGCGGCCCGCGCCAACCTGGCGTCCGAGGCATACCGGGCCGTAGAAGTAACCGAAGCCGACAGCACGCGCCTCGACTTCGGCTCCCTCGGGGTCAAGCGCGGCCTGGTGGTCTCGAACCTCCCCTACGGCGTGCGCCTGGGCGAGGAGCGCACGGCCGCCGAAACCACACGGCGCTTCCTGGCGCAGCTGGCCGCCAGTGGTGTGCCCTGGCGGGTCGTGTTACTCACCACGCCTGCGGAGGCAGACGTGGCGCAGCAGCTCCTCGACACGGAGCAAGTGGTGGCCACCAAGAACGGTGGCCTTGACGTACGGCTGGTGGTCGGCGCGGTGGGCAGGGGCTATCCTGGACGGCAGTGAGCAAAGAGAACACCCACCTACCACCGTCCGAAACCCCAACTGCAACCACTCAGGAACAGATCGGCGCCAACCTGGCCGCGGTGCGCCGCCGCATAGACGAAGCCGCGCGCCGTTCGGGCAGGGACCCGAGCGAAGTGAGGTTGCTACCCGTCAGCAAGACGGTTCCGGCCGACCGTCTGCGTCTGGCGTACGCAGCTAGCTGCCGCAACCTAGGTGAGAACAAGGTTCAGGAAGCGCTCGAGAAGTCCGAGGCGCTGGCCGACCTGACCGACCTGAAGTGGTCCGTGATCGGCCACTTGCAGCGCAACAAGGCGCGCTACGTGGCGCGCTTCGCCACCGAGTTCCAGGCCCTGCACACGGTGCGCCTGGCCGAGATGCTCGAGCGCCGCCTCGAGATCGAGGACCGCACGCTCGACGTGTACGTGCAGGTGAACAGTTCCGGTGAGGAGAGCAAGTTCGGGTTGCCGCCCGAGGAAGTCCTCGCCTTCGTGAAGGAATTGCCTAACTACCCGCGACTCCGCGTTAAGGGCCTCATGACCCTCGCTCTCTTCTCAGATGACATGGAGCGCGTGCGCCCCTGCTTCGTGCGCATGCGCGAACTGCAGGAGAAGCTGCGCCAAGAGGCCCCAGCCGGTCTCGACTTCCAAGAACTCTCCATGGGCATGTCTGGTGACTTCGAGGTCGCCATCGAAGAGGGCGCCACACTCGTGAGGGTTGGCCAGTCCATCTTCGGAGCGCGTGAGTTCCCCGACAGCTACTACTGGCCGACGAGCAGCGGGACTGGCGCGTGAGCAAGTCTGGCGACAGTCGCGACCTGCCGGTTGAGCCCGGCTCGCTCGACCCTCTGCCTGTCGACGTGATCTCGATCCAGTCGCAGGTGGTTTACGGCTGCGTCGGCAACAGCGTGGCCGTGCCCACGCTGCAAGCGGCAGGCTTGAACGTGGTGCCGGTTCCTACTGTCCTGCTGAGCAACACCCCGCATTACGACTCGCTGCATGGCGGCGCCGTGCCGCTCGACTGGTTCGAGGGCTTCCTGGCCGACCTAACCAGGAGACAGGTACTACGCCACGCCCGCGCCGTGCTGGTTGGTTACCTCGGCTCGCCCGAGCAGGCCGAGGTACTGGCGCGCTGGCTCAGGACCGCCATCCAGTTGAAGCCATCACTTCGCGTGTACCTCGACCCCGTAATGGGCGATCACGACAGCGGCCTTTACGTTCACCCTGAACTGCCCGCCGCGCTCGGCGAACTGCTTGTGCCGCTGGCGACCGGCATCACCCCCAACGCCTTCGAGTTCGAGCGGATAGTCGGCCAGCCGCTGACCTCGGTGGAGGCCACGCTGCGGGCGGCACGCACCCTGCTGACTGGGCGCACCGAATGGGCGGTTGTGACCAGCGCCGCTCCGGCTGAGGGCAACGCGGCTCGGTCGCGGAACTTGCTGGTGACGGAAGACTCGCACGAGGTGCTCAGTTGGGAGCGGCTGACAACCGCCGCAAAGGGAACTGGTGACCTTTTCTCGGCCTCAGTAACCGCCGCGTTGCTCGGAGGCTCGGACCTCAAGCTCGCGGTGGCCAACGCGCACGAGCACGTGGTGAGGGTGCTCGAGCGCACCTCGCGAGCTAACAGCAACGAGCTGGTCATCAACTCAGGCGACTGACGGGGCGACAGCGAACAGCCGGTACAGCCGGGCGCACCGAACAGTGGCGTGCAACCACCACCGCAGTTTTGTACAACCTGACCCCACAGTTTTCATGGTGGGGCCCAGCTGGTGTAACATTGCGCAACCCGCACAATCTCCCGACTAGTTTGTGGGTAGTGGGTTCGAGTGGTGAAGCGTGAACGGGTCTCAGACGCCCCCGGCCTGGGAGGCGTGTTCACGTGCCGCGTTTCATTTAGGAGGAACGATGAACTTCCGCCGCATGTCAGCCGCGCTGCTCTCAGCGCTCATCGTGTTCGGGCTGGTGTTCAGCGCCAGCGCACAGGAGCCACGTTACGGTGGCAGTATCACCGTCGCAGTGACGGATGACCCACCCAACCTCGACCCGCACATCACCAACGCCGCCTCGGCGCGCAACGTACTGCACAACATCTTCGCCACCATCGTCGAGATGAACCTCGACTTCGTGCCGGCCCCGGGCCTGGCCGAGTCGTGGGAGATCAGCGACGACGGCCTGACCTACACCTTCCACCTGGTGCAGAACGCACGCTTCCACGACGGCACGCCCGTTAACGCCGAAGCGTTCGTGTACAACTTCGACCGCATCAAGAACCCCGACACTGGGTCACCGCGCGCTTCGGAGCTCAGCTTCGTCGAGTCTTACGAGGCCGTCGACGAGTACACCTTCGTTGCCCACCTCAGCCAGCCGTACGCGGCGCTGCTGCCGGCCCTGGCATCGTGGAGCGGCATGATCGTCTCCCCCACGGCCGTCGAGCTGTACGGTGAAGACTTCACCTCCAACCTCGTAGGCGCCGGCCCGTTCAAGTTCGTGGATCACATCCGCGACGACCGCGTTCGCCTGGTGCGCAACGACGACTACTTCCGCGAAGGTCTGCCGTACCTCGACGAGATCCTCGTGCGTCCGTTCGTCGACGGCGAGTCTCGCGTCATCAACCTCAAGTCCGGCGCCCTCGACATGATCTACACCATCCCGGGCAAGGACCTTGAGGACCTGCAGACCTACCCCGGCGTGGTCGTTGCTTCGGTCCCCGGCCTCGGCTACTCCAGCATGTACATCAACACGCAGTCCGAAGCGCTCGGCAACCCGTACCGCCGCCAGGCTCTCAACTACTGCGTGGACCGCAACATCATCATCAACACCGTCTTCGCCAGCGGCGGCGCCGTTGCCGGCTACAGCCCGTTCTCGCCGGCCACCTTCGTGACCGACGCGAACGACGAGCGCATCCCGCAGCGCGACGGTGAGAAGGTCCGCGAACTCCTCGAGCTGGCTGGCTCGCCCGACGGCTTCTCGTTCGACGTGCTCTACGCCGCCGACGAGCAGAACACCCGCATCATCACGCTCGTTCAGGCCATGTGCGCCGAGTTCGGCATCCAACTCAACGCGCAGCCCACCGAGTTCGGTCAGATCCTCGCGCGCGCCGGTGAAGACAACTACACCGCCGCCTGGATCTCGCTCACGCCGCGCAACGACCCCGACCTGAGCGCCTACCCGTGGTTCCACTCCAACAGCACCAACTTCGCCAACATCAACAACGCCGTCATCGACGACCTGCTTACCCGCGCTCGTGCGGTGAGCGACATCGCCGAGCGCCGCGAGCTTTACCGCGCCGCTGCCGACGAGATGCTGCTCGAGATGCCTTACCTCTTCCTGTACCACTCGGCTGAGATCAAGGCGTACCGCGATCGCCTGCAGGACTTCCCGCACATTGCCGACGGCATGATGCGGTTCGAGTCCGTATGGGTTAACGACTGAGTTTCGGCTGACTAACAGCCCGGGGGTGGGCGGCTCACTTAAGACCGCCCACCCCTTCTGTGTTCTGGAGTCGAATGTTCACCTTCCTCGTCAACCGTATCCTCACGGCGATCCCAATCATCATCATCATCACCCTGGCGGTTTTCTCGGTGATGCAGGTGCTGCCGGGTGACCCAACCCTGGCTATCCTCGGGGACGAAGCCACGCCCCAATCTCGCGCCGTGCTGCGCGAACGCATGGGCCTCAACCGGCCCATCCACGTTCAATATCTTTCCTGGCTAGGCGGTATCTTCACGGGCGATCTCGGGCGCTCACTGGTCGACAACACGCCGGTGACCCGCGCGGTCGGCTTCGCCTTCCCCGTAACCCTGCAGATCGCACTCGTTTCACTATTCATCTCGATCTCGATCGGGGTGCCCCTGGGTATCCTCTCCGCGGTGCGGCGCGGCGGCATCCTAGACGCGATCAGCTCCATGTTCGCCCTGTCGGCGATCTCGATCCCCGCGTTCTGGGCGGGCATCCTGCTCATGTATTTCGCCGCCCTTCAACTGGGGTGGTTCCCGTCATCGGGCTTCGTGCGCTTCAACGAGGATCCGTGGCGCAGCCTGCACCACTCCATATTGCCGGCCACTGCGCTGGCCCTTAGGCCCATCGGCATATTCATGCGCATGACGCGCGGCAGCATGCTCGAGGTCATCAACAGCGACTTCGTTCGTACGGCGCGCGCCAAGGGCGCCTCGGAAGTTGCGGTTAACCTCCGGCACGCCCTGCGCAACGCGCTCATTCCGCTCTTCACGCTTATCGGCCTGGAGTTCTCTGGGCTCATGGGCGGCGTCATCGTCATCGACACCCTCTTCGCGGTGCCGGGCTTCGGGCGCCTGATCTACAGCGCCTTCCTGCGCTCCGACTTCGTGATGATGCAGAGCCTCATGGTGCTGTTCTCGCTGGTGGTCATCGTCGTCAACCTGCTGACCGATATCTCGTACAGCTTCCTCGACCCAAGGATCCGCTACTCATGACCTGGCGCAAAGCAGCTAGACAGTTCATGCGGCGCCCGCTGGCGGTTCTGGGGCTGGTCATCGTGGTCCTCATGCTGCTGGTGGCCATCTTCGCCCCGCAGCTGGCTCCGCACGATCCCACCAAGCCCGACTTCATGGCCATCCTGCAGGCGCCCAGTTCGCAGTACCTGCTGGGCACAGACGAGGTCGGTCGCGACCTCCTTTCCCGCCTGATCTACGGCGCGCGCGCCTCCATCCAGGCGGGCCTGTTGGCAGTGCTGATCGCGGTAGCTATCGGTGTGCCCACCGGGCTGATCTCGGGTTACATGCGCGGTTGGATCGACCAGTTGGTGATCATGCGTATAGCTGACGCCATGATCGCGTTCCCGACCATCGTGCTGGCACTGGCACTGGCGGCCGCTCTGGGCGGCAACCTCACGACGGCCATGCTAGCCATCGGCATCGGCAGCGCACCCGCCTTCATCCGGCTGGCGCGCGCCCAGGCGCTTGGGCTACGCGAGCAGGAGTTCGTGGAGGCAGCCCGCGCGCTCGGCAACAGGTCGATCAAGGTGATGCTGAAGCACGTGTTCCCCAACATGATCGGGCCGCTCCTGGTGCAGACCTCCATCGCCATCGCCGCAGCCATCCTGGCCGAGACCGCGCTGTCGTTCCTGGGTCTCGGGGTGCAGCCGCCCACGCCGTCGTGGGGTTCGATCCTGCGTATCGGCACTGGTTACATGCAGCAGGCACCGTGGTTGTCGCTCTACCCAGGCATGTCGATCTTCGTGACCGTGCTTGGCATCAACCTGCTGGGTGACGGGTTGCGCGACGTGCTGGACCCACGCGACAGGGCCTAAACGGACTCGCCCCCTTGTCGGCGTGTGACCGATGCGTGTGGCCGGCAGGAACCGCTTGACACGCGCGGTGTAACCGCCCTACCATTAGCTACCCTTAGTTACTAAGGGTATGTTCAGAGGGTAGGAAAGGAGCTCGCCATGCCGCATCTGCCCCAGCGTCAATCACAGATCCTAGCGGCCCTGCAAGACGCCTACGAGCGCACCGGCGCGCTCCCGGAGCTTACGGCCCTGGCGCGCAGCTTCCACATCACGTACCCAACGCTCCGCGAGCACCTGCGGGCGCTGGAGGCCAAAGGCAAGCTCTCTGTGCAAACGCGCGGCCCGGGCCGCAGTCCGGTCATCACCCTGCACGGCGGTAACTACGGCGTTCCGCTCTTCGGCGAAATCGCCGCCGGCCTCCCCGTGGGCGCGTACCCCGCTCCCGACGGCCATCTGGCCCTGCGCGGCCGACCCGACCAGTTCGCCCTGCGCGTGCGCGGCGACTCCATGGCCGACCGCATAGAGAACGGCGACGTGGTCCTGCTCCACCGTTCCGAGCCGCAGCGCCCGGGCCAGATCTGCGCCGTGCGCGTGGGCGAGGACGAGTCAACCCTCAAGTACCTCGATTGGCTGTCAAGCGCCCCCAACTCGCGCCCCAGCGAGTACAGCCTGCGGCCGCACAACCCGGACTTCCCCATCCTCACCGTCAAGGCTGAGGAGCTGCATATCGACGGCGTCTTCCGCGGCCTGCTCCGCGGCGACGTGGTCCAGGAACTGTTGCTGGAAGGGGGTGAGTAACCCGGAGGCAACCAGGCGCTTACGGCCTTTCCTCCGCTCACCACCACGCCACAAGAAAAGCGAGAAGAACACACCCACCGCCGCCAAGCAGAAGAATGTGTCCTTCTCGAAGCCCCGAAAGAGGCCCGCCTAAGCGGACCTACCCAGGTACAGCATGCTACCACCGCGTCACAGACTTATAGAACCGGCCCACCGGCCGGTGCACACCGCCGGCTTCGCGAGCACCAACGGCTCACGGCCACGCCGCCCTGCTCGCCCAGGCCGGCCACCCGTCATGCGTCCGCCGCTGCCCGCACGCGTGCTCGCCCTAGCCAACTGGCACGCCTTCTTCACCAGCAAAGGGGCCGCGTCATGATCGCCGCCCTCAACTTCTCCCCCTTCCCGCTCTACCTGGCGGAGCGCTCTCAGCCTCACCGCAAGCGCGTGCCGCTGGTAGTGAGCGAGGAGCAGCGCGTACTGCACGCAAACTCGCACGCCAGGCGTCACGGGGTGGTGCCGGGCATGCGCCTAGAAGGCGCCCGCATGCGCGTCAGCAACCTCGAGGTTGTCGAGTTCACCGAACCCGACCTGCAGCACGCCTGGAGCGTCATCCTGCAAGAGCTGAACGAGTACACCCCCTGGCTGGAGGCCGGCGGGCGCGGGCGGGTGTTCGCCAAGGTGAACCCCGCCGAAGCCTTGGAGCTGTCGCACCATTACGACGTTCCAGTAGGCGTAGCCGACGACCTGCAAACAGCCGAACTGGCCGCCGTTGCCGCGCGCCCCGGCAACCCGCGCGAGGTCTCCTCGCTCGAGGCCAGCGCCTTCGTCGACCGCTTACCGCTGCACTTCCTCAAGGGTGTGGGGCTGTCGGGTGCCAACTTCACGCGCCTGCAATGGCTGGGCGTAGCCAGCGCTGGCGACCTGGCACGCTGGGGCGCCCCGCAAATCCGTGCCTACCTCGGCGAGGAAGGCGGCGCGCTGCTCCCTTACCTGCACGGCCCGCGCCGCACCGACCTGCGGCCGCACCATCAGCCCGAAACCGTGCGCCGCTCGCTCACCTTCACCGAACCTGTGCTCGAGCCGCACGAAGTCATCGGCGCACTCGACCGCCTCTCGGCAGAGCTCGAGAAGGCGTTGGACGGCCGCGTGGCGCAGCGCCTCACCCTCACCGCCATCACCCCGGGCGGCAAGCAGCGCGCCAGCCGCCTAGCCAAGCGCCCGCTGCAGCAGGCCCGGCACATCAGGCAGCAAGCGCTCTTCGCGCTAGAAGACAGCCGCGCGCAAGGCCGCCCCATCGAAAGCCTGACGCTCGAACTGGCCGCGCCCACGCGCATCGGCCGTCAGCAGAGCCTGTGGCCGCAGCGTCAGCGCCGGCAACAGGCTCTACGCGCAACCCTAGAGCGCTACCCGGCCTTACAGAGGCGCCTGGCCTGGCGCGACCCGTACGCCCAAGCCGCCGACCTGGCATGGAAGTGGGAAGGTTACGTGGACCAGGACGGTGCGTACGCCAACGCCGACGTGGCGCAGCGCGGCAACGCCGTAAAGCCAAACGCCAAAGGGGCGAGCGCGCGCAACCCAACCGCCGCCAGCACACCGCCCACCGTTACCGCTGCGGCGGTGCCGCTGTTCGATCCCGAGTCGCTTGCTGGTTCGCACCCACGGCAACCCGGCCAAGCGCAACACCCGTCCGAACGAGGGCGTCAACCCCAGGGTGCAGTCGCCGAAGGCATCCTCTTCGGAGGCCTGCAGTAAGCCGCCGGTAGCGGGCAGGTGGCGGCAGGCCGCGTGGGCGAGATCAGGCTCCCGACCGCTCCGGCGCTGCGCCCGCATCGTCCGCAACGCCACCGCCTCCCTCACCCTCACGTTCACCAACCTCGATGGGCCCACCCAGCGCCAGGATCCGCATGTCGCTGCCGCTCGGCTCCTGGAACAGCCTCAAGCCGAACTCGGGCAGAATCGCAATCAGGTGATCGAACACGTCCGCCTGCACGCCCTCGTAGATAGCCCAGCGCACGTCGTTCACGAACACGTAAATCTCGAGCGGCAACCCGCGCGGCCCAGGCTGCAAGTGCCTCACGAGGAACGTCATGTCCTGAGCAATCTGCGGGTGCGCCCGCAGGTAACGCGTCACGTACGCGCGGAAGGTGCCGATGTTCGTGAGCCGGCGCGAGTTCACCACATCCTCCTGCGCCTCCGGGTGCTCCTCAATCCAAGCGCCGATATCCGTGCGCTTCTCGTCGAAATAAGGCCTCAGCAGCGCGAAGCGGCTCAAGCGCTCCACATCGGCCTCACCCAGGAACCGTACGGTGGACATATCTATGTCGAGGCTGCGCTTGATGCGCCGCCCACCCGACGCCTGCATACCGCGCCAGTTCTTGAACGACTTCCCTAAGAAGTTGTGGGTAGGGATGATCGTCAGCGTCTTGTCCCAATTCTGAACCGTAACGGTGTTCAGCGCGATCTCGATCACGTCACCGTCAGCGTTCATGTCAGGCATCTCGATCCAGTCGCCAATGCGGATCAAGTCGTTGTTCGTTAGCTGAATGCCCGCCACCAGGCTGAGAATGCTGTTCTGGAAGATGAGCAGCAGCACAGCCGAAGCGGCCCCGATGCCGGTGAGGAGCACAAGCGGATCACGATTGAGAAGCAGGGCTATCGCCACGATGCCGGTCAGGAAGTAGATCCCCAGCGACACGACCTGCAGGTAACCCTTGATGGGCCTCTCGGCCGCCTTCGGCGAACGCGCGTACACGTCCCCGAACGCGTTAATGAGCGCCACGATCGCGCGCGCTATGGCGACAACAACGAACACCCCGACCACGCGCTGCAGAGCCACAGCGATGCCGTCAGGCAAAGCCGGCAAGTACGGCAGGCCCGCGCGGATGATCAGCAGCGGCACGAAGTGAGAGAGCCGATAGAAGAAGCGTCGCCCCTTGAGGGCGTCGTCCCACACGTTGCTGCTCTTGTCGACCGCGCGGTTCAACGCAGCGATCAGCAGCCTGCGCGTTACTACGAAAGCCACGTACGACACCAGCGCCAGCACCACAGCAACCACCAAGGTGGAAAGTAACGGCTGGGCGGAGGCCCACTCCTGCAACGCGCTACCCAAGTAACCCGGTAGCGGGGTCGGGTTCAGTAACTCATCCATACGTAACAGACCATAACGCGACCGCGTCAGCACCCGGCAAGGCCGCGACTCCCGCTAACATTGAGGCAACATGCGAGCACCCCTCCTCCACTATCGTCGTCACCTTCTAATCCTCCTAGTGGCCCTCGCCGCCCTCCCGGTCCTGGCTGGCGCGCACGCGCAGTCGCCCACCTTCGGGGTGGCCGTCATTCCCTTCACCGGCGGTTGGCCGCACGGCATGCTCACTGTCAGCCTGCCCTTCTACACGTTCGAGAGCAACGAGGGCCCAGTCGTGTTCGCCGGCCGCCTAGACGTAAGCGCGCCCGTGAACCTCTCAGCCCTGCCCCGCATCGGGCTCAGCGGCACGGGAACGTTCACCAGCCACGACATGTTCCAGCCGTTCTTCGGCGTGGGGGCGGCGCTCGGCTGGGCGGGACCTAGCGAAGCCCAGTACGTGTACGTGACGCCGACCCTGCTAGCCGGCCTGCGCGTGCCCCTGCCGGGCGCGTGGTCCGTGAGGCTAGACGCCATAGTGGGGCCGCTGGCGGACGTGTACTCGGTCGGTCTCGGGGTAGATATCGCGCTGTGGTGAAGCTGCCCTAAGTGAGCCGGCTAAACGCTACTGGTGGAACGGCCGCAGCTCTACGCGGCGGTTACACGCTTTAGAGCCTTCGGAAGCTAAGCGCAAGGCCGTTTCCCGGTCCGGAGCCTCGATGATCCAGAAGCCACTCAAGTACTCCTCCAGTTCGGCGAAGGGGCCGTCGGTGACAACCGCGCTCTGACCGCGGGCGTCGATGGTGGTGGCCGCGCTGGGCGCCGCCAATCCGACCGCCATCACGAAGTGCCCGTCCGCTCGCAACTTGTCGTTGAAAACGTCCACGGCGGCCATCTCACCTTGGTCGGCGGTGCCCGTAGCTCTGTCTATTACGGAAATGAAGTACTTAGCCATGCCGCTAGCCTCCCGCCTACGCTCTAGATACCGAAACCGCCCACGGGTTCCGTCTCGAACCGCTCCCCGAACCCGGCTATCAGCGGTCGTGCCCGACCGATCGTCTCCTGCACGGAAGGTAGTTGCAGCGAACCCTGGTGCAGTTCTCGGCTCTCCCACACCTCCGTTATCCACAGCGCGTTAGGGTCGGCCGGGTCTCGAGCGATGACGTAACTCAGGCAGCCGGGCATCTCGCCCATGCCGCCCAGCATGATCTGTAGTAGCTCCTCGCGGGCGCCCTCTACCGAGAGCATCTTGCCTATCAGTCCGTACATGCGGCCTCCATCTTACGTCTAGGTTCGCCGTGACCACTCGAACCGTTGGGCTAGAGTGAAGGTTCCATGGCACGCAGCCGCGCAGCGTTGGGTGAGGTCCTGGCCAACAGAGACTTCCGCAGACTGTGGTCGGGGGTGGTCGCGTCGCAGATCGGCGACTGGCTCCACCTCACCGCGCTGGGCTGGTACGTTCTTGAACTCGGGGGCGACGCGGCCTCGGTAGCAAACATCATGGCCGCCGGGCTGCTACCCCAATTGCTCCTGACGCTGATAGGCGGAGTGGCAGCGGACCGCTGGCCCAAACGACATGTCCTGCTCGCCATAGGCGGCGCCCAGTTGGTCGCTTCAGCGGCGTTCGCTGGCCTCGTGATCACAAGTTCGCTCAACGTAACAGGCTTGACAGTATTCGCCTTCCTGCTCGGTTGCCTAGCCGCGTTGTGGCAGCCGGTATACCTGTCTTACATCCCCGAGTTGGTACCTAGTGACCGCTTAGAGTCAGCAATGGGACTCAGCCTGAGTGCGCTGTACACGGCGCGGACGGTGGGCCCGGCGCTGGCGGGGGTCCTAATAGGCCTGATAGGAACGCAGCCCATCTTCCTACTCAACGCCGCTTCGTTCCTAGCTCCGGTGTACGTGCTTCTGCGTATGACGAGAGATGGCAAGCCGCCCGAGCGCCGGGACTCTCCGTTGAGGCATGTGCGGCAGGGCTTCATCGGTCTCCGCGAGGATCCTGTGCTCCTAGGATTGTGGCTCTCCGCCGCTGCCTTGTCGCTCCTTGCCCTACCTTTCCTGGCTCTCGTTCCGGTTTACGCGCAGGACGTCTTCCTCCGGGGCGCTGGCGCGCTCGGGCTACTCATGAGCGCTATCGGCGTCGGCCAGCTTGTCGGCGCTGCCCTCATCTCGCTTGGCTTCGTAGAAAGCGTTAAGCGGAGCGGCCTGTTCCAACTCACCGGCTACTTGCTGATGGGCGCGCTACTAACCCTGTTCGCCCGTGCGCCCAACGTAACCTACGGCGCCGCGCTACTCTTCGGGTTCAACCTCCTTCACGGCCTTCTATCGCCCCGCGTGAACGCCATCGTCCAGCGCCGTATGGGCGCGCGGGACCGAGGGACGGGTCAGGCGCTGTTCCTCTTGGTCTTCGGACTCGTACCCGTAGGCCAGGTCACTCTGGGCGCACTGGCGGTGCGCATAGGTGTGGTTCCCGCCACCACCGCGTTCGGAGTCGTTTTCACGCTCGTGATCGCGCTGCTCATAGCCGTCGCAGGCCCGCTACGACGCTACGAGGCCCCGCGCTCTCAGCAGTGAACGGCGGCGGACGCAGGGGCAAGCGCCCCCGAGGCGCCCGCCCACGACGGCTAACTGCGCTACTATCTACCCCTCGTATATCCTTGGTGCGCAGTCAATCGGCGAACGAAAGTGAGGCCGCTGTTCATGGCCACCAGTGAGAAGCGACCACCCAGGTTCATGCGGCGCCACTTGGCTGTGGTGCATCCGCAGCACAACGCGCTGCTAGTACACCGCGGTGAAGATGGCTCTCTGCGGTTGCCGTTCCTCGACGAGCCTAGCGGCGACCCACGGCAAGTGGGTGGAATCGCTGACCACCTGGGGTCAGACCTACCCTTAGCTTCCCTCGGCGAGCTGGCGTTCGTGTGGTTCGAACCTGACCAGCGCGCAGACCATATAGACGCCGAGTACTTAATGCTCTGCGAGCCTCTTGGCGCACCCGCCGACGCCGTGCTCGCCCGCTACGAGTGGGTGAGTGACGCCGAGGAGATAGCCCTGCACGCGGAGCCAGCCGAGGCGCTCAAAGAACTTGTCGACTGGCTAGCAGAGCGGGCAGCGGATTCGCCCCTCAACCTCCTGCCGCCCCACTGCCTACCGGGCGCAACGGCGGCGCTAGCAGACGCCGTGGCCAGGGCCTTACCAACGAACGGTGGGGCCAACCAGTTCGGCGGCCTGGACCCTGCACGTGGGCTGAAACAGCTTCAGGCGTGGGTGCTCTCTAACGTCTGGTTGAGCGAAGACATAGTGGTGAAGGCCACCACTCCGCTGTGGCCGCAGGAGCCGGCCGTTTCCGCGTTGCTGCACGACATCGCTCCGCACGCGGTGCCGGAAGTATTGGCGCTGGGTGCCATCTCGGTGCCGGGCAGCGCACGAGCGTCGTCCTGGATGGCAGCCAAGCGGTACCCAGCCTTAGAGCCCGAGCCGCGGGTATCCACGGAAGCCGTACTGCGCTCCCTCGCTCAATTACAGGCGGGGGCACTGACGCGGGGGCCAGACTTGCGCGCAGCGGGAGTCCCGCAGCGCGGCCCGCTCGAGGTAGCTGCTGACTTGACCGTGCTCTGGGAGGAGGCGGCCGCCACCGGCCTGACGAGCGACGAGGTCGCCAGCCTGCCGAACCTGGACGCCTGGCTGACGCGGCGCCTAAGCCACCTGGCCGAGACCGCACCGCTGCTACTAACGCACGGGGACCTGCATTTGGGCAACGTGCTACTGACACCCGCCGATGACCCGCTGCCCGCTCACCAGCCAGAGGACCCAGCACCAATGGAACCCGGCCCATCTCGGGCTAAGCTCATCGTCTTCGACTGGACCGACGCCGCCTTGGCGTGGCCGGGCGTAGACCTGCAGACGCTCACTGACTTCGGTCTGGACCGCGATTCACAACCGGGCGAGCTGGACCGACTCAAGCGCGAGTACGTCGCGGCCGCCCGCGAAGCGTTCACGGGCAATGGTCAAGCGGAACTACTTGGCCGCATCGAGGGCTCGCTGGACGCTGGAACGGAGCTGGCGCTCGTGTACCACGCGGTTTCGTACGCTCACATAATCCGGAGCGTGCCGCGCCGCCAGAAGCCGTTCGTGGGCGCCACGTTCCTGGCGCGCGCGGTCAGGCGGCTCCTGAATCAGCTTGAAACGGCGCGGGGCTGAGGGCGCGGACCCTACCACCCCACCCATTAGGCACACGCCGTCACGCTCACGGCACTCGCCGCAACGTTGCGAGCAACGCCCGGTGGTCGCTGCCCTGCCCGTCCAACTCAGTCGCCACGCGGAACGCCACGAACTCCCACTCGGGTGTGGCCATCACGTGGTCTATCGGCGACGCCAACAGCATGGGAGCCGCCGAAGGCCAGGTGCCAAGCGCGGCGCCGCCGAGCGCCAAGGCACCGTCGCGGCACGCGCCCAGGTCGGCGCCTGGGTCGTGCAGGCCGCCGAAGTGATCGACGGTGGCGTTCAGGTCGCCGGCCACAACCGCTTCCCCCTCCCGGCAGCGCGCGGCCACCCACTCCAGGCCCCGCTCCCAGGTAGCGAGCCGGGTGGGCAACGGGGGGATGGTGTGGGTTGCAACGAGCGTCGGCCCGGCACCCCCAAGCGGTCTAGCCACCACCGACTGAACTCCAGGAGTACTGCCCACCGACAGGTCGAGCGCGTACTCGCCAAGCGAGTTATCAACCAGTAGCGCTGTCGACTGCGCCACGTTGCCGGTAGCCGAGGCCAGCGCGAACACTTGCATGTGGCGCCCGGCGTCACCCATGAGGCGGGCGACTTCGTGCGCCGTCTCAGGCGACGTCTCCGTGAGCGCCAGCACGTGAACGTCATGGTCGAGAGCGAAAGTGGCTATCAGGCGTGCGCCCGGCTGGCCTCCCAGGGCGTTCCAGGTGAACACGGTCAGGTCGCCAGCACCAGCGCCGACGTCACCACCGCCGCTGGCGACAGCGCTAACGTTGAGCCCCCGAGAAGCCAGCAGCCCGGCGTTCAGACCCGCCACCGCCAAGAAGACCAACGCTAGGCCGATGCCAATGCGCCTCACCGGCCGGAGCCACCACGCCAGCAGCGCACTCAGCAGCATGGCGGCCAGCGCCACCAGTATCACGAGGCCCTTCAGTGCCGTCAGCTGCGAGAAGACGGGCGCGCGCTGCAGCCCGAGCAGTTGAGGCCAGGTGGCCACCAGCAAAACGGCGGCCCCGGCGGCACCCACCACCTTCAGCACCGTGAGCAGCGGCTCCTGGCTGCCGGCCCAGCGCCGGGGCGCGGCTCGGCGTTCACCTGCCGGCGTTCACGGTCACGCTGCCGTCGCCCGGCACGCGCACGTTGTCGAACACCTCCACCGGCGCGCTCAGCACGCGCACGCGGTAGAGGCCCATAGGCAGCTCCACCGCCTCGCCGCCCACGCGGCCCTGCGCCACCAGGTTCCCGTCCAGGTCGTAAACCTCATACGCGGGGTTCAACGCCTCAGCGATGGCGGTGTTGAGGGCCTCGTAAGAGCCCACGTCCACGTAGCTTGCGCCGACCTCCTCGGCCAGCGCTTCGAACACAGCCAACGCTTCGGGCTCTAGCGCCAACGAAACGATCGCCAGCGACAGAGGGCCCGCCTCGCGCAGGCGCCGCACCTCGGCGGCTGGGTCTCCCCCGCACGACTCCTCACCGTCGGTAATGAGGATCACCTGACGCGCCCCACCAGCCTTCGAGAGGTCCTCGGCGACCGCCGCCAGCGAGGCCGCTATTGGCGTGCCCGATAGCAACTTGGGTTCGATGGCGCGCACGGCGGACAGCGCCTTGGCCCGGTCGATATCGCCTAGCGGAACGTCCAAGCGGGTGTCGCACGAGGTGGGTGAGATGTGCCCGAAGGCGCGCAGCGCGAACGGGGTGCCGTCGGGCAGCACCTCGCCTACCAGCGTTTCGAGCGCGCGCTTGGCCGCGGTTATGCGCTGCTCCCCGCTCGGCAGCACCTGACCCATGGAGCCGGAGGCGTCGAAAATGACCTCCACGCTGGGCCGCGCGGCGCCCTGCGCCAGAACCACGTTCAGGAGCCCTGGCCCAGGCGGAGCAACGGTGCCCACCGCGACTTCGACCTCGTACCCCTTCGGGCGCCGCAGCATGCAGCTGGCCCGCGCGAAGCCGGCGTCGAAATCGCCTACACCGTCGGCCATGTCGTAGTAGCCGCCGTTCACGGCGGCGTAGTCCTGCATCATGTCCTGCGCGTAGTCGGAGCCGCCCGAGCTGATCTCGAACGTGAACACGCGCGGGCGCACTTCCTCCATGGCGCGCCACAAGTCGGGCGTAAGGTTGTCGCCGTCGCTCTCGGCGTCGGTTATGAGCAGCACCGCCTTCGTTCCCTCCCGGTCGGCTAGTGCCCGTACGGCGGTCAGCAGCGCGATCTCCGTGTTGCTGGAGTCACCTGAGCGGTCGTACTCCTGGATGGACTGCTGAACGCGCAGCGGGTCCGAGGACCAGATGGGCAGCAGCCAGTCCGGTGTGGGGTTGTTGTAAGCCAGCAACTGCACCGCCTCGCGCTCACCGTCCACAACGCGCGCGAACTCCGCCAGCGAGCTGTAAGTGATGGGGATGTACGGGCCCACAGAACCGCTGGTGTCCCAGGAGAAGACCACGGTGCGTTTAGGTTCGGACAGCCCCAGGTAGTAATCGCCAGGCTCGGCGAAGAACGTGACCACGTCGTCGTCGCCGTCCTGCTGCACCTCGTACGTAACGCGGCGACCGGTGGCGTCAGTGAGCTCGTAAAGGTACGCGATGGTGGGGTCGCCTGACAGCCTTAGCTGTACGTGGTTCTGCACCTGCCCAACGGTGACCTTGAACCAGGCCTCTTTCTCTCCGATCGACACCGTGCCGTCCACGGGTACGCCCGGTTCGAGCGTCCAGGCGTCCTCGCGCTTGTGGTTACCCCAGCTCCTGACGACCTGAGTACCACCGCCGGCGTCAACGAGCAGCTCGTACGCAGCGGCCTGGGTCATGTTGCCCCACTCGCCCAGCACACTGAGGTAACCGTTAGTGCCGACGTCGGCCTCGAAGACGCTCAGTTGCTGCGGCGGGAGCATGGAGTCAGCGGCTCCCTTCGGAGCAGTGAAGCGCAGGTACCGCGCCCAGACTGGCTCCCCGAACTCGAGTCGGGCGGCGCCAGATGCGTCGCGCTCCAACTCCCACTCCGCGATAGGCTCCCACGGCCCGGCCGCGCCGCCCAGGCTGGCTTCCACCAGCACGTTGCCCGCACGCTCGTCTAAGGCGGTTAGGCCGCGCTCGGATTCCTGCCACCACAGCTCGGATACGAGGGCTGCTCTGGCGTGCTGGAAGCCGATCACGAAGGTCAGTCCCCCAGAGGCGCGGACGTCCACCTGCGAAGTGCGCGGGTCCGAACTCAGGATGTCGCTCCCGAACCTGGGGCTCGTCCACACGACGTGCCCGCCTAGCATGGGGTCGGCCAGGTTGAGCCCTGAGAAAAGGTCCGCTTCCTGCGCGTAAAGCTTCCATTCACCCACGTAGCCCCTGGGTTGCCCGGCGATGTTGTCCACGGCCACCAGGCGTACGTAGCGCGCCAGCACGGGGGCGTCGAACTCGAACACCTGCTCAATGTGGGCGGCCTGCAGTTCGCCTTCGAACACGGGCGCGAATCTAGCGCCGTCCAGAGAGGTCTCGATCCGGAAACGCCGCAACTGATCGTTACGGCTCACGCCGGCCTGTGGGTGTAGCGAGGTCGCCACCAGCGTCACGGGCGCGTCGCCGGCCAGGACGAAGGTCGGAGAGTGGTTCGGATCGGCGTAACCGCCGTAACTGACGGTGGTGCGACCATCGATGAGCGTGCGGTCACGGTTCAGGAAGCCCGAATCGCCGTGAACAGCGGCGCCGAAGCCAGACCAGAGCACGTCGGGCCGCCCGAGCAGGCTAGCCGGCAACGAGTGGTACGGGAACGGCTCCACCGGCTCACCACTGCAGGCCAAGTAGAAGTCGCTTTGGAACGCTGCCCTGCCCGCGCCACTACTTACGACGACTTCCATGTAGAGAGGGTCGTCGCGCATGTCGGCGGGCATCTCAAGCACCACCGGCACCTGCACGGACTCGCCCGGTTGCAACCGAACCGACTCCGGAACCTCCACCGCTACGCGGGCGTCATTCACCGCGACGGCTATGGTCACGTCCTGCGCTTCACCAGAGTTGTTAGTTACGCTGGCGTCTGCCAATACTCGCTGGCCCTCGTGCGAGAACGCCGCCAGCTCGTGAGCTGGCACCAAGACCGAAAGATCGAGGGCGCCCTCCCCTCTGGGAGGTAGCAGGTGCTCTGCGTCCGGGGGCCTGGAGAAACTCACGTCCAGCAGGTAGCGCCCCGAGCCCTGTAACTCGAGGTAGTTCGCCTGGCCGGGCGTCAGCGTGACCGGGTAGGAGCCATCCTCGGCTGCCCGCAGGTTGGTGACGCCGCTGTCCAGCCGCAGACGTGGCGTGACCCTGCCTTCGGTCTCTAGCAGCAGGGTGGCTTGGGCCTCCTCGTCGAAGGCGGGGAACACGTAGAAGTCTGCGTCGCCGATTTCACCGACCACGCCCTCCCATCTGAGTTCCGCAGGCATGCGCGAGGCGGTAGCCACGCTGTCGTTCGGCTCTAAATCGACCGGCAGGTCGAGAACGCTACGGAGCGTGAGCCGCAGCTGGTAGTAGCCCGCCGGGACTTCGTCCAGGCCACGGCCGTGCACGTACAGACTATGATCGCCCGCCAGTAGCCAACGCTCCATCACGACGGCGGCGCCCTCCTCGCCAGCCACGGTCCTGAAGCGACCCTCCCCGTTCAGGTCGAACGAGAGGCTGGCGGTTCCCTCGGGCGGCACGAGTTCGAGTCGCACCAGTTGGTCAGCTGCGAGGTAGAAGCGGTAGTGGTCTTCGTCGTTAGGGGTGGAGAGGCGCCCAACATGCACCGCGCCGGGGCGGAGCCTGTGAGCGCGGCTGTTGTCGTTGTTGGGTTCGTACTCGAGGTAGCCGGGTGGTGGCGTCACGGGCTCCGGCGTCTCGACAACCAAGGGGCCGGTAGCAGCGTCCTCCGCGGACGGCTCGACCGGTGCCGCCGGAGCAGAGCTCAGTGGCTGGTTCTCGCCGGGCATACCCTCGGCGTTGTCCGCGCTGGGCGCAGGCCCGAGCGGTATGGCGCGCACGGCGTACTCACCCTCGCCCTCCACGGCGAAGTACTGGGCACCTGGCAAGAGGAGAAGGTCGTCTAGGCGTATGCGGCCGGCGCCACGCTCCCGGGCTATGAGCGTGCCGCCGCCGGAGTAAACGCTGAGCTGCGTCACGCCCTGCCCGACCGCCTGCACCCGGTAAAGCTGCGCCTCGTTCGTTACTTGGAAGCGGAAGTAGTCGACGTCCTGAACGCCTAGTACGCCCCTCGCTTCCGCCGATTCCGCCAGCTCGGTGGCGTGACTAAAGATGTCGTTAGGTTCCTGCTCGTTGTGGTTGGTGGGTTGTGGTGGGGCGGGGCGCCAGGTCAGCTGGTAGTCGGCGGCCTCCCGAGCGTAATCGATGCTGAGCGTGTACGCGCCCTCCAGCAAGTGAAGGCCCCCGACTACGCCGCTGTCCAGCCGCCGTGTGAACAGCTCTATGCCCGCCGAGTCGAAGAGCCGCACGTCCACCGGGCCGCTCGCCTCCACGCTCAGGTCCCACGCTTGCGCTGCTTGGGCGGCGCTCACCGGCGTGCGGAACCAGTCCTTGTCGCTCGCCCTGCCGGCCATGCTGGAGTCAAGCGGGAACTGGGTGGCGTTCTCGACCACGTTGTTGGGTTCTACTTCCTGTCCGTCGCCAAGTCGCCCCTGCTTCCTGAGCGTGAGGCGAGCTGCGGAGCTGTCACCAATAACGCGCACCACGTACGCGCCCGGCTCCAGCCCGTAACCGTCCATGCGCGCCGGCGTACCCGCGGCAACCTGCGGTGTACCGACCGGTCCATCTGGACCCATTAGTTCCAACCGAAGCGACGTTCCTAGCGCGCCTTCCAGCTCAAGTCCCCATGCGAAGCCAGCGTCTTCGTCTATGACCTGGAACGGTTGCTCCAAGGTTCCGCTTACGGGACCTTGTGCGCGGAACTCCCCACGCATGTCGTTGCCGTTCAGGCGGCTCGCACGGTAGTCGAGGCCCACCGGCGTCATGTTCACCACGTACTCTCCCACCCCGCCCGACACCGAGATGCCGATCAGGTACTTGCCGGGCTGGATGAGGAAGGGCTGCGAGGCACTCACAGCACCGTTCGGCGAGGCGAACGTGAAGAGCTCGTTGGCAGCCGCAACGTCCACCCCGTTGTCGGCGAACTCGATTTGGTAGAGCGAGAAGCGGTTCACCTGGCCCGGCACGCCTTCGATACGGGCGGTCCACTCATGACCAGCCACGAGGTCATCGACGTCCCACCAGAAGGCGTCCTGGTCGCCGCTGCCGATCTGGCCGGTTAGGCAGATGGTGCCTAGGCGCGCGTTAGGGGCGTTACGGACACCGTCCGGACCTGCGCCGGTGAGGAGCGTGGCCTGGGCGGGCGTATCGTTGGGCTCCACCTCGTACGTGCACTGCTGGGCGGCTCCGAACATGATCATGGACAAGCCGATTGCCAGGGCGAGGCCCCGGACGTGCACGATGGCGCGGCGGCGCGTGGCCGGGCGGCGGAACGAGCTGAGCATAGTGAGCCCTCCAAGCGGTCGTGCCGGCCGTGCGCGCGGGATGGTGGTGCGTGCAGGCGGGGGTAGCCGACACAGAGTTACGTGTCGGCCTCGCGTGACCGTATCGGTCGCCAGTATGGCGCCTCACCACACTATTCGTCTATGAACTGGTTCGTGGTGACCGCGCCAGCGCCCGTTTGTTAAGCCAGCCTTCGGACGGGTATCCCGCCGGCCGTTCGAACCGGCCCAGGCTACTTGCGCTGCCGCAGTGCGAGCACGAAGCCCACCACGCCGCCGACGTACATGAACGCGGCCACTCCCAACATGGTCCACAGCGCGGGTGAGGGCTCGAATATCAGCGCGGTGAGGGTGAACAGCACGCCCATGAGGAGTAGGAACGCGGCCACCAGGACGCGTCCGTTGTTGAGCGTGAGACGCTTATCTGCCATGAGCAAGTCTACGGCCTGAGCCGGCCGGCAGCAACGCGGCGGGAGCGGTGCGAAGACTCGTGGCGCCCGAGGCGCATTAGCACTACTATTCCGTATGGCGTCCTGTTGCCGCGCACAGCCTTGCGAGGAGATCTTCAGTTGGCGCGTGGCCGAATGGGACCTGAGGTCCTACCGGCGGCGTGGCCTGGAGAAACTCGAGCGCGAACTGCTGGCCAGTTTGCCTCAAGAAGCGTACGAAGGCAGCCGCGTGCTGGAGATAGGCGGCGGCATCGGGGCGCTGCAGGCTGAGCTGCTGCGCAGGGGCGCTCGATCAGGAGAGGTCATCGAACTGGTCGCTGCCTACAGAAGGTACGCCGCTGAGCTAGCTCGCGACCTCGAGGTCGAGGACCGCACCGCGTTCCGGGTGCACGACCTGCTCGCCGAGCCCGGCAGCGTGGAGCACGCAGACGTGGTGATCATGAACAAGGTCATCTGCTGTTCACCGGAGGGCATCGAGCTCGTGTCGGTGGCGTCCACGCTTGCGCGCAAGGCTCTGGTGCTCAGCTTCCCTCGCTCCACGTGGCCGCTGCGGATTGCGGTACGGCTGCAGCACCTGTTGTTCCGGCTCCTGGGCCGCAAGTACAGGTTCTACGTGCACCCCTTCGAGGCCGTCGCGGCCGCCGCCACGGCGGGCGGACTACTGCGGTCCGACTCCGGGCATGGCGCAGTGTGGGAGCACGCGACCTTCGTGCGTCCTGATTAAGGCCGTCACGAAATGGTGCTGGTTAGTAGCTCTTTGGCGAGGCTGTCGAGCAGCTGTTCGGTGCCATGGCGCCGCATCTCTATCCCGTCGGCGCCCTCGAAGAACGTCGCCTGCTCCACGAGCGTTAGGCGTGTACCGTCCGGAACGGCTTCGAACGTGATGGTCTGGAGCGAGGCAGAGAACGGCACGCCCACGTTGGACATGGAGTAGGCGCTGACGATGCGCTTGCCCGGAACTATGTCGAGGAAGAACGTGTTGTTGCGGATCTCCTCGCTCTGGAACTCCGGGGTGTTCACGCGGAACGCGCTGGTCTCGCTGCCGTTCACGCGGAAGTCAAGCTTGTGGCTATCGACGATGAACCCCTCGCCCTCCACGAACCAGCGGCGCCTGCGGAGGGGGTCGGAGAACGCGCGGAACACTACCTCGGGACTGTTCTTGAACTCCCGCGTGAGCGTGAAGCTGCCTTGCTCCGGTTCCTGCATGTTCGTCTCCCTTCTGGTTCGTTCCCAGTCGAGGGGAACTTCCGCCCACGAAACCCGCCTGACCGCGCCGGGGCACCGCCGCCCCGCCGACCCTCGCCGCCCGGCACGGTAAAATCAGTGAGGTCTCAGCGGAACTGTCCGCTCCCCGCCACAACCTCGGGGGACGCTAGCCACGCCACAAAAGGGCGCACCACGACCTCGTGGTGACTTTACGCGGCGAAGCCGTGAACCAGATATGACAGGAGCACCCTCATGGACGAATTCGAAGTGCTGACCTCCCGCAACCGCCTGAAGGGGGTGCGGGGCTCCAGCAGGCTCATCCTCATCGGTATCGTGGCGCTCATCGCCGTGATCATCGCTTTCAACGGCTTCTTCACCGTGGACCAGGGTTACCGCGGCGTTCACCTGCGCCTGGGGGCGGTCGTTGGCATCGCCCAGCCGGGCCTCGGCTTCAAGATCCCGTTCATCGACCGTGTGGTCATGATCCGCACCCAAACGAACTCGAAGGTCTACGAACGCATGGAAGCGTACTCCCGCGACCAGCAGCTGGCCGAACTGCGCATGTCGGTCACGTACCGCCTGGCCCCGGAGGCCGTCGACGACATTTACGCCACGTTCGGCAGCGAGGACGGCATGGTCAACAGGCTCATCGACCGGCGCGTTAACGAGCTGGCGCGAACGGTGTTCGGTCAGTTCAACGCCGTGGAAGCCATCCAGCAGCGCAGCTCCCTGAACCAGCAGATCTTCGACGAGGTGCTGCGCGCCATCGACACCCCAAGCGTGATCATCGAGTCCGTGCAAGTGGAGGACGTGGCGTTCAGCGTGGCTTACGAGCAGTCGGTGGAGGCGCGCATGATGGCCGAGGTCGAGGTGCAGCGCCGTAGCCAGGAACTCGAGCAGCAGCGCATCCAGGCGCAGATCGTTGTCACTCAGGCGCAAGGCGCCGCAGACGCCCGCGTGGCGGAGGCAAAGGCGCAGGCCGAAGCGACCCGGCTGGCCGGTGACGCGGAGGCCAGCGCCATCCGCGCGCGCGGCGAAGCGCTGCGCGACAACCCCGACCTGATCGCGCTGGTAACGGCCGAGAACTGGAACGGCATCCTGCCCACCACCATGCTGCCGGGTGGCACCGTGCCCTTCATCTCGGTCGGCCCTTAACCGGCCGGGCGCCTGACCACTCCGTAGCGCACCTGCACGAACACGCCGCCGTAGGCGTGGGAGTCGAGTAGTTCTAGTCGCGGGTACGCCAGTTGGCGCGGGAACAATGGGGCTCCCGCGCCGAGCGCTACTGGCGCGTAGGTGACGTTAAGCTCGTCCAGCAAGCCTGCATCGTAGAAACGGCCCGCCAACTCACCTCCGCCCACAATCCAAACGTTCTTGCCGCCCGCGGACCGCAGCATCTCCGCGTGGACCGGGGCAACCTCGCCAGCAACGAACCGAACATCCGCTCCAGGCACTTGCGGCTGCTGGCGATTACTGAAGACCCAGGTTGGTTGCTGGTACGGCCACGGCTTCGGCTCACCTCCCGGCGGCATGACCTCGTGCTGGAGGAGCCAGCGGTACGTGTTCGCACCCATGACGACGGCGCCGACACCAGCGATGAAGTCGGCGTAATCGCCGCCCGGCACGTTGCCGAACTGCAGGAGCCAGTCCAGCGAGTGGTCGGGACCAGCGATGAAACCATCAAGCGACGATGCCGTGTAGTAAATGGTCCGCTGTTCAGCCATCTCTAGTCAGCCCTCCGAACCCACCGCATCATCTCGCCCCACGAGGGTTCCTTACCGGTAATCAGCACAGCGAGGGAGAACACCTTGCCGGCAGCCCAGCGGGCGGCGAAACAGCTCAAGACGAGTATGGCTAGCGCAACGAATGCCAGCAGTGGACCAGCGTCCCCCAGGATGATGCGTACAGACATGGCGCTGGAGCTGGTAAGGGGGAAGTAGCTGAGGAACGCGAAAGCCGGGTTGCCAGGGTCGCCGATCAAGCCGAGCCACCCTAGGGCGATGAAAACGCCCGGCAGCATGATGATGCCGCTGCGTTGGCTGGTGGCGGGGTCGTCGATGCTGGCTGCTACGGCCGCGAACACGTACAGGTACATGACCGCCCCAGCGATTATGAGCCCGAGCATCACCAGCACGACGAACGGGTTAACGCTGATCTCCGGCAGTGGTGGCAATGGTCCCCTTGCCATGAGCGCTGACGCAACGACCGACAAGACGATTCCGATGCCGAGCGTGGCCAAGTTGACTATCACGTAGGCGATGGTGCCGAGTACCTTGCCGTCGATCCACGCCCGCGGCGGCACCGCGCTGACCACCAACTCCGTTACACGCTGGGTCTTCTCCCCCGTAATGGCCGTGAACAGTAATCCAGTGCCTGTGAAGATGGCGAAGATCATGAGGCCGAGGAAGATAGAAACGAGCGTCGCGCCTCCCACACTGCGCTCCTCGGCCAACAGGTTGACCTGCATGCTTATGGGCTGTGTCAGTTCGGCCAGTTGCTCGGCGGAAACACCCACGGCTTCGAGTCGGGCCGGTAGGAACGCCTGCGACAGGTACGCCTGAAGCTGATCGTTCCAGCCGCTGGCGCGCTGCACCGTCAGTTCGGTGGACCCATCAGCGGCGAACAAGAGCACACCATCCACGGAGCCGTCTTGCAACGCCGCCATGGCGGCCGCTTCGGATAAGGGTTCGAAAGAGAAGCTGTCGTTCGGCGCTATAGTTTCGTGCCAGCCGACCACCGCGATCTCACGCTGCGTGTCTCCGCTGATTAGTCCGATGATGAACGGGACGCCTACGCCAAGCGCGATGATCACCACGACGGTGGTGATGAGCTCCCTGAGTTTGAGGAACCGCTTGAACTCCCACACGAACACGCGCCAGACCGCTTGGCGGTAGTTCATGCTTGCGCCCCCACGGCTGCCAGGTAGATCTCGCGCAACGTCGGCGTTTCAGTGTGCACGTTACTGATGGAGGCTAGCGTGGACACGCTGCCCAGTACTTCGCTTAGGGAAGCGTCGGCTTCCAGCGCCAGCCTAGCGGTGTCGGCGGTGCTCGATACGACCTGCTGCACCCCTCGCACATGCTGTAGCTGCGCCGGGTCGAATCGTTCGGCGAAACCGAGGTTTAGGCGCTGGCCCACGGAAGTGCTGCGCCTGATCTGGTCCAGGCTGCCAGACAAAACCGCCTGGCCGTTATGCATCAGGAGGATCCTGTCGGCTAGCGTCTCCACTAAGTCCATGTGGTGCGCGCTCAGGATGACTGTTATGCCGGAGGCGCTTAGCTCCCGGATCATGTTGACGGTCAGGTCCTGGTTCACTGGGTCGAAGCCTGAGAATGGCTCGTCTAGAATCGCGAGGCGCGGCCCGTGCAGCACGGCTGTTATCAGTTGTACCTTCTGCTGGTTGCCTTTGGAGAGGCCACTCAGCTTCTCCTTGGCGCGCTCAGCCAGCGAGAAGCGCTCGAGCCACTCCATAGCCTTCGGCCGGGCGTCTGACGGCTTCAAGCCTCTCAGCGACGCGAAGTACAGCAGGTTCTCGATTATCGACTTGTCGGCGTAGAGGCCGCGATCCTCTGGGAGGTAACCGAGTTCCTGGTGCGGAACCCGTTCCGTCTTGCTGTCTTGGCGGTGTAGGGCGTACCAGATGCTGCCCGTATCGGGTTGAAGGACACCGCAAAGCATGCGAACCATGGTCGACTTGCCTGCCCCGTTGGGTCCGAGCAGCGCGAAGATCTGACCGCGCTCCACGTCGAAGCTCAGGTCGTTGACCGCGTGCACGCTCGAGAAGCGCTTGTTGACACCGACAACAGAGAGGATGGGGTTAGGAGTCACTCCGGAGTGTAGCGTCAAGCAGGTCAGCGCCAGGTAAGCCAGCCCTAAGCGCGCTGTTTAGGGTGCGCGGACCACCCATAACTCTCATGTTTAGGGTGTAGTTTAGCTGCGAAGCTTTTACGACCGAACGGAGGTTCACATGAAGCGCTTGCCACTACTTCTGATTGCCGCCCTCACGCTTCTGCTCGCTGCCTGCAGCCAGCCGACCGCCTCGCCAGAACTCGAAGGGGAATGGGCCGGTAACGTTGGGGTGCTACCCGTCTCGTTCGAGGTGCAACCGGGCGGGTACGTTTACGCGAACTCGTTCCGCATCGAACACGATGGCGAAACGCTTACCGTTGACGTCAGCAGCCAGGCCGACGGCACCAGCATCGTCATCTCGGTGGTAGCTGTGCATAGTAACGGCGACAGCATGACGTTCACGCTGAACGGCGAGGTTAACGGCAACACGCTCTCGGGCGATTACCAACTAACCGTGGTCGTCAATGGTGAGTCGTCGACCGCTAGCGGCACGTTCAGCCTTAATCGCGTAACGGGGACCTGAGCAGCGCGATTCATTCTTAGCATCACTGCCGGGGCCGGGCGAAGACCAGCGTCCAGTACTGGCCGGCCCTGGCAGCACCTATTTCCGTGTACGACCCGCTCATAATGCTGTTGCAGTGCGGCTCGCTAGCGAGCCAGCCGGTAACGACCGCCGCCTCGCTGTTGTAGTTCCAGGCGGCGTTCTCGCCCGTGGCGGCCGCCCGATACCCGGTGCGAGCGATCCGTTGGGCCGGGGTGCTGCCATCGGAACCCGTGTGTTTTAGCTCATTCATTGCCATCATGTCATCGCTGTGAACCTGGGCGGCCTCTATGAGCTGGCTGCTGAGGCTCACGCGCGCCACCGGCGGCCTAGTCGAGCTGCCACACGTTCTGCCGGATGTTCTGGCCGCGTTCACGTGCTGCAGAATCTCCTCCGCCAAGCCCCACTGCTGCTGACTTAGGCCACCGGCGCACGCTGCCAGCGCCAGTACCAGGAACAGCGAAACGCTGACCACCGTCCTCACTACGAGTCCACGCATGTCGCGAGGATAGAGGCAACGCCTGGTGAGCGGTGTGAGAACGGCGCCACCCTCTCGGCGTAGATGAAGGAGCCCGGCGGACTAGTTCGGGTGCCGCCGGGCTGCCAGGTCATGGACCTACTGGAGGGAGGTCCGGGTGAGGGGTTCGAGTCAGGGTGCCAGGTACTGGCCTAAGCGAGAGCCGGCCGTGGCCTGTTGCGCTGCGAGGTTGACCGAGAGCAGCACGAACCTGACGTCGGCCCGTGGGGCGCTGCGGGCGACCGCGTCAAAGGTGGTGTAACTAGTGACGGCGAGCCGTCCGCCTGCGCCTCCGTCGAACTGCGTGACGTACTGCAAACCTCCGCGGGAAGCGGACGCAACCGAGAGGGCTGCAGCGGCGATCAGGAGAACGGTGAGTGCGAAGTTGCGAACGGCTGATGGCGTGGCGAACTTGGTCATCTCTTCTCCTTCTGGGCGGCGTGCCTGCCCGAACCGGGCGCCGCTGGGAAGAGGTTACGGAGTGCACCGTGATTCGTGAGTTATCGCGCCGTTAGTCGAGCGTTGCGCCCCGATCACGCATGGCGGCCGTGGCGTCGAGCCAGCCTTGCGCCTCTAAAGGGTTGCGCAGGCGCACTATCGTGGGGCTCGCCGCGGCCGCTTCCAGCTCGCGAACCCGCTCCCCCGTCAGTCGATGCGTTTGCCACGCCCACCTGATGATGCCCTCCCTGTCTGTGAACGAACGCCACAGGTTGCGCTCGCGGTTGCCGTTCCAAAGCTCCTCGCGCGTGGCCCAGCGTCTGATGGTGCGCTTGATGACGCGCCACATGATGAGACTGCGCGGGTAGTCGAGCCACACGAGCAACTGGGCATTGGCTGCTAGCAGCGGTCTGACCTGGTGGTACTGCCATTCGGTCACCCACTCTGTTTGCTGCGTCAGCGTGGTCACGTCGGCCACGAACTCCGGTCTTGGGGTCCAACCTGGGCCGTGGAACAGCGAGTCGATCTCGGTGTACGGCAGGTGCAACGCGCGGGCTAGCGCCCGGGCGAACGTGGTCTTGCCCGACCCGGAGGTGCCAGCTATCAAGATGCGCTTCGGTTCCTGCGGTAGTGGATCCGTGTGGGTAAGCACGCCCGTCAGAGGAACCAGAAGGCCAGGGCCGCCACCACGGTCGGTCCAAGAGCCGCCGCCAGCAACCAGAGCGGGCTGATCGCTTCGTGATCGAAGTACTTCCTCAGGATGGAAGCCCCGGCCGGGTTAGGCGCGTTGGCGATGATGGTGAGTCCACCCCCGGTCACCGCGCCCGCCACCAGCGCGTACTTGAACTCGTCGCTCAGCCCCTGCACCAGCGAGCCGAGGTACGTGAGGGCCGCATTGTCAGTAACGGCCGTCAGCGCCGTGGCGCCCAGGAACACCTGGTCGGCGGTCATGCCCGAGAGGAGCGGCTGCAACCACCACGACTGCATGCCGCCGAGAGTAACGAGCCCTGCGAGGAAGAACGCCACCAGAAGCCCTTCGCGCAGGATGAGGCGGTCCTGATGCCGCTCGTAAGCGTTGGCGATGCCTAGGAACAGCAGGAAGATGCCCATGAACATGGCGGGGTGATGAGCGAATACCACGACACCTAACAGGAAGCCGATGTGCGCCAGTACGAGGGGCAGCGGTACGGGGTTGCTCAAGGGGCCGGTCGCGGGTGCCAGGCGCCTGAGTTCCTTGCGGAAGAGCAACGTGGCGCCAAAAGCGTTAACGACCACCGCCAGGGCGGCCTTCCACCCGAAATTGCTGAGCATGAACGGCAGGTCCCAACCCCACGTGCCCGCCACCATGAGCACGGGCGGTGCAGCGTAGTTGGTCAGGGTGCCGCCTATCGAAACGTTCACGAACAGCACGCCCAGGCTGGCGTACTTGAGCCGGTTCGATACCTGCCTCCCGAAGAGGCTGTTGGCCAGCACCAGCGCGGCGAGCGTCATGGCCGCCGGTTCCGTGATGAACGAGCCGAGCAGCGGCACTACGGCCATCACGACCAGGTAGAGACCCATGCTGCCGGGTAACGGCAACGCCCGCGAGAGGAGCCTCACGACCGCCATTGCCGTCTGGATTATCGGCCTGGTGCCCGCAATGACCATGATGGCGAACACGAACATCGGCTCGGTGAAGTTGCGGGTGTCCACGTACTGAGTGGCGGCCGCCGCGCCATCGGTGACGGCCATGGTGAGCACCAGGATCATGGCCCAGAAACCGAAGACCACCTCCACCTCACTGAGGAGGTGCCACACCCCGCCATGGCGCAGGAAGCGCGTCTCTAGCCTGGCCAGCGCACCGGCGGAGAAGGTGTGCAGGATGGCGACGGCGAAGAGGATGGCGCCGACTACCTCTATGGTTGTCGGGGTCATGCGCGGGAATCCTGGTTCACTGTTAGCACTCTAGTTCCAAAGATTACCGCAGCCACATAGGGCGCAGTTGAAGTTCGCCGCGTTCAGGCGCCCTGACCTCTCCCCTTAAGGCGCCAACCCTCCAGCACGCCAGCCGCCACCTCGGCGTCATCCACGGTTATCACCAGCTCGCGGTCGCCGTGCACCACGCGTAGCGCGTGCCCGTTGCGGGTGATGATGCCTATGCGCCCGGGCATCATGCGCACTCCGTAACCACCGAAATCGCCCGGGCTCGTCTCGATGACACTTATGTCCGTGATGTCGCGTAGGCGCACGGCGCCGCGGGGGAAGCCGACGGAGCTGCGCCACCTCACGCCGCGCGAGTCCACCACCACGTCGAAGCTGCTCAGCCCCGCCATCAGCAGGATCATCATCAGGACTATCAACCACATCCACCAGATGTTAGAGGCGATCGTTGCGGCCACCACCAGTACGGTGGCGGCGGCCATGGTGATCACGAACGTTTGGCCCATGCGCGCCTTGCCGAACCACGAAACTCGGTAGTTCGGGGCGATCTCTACAGGCACCACGGGGCTCGGTTCCGGGCGAGGCAACGACCGTGGCAGTAAGAACATGACCAACATGGCCACGGCTACGCCCACGCCGAGCATGATGAGCCCCATCTGCCAAGTCAGCCGCACCTCGGCGGGGTCCGCCACTCCGACATGAGCCACGGTCAGCACCACGAACATGGTGGCGAGCACCGCGCAGAGTCCAGAGATCATGGCGGAGAGCGCGCGAGCGAACTCACCTTTCCACCAGTTAGCGAAGCCAAAGGTCACTAGCAGAGCCACGGGCAGGAAGACCACTACGGCGCCCTGGAAAAGAAGCGCGACCCAGGTTCGCATGAACTCGTCGGGCTGGCCCCCAACACCGAAGTGCGTGGCCATGGTGTCCGGTAGCCTGCCGGCGGTGAGGAGAAGCGTCAGCAGGTAAGCCAGCGTGGCGAGAGCGGTCACGGAGACCGTGACCAGGAGGTGCCTGCTGCGGAGGCGCTCTTCGGCCTGGCGGCGCGCTTTGTCTGGGGCGGGGGTCTTGTGGGTCATCGGTCGGCTCCTTCGTCGAGTGCTTCATGTAGCTCTTCTAGGCTCACGCCGCTCTGGCGCGCTACTTCGAGTAGTTGTTCAACGGCTTTCGAAACTTTGGAGTTGGCCACCCTTCGGGCTACCACGGTGGCTCCCCTACCGCGGCGGAGCTCGATATCGCCGGCATCTCTGAGCTCGCCGTAGGCGCGCAGCACGGTGTGCATGTTCACGTCGAGCGACTGCGCTAACTCCCGCGCGGCCGGTAATCGGTCGCCTGGCCGTATCTCGCCGCGGGCCACGCCCTGACGCACCGCGCGCACGATCTGCGCGTACAGTGGCTCCGCTGAAGCTGTGTCGATCCGGATGAGCATGCATCAAGTATATAGTTCTAATTGTTCTAGCACAAGTGCATGTGTCGCCTTGCGCTCAACCACCCCTCGCTCGCCGTGCCGCACCCGCCACCAGCGCACGTAGTACGTTTGCTTCATACCTGCGCCGGGGATCAAGCTGCCGGGCGCCGGCCCGAAACGCGCATCAGCCTTATGCTTCGAGGTGAACATGGCCAGACCGATAACTCTCCTAATAATGGTGCTACTGCTTGGCGGCTGCTTCCGCGGTCCCGACACAGCCCAAGCTTCTTCCCAGGCAGCCGCGGCCGCGAGTTCAGTAACCGCCTCGCAGGCGCCGCGATCCACCACCGCGCCCCCGAGTCCGTCCGACCGGCAGGTCAACCTGGCCACCTGCGGCGCGCCAGCCACCCCCATCCACCAGGTCCAGGGCACGGGAAACCGCTCTCCACTGATCGGCGAAACGCTCACGATCGAAGGCGTAGTCGTAGGCGACTTCCAGAACGGCGACGGCGACCGCTTCGGCAC